>JAJDAG010000150.1 GCA_029262005.1 Candidatus Zhuqueibacterota bacterium | reverse complement strand
TTCTCATATTTTTTAGGCCTTAATTGCTTGTTTTTTAAAACTCTGTGCTCTCTGTGCCTGGTGCATAATTCAGGCGACATAACAGCAGGTGTCAGTTTCCCCCTGCTGCAAGCGCAACGCAGGAAGCTGTCGGTTGTGAAAATCAGGACACCCGAAAAGCAAGGTAGCTCAAAATAAACGCCCAGATAATATAGCCCAATCCTGTTTGCTGCAGCCACTCCGGTTGCAGACCTGCCAGAACGCCATGACTTTCCAGAAAATAGAGAACGATGGTTGCAACAAACCCCGTAACAGCCGAGTTGCGAACTTTTTTTGCCGGCGTGTTTTTACGGAACAGGGCCATCATTGGAATGAAAAGGGTGGTGGTCAAAACGCCGGAGGAGAGATAAAAAATATCCCAGAGCGAATCTGTGAACAGGGCGTAAACATAGGCCATGCCAACAGCCAGGGCAGACATGCTTCTGGCTACTTTCCTTAAGTCCGCATCTTTATTTTTTTTCAGCAGATAAGGCTCCAGCAAATCATAGGAGAGCGAAACCGCCATGACATTGCTGCAGGTGTCAATGGTGGACATTGCCGCAGCCGCGAGCCCGACTGTCAGCAGCAGGCCGAGCAGTTTGGGTGTATGCTCGTTTATCAGCACGGCGAAAATAGCCGCACCGTCGTTGAGTATAGCTGGAATTTCAGCGCCCACCGGTGGGTAGAGCCACAATGCCGCCAGGCCAATAATAAGTGGCGTCAAAACAATGAATAGCACCGAGTTGGCGGCAGCAATGAGAACGCCCTGGCGTGCGGCTTTTTCGGAACGCGCAGCCTGCAGGCGCAGCCAAATGTCGGTTTCAACTATCCAGCCGGGCAGATAGGCGAAGAGGGTCAGTGTGACCAAAACCCAGCCTGCAGCGAATGGTGAAAATGCCGGTTGCCCGGTCTTCGGCGGTGCGGCAAGCGTTTGCAACGCTTCTGAAATGGGGGCTTGTTCCAGCACGGCATCTGTTGCCACCCATGAAATAGCCGTAACGAAAAATGCCACCAAAGCGAATTGCACTTTGTCTGTGGTTACCACGGCTGAGAAACCGCCCATGTAAGAATAGCCCGCTACCACCAGAGCAATCAGGGCGAGAATCAGATGAAATGGCGCCTTTAAAATTGGGGATAGAATTTGCGCGGCTGCATAGATTTCAGCGCCGCCCCAAACCAGGAAAACAAACGCCAACGGCAAGGCAAAATAGCGCCTTATGTCTTCGCCGAATTTGTGGCCCAGCATTTCCGGCTGTGAAAATGCCGGCAGTTTGCGGAAGTGCGGTGTCAGAAAATAGAAGAAGACCATGACAATAAGCCACGGCACAGCCAGCAGCCAGACGGCGCTGAGTCCGTACCAATAAACCAGTTGCACGGCATAAACACACGACCAGCTAATAGACATGAAGCTGGCGGAAATGGACAGCCCGGTCGCCCACGGGCCTAGATTCTTACCGGCCGACCAATAATCGGTACTGCTGGTGGTTTGCGCCTTTCCAAGTCCGCGCCATCCGACTGCCAGCACTGTGGCGCTGTAAAATAAAATGCCTGCCCAGTAAATCCATTGCTGCATAAGTTGAACTCAACCTTCCGTTTGAATGTAATTCTCGTATTTTGTGAAATGAATTGGTGAGACGTTGTAATGTGAGATCAAAATCGTGCTTATTTAAGATTCTTATTCCATAAAACATCACTTACGCTATTGGCATAATTATCAAATCGCGCCAGAACAAACAGGGCGTCTGAAAGCCGGTTCAAGTATTGAATGACATGCCCTCCGAGCTGCTCCTCGAGTGACAATTGCACTGCTAACGACTCTGCGCGGCGGCAGACACAGCGCGCCTGGTGCAGGAATGCAGCGGCTTTGGTGCCGCCCGGCAAAATGAACTCTTCCAGTGGTTTCAGTGTCTCATTGAGTTCGTCCATCAGTTTTTCCAGCGCTGTGACATGTTTCTCTTCCATGCCTTTTGTGCCCCACTTGACTTTGTCTTCCTCGAGAACGCATAAGTCGCCGCCCAGGGTGAAAAGTCTGTGTTGAATTTGGGTGAGCGCGTCCTGCACTTTTTCAGCCGGTTCAAACGCCTGGGCCAGGCCAATACACGAATTGAGCTCGTCAACCGTGCCATACGTGCGGATTCTAAGCGAAGTTTTCGATACGGTCTGACCGCCGCCAAGCCGGGTTTTCCCTTTGTCGCCTTGCTTTGTGTAAACTTTGGTTATTCGCAAAATGGGCCTTTCTGTGTAAGGTTTAAGTAATATGATTTTGTTGTGGCGTGTAACCGCAACAAATGTATCACAGACTGCTCACTAAATCAAGCAAAAAACCGGGCGTTTTCACTTGACATTTAACAGGCTGGGCGTTAATTTGCACGTCGCAAGCGTACTTGCTGAGCGTTTGAAAGACCTGCACTCTTCCGGCCTCAGTACCATTTCATTTTTTAACCCATTTACTTTATGAAGCTTTTTCATAAACAGCTTACGCTGCTTTTTATATTTTTTGGTCTCGTGTTCGGCCTGGCCGCATTTTTCTTTTTTACCGGCGTAAATCGAATTATCACCGGTATGGCCGCACCCTCGGCGCAGGTTTTGGCCAACCGGCTTAAGCAAGAGACCAGTGCCGTACTCACCGCCGGTGGGTTCAAGAGCGGATGGTCCGATGATTTAGAAAAACCACTGCGAACTTACTTCATTGAACAGGATGCCGATCTGGGCGCCGTTGATGAGTTCTGGATTGTGGCCTCAGACAGTCAGGTCGTTTTTTCCAGGAAGACGTTTTTCGGCAACGCGGCCGCGCAAGCAATTTTGGCAAAAAAGATTCCGGGAAAAAATGCCGTTCAAAAGGTGGATGGCAGCAATCATTATGCGGCTGCCTGGACTTTAAACCAGGGGTCGACGCTTAAAGCAATTGTGCTCATCAATGCACATTTCTACATTAGCGCGGCGCTGCACGAAACCACAATCAAGCTTTATCTAATCGGTTTTGCAGGCATACTCGGAATTATTTTTGTTGCCATGGCGGCTACACGCGTGCTGAAGTCGCCGCTGCGGCTGGTTGACAACGCAATGGCGAATATCGATAAACGGAAGTATGGATACAGGATAAAACGAAAGCGCGGTGATGAATTTCAGGACACTTACAACCAAGTGAATATCGCCTTGACAAGGCTGGAACAGTTGGATTCGGTTCAACGCACGGCGGTGGAGAGAAGAAACAGCCTGGCAAGGGAGTTGAAAACCATTTCCCGCTTTATGGATATTATGGCCCATGAGGTCAAAAATCCGCTGCACGCACTGGTTATCAATATCGATGTTTTACGAACGAAAATGATAAGAAGCAAAGCAAAAGCCGACTCCATAAAGCACTTAAATATCATTGAGAAAGAGCTGGAACATCTAAATGAGGTTATCACGGGTTTCCTCAATTATGTTCGACCAGGGGTGCCGCAAAAAGAGCGGACCGGCCTCAATGAAATTGTCAAAGAAGTATCGCAGATGGTTTTAGCAGAAGCTGAAAAAGAGGGAATTAAAGTTGAACTACGTCTTGGTAAGGGCCTTGAAGATGTTAGTATCGACCGGGGGCAAGTTCAGCAAGCTCTGCTCAATATCCTGGTGAACGCCATGCACGCCAGCAGCGAGGCTTCCAGAATTGCTATTCGCACCTGGGCAAAAGGGAAGAAAAATTTTATCTCAGTAAGAGATGAAGGCGTCGGGATTTCCAAAGAAGAACAGAAACGGATTTTTGATCTTTATTTCACCACAAAGAAGAAAGGCTCCGGCATTGGCTTGCCTGTAACAAAACGGATGGTTGAAGGCAATGGCGGGCAAATGCAGTTAGAGAGCAAGGTAGGAAAAGGAACCACTGTAACCCTGGGTTTTAATTCGATATGACAAAAGCACAAAAGTTCAAATTGCTGATTGCTGACGATGAGACATCAATTACGACCGGTTTGTCGGCCATGCTGGAGTTGGAAGGTTATGAAACCGAGACCG
The DNA here is from genome assembly GCA_029262005.1 of Candidatus Zhuqueibacterota bacterium. GTDB lineage: Bacteria > Zhuqueibacterota > Zhuqueibacteria > Oceanimicrobiales > Oceanimicrobiaceae > JAJDAG01. Next base: position 103,485 of record JAJDAG010000150.1, on the reverse strand, counting down.
TTAACGACGGATTTGCTGCCCTTGAATGCCTGGACCGGGATAATTTCGATCTGATTCTTGTGGATTTAATGATGCCTGGTAAAACCGGACTTGAAATTCTTCGTGAAGTCAAAGAGCGCCGATTGCCCATGGAAGTGATTATTATCACGGGGCAGGGTTCAATTGATACGGCGGTTGAAGCCATAAAAGAAGGCGCCTACGACTATCTTACCAAACCGGTTGACCCGAAACGCATTCGCAGTATCGTCCCCAAAGCGCTTGAAAAACAGACGCTGGTTAAGGAAAACAAAACTTTGGTGGCAGAGAAGCGGAAACTCGAGCAGAAAGTCAAGAGTCTTTCCCGCTTTGAAGATATGATCGGCCAGGATGAAAAGATGCAAAAAGTGTACGGCATGATCAATGCGGTTGCCGACACCACAGCCAATGTGTTTATCACAGGTGAAAGCGGTACCGGCAAAGAGTTGGTGGCCCGCGCCATTCACACAAAGAGCAGTCGTAAATCCGGCCCTTTTATCGCCGTCAACTGTTCCGCTTTTCCAAGAGATATCCTTGAGAATGAATTGTTCGGCCACGAAAAAGGCGCCTTCACCGGGGCGATCAAAGAAAAGGCCGGTTGTTTTGAAATGGCCAATAACGGCACCCTGTTTTTGGATGAAATCGGCGAGATGCCGGCTGATACCCAGTCCAAGCTCCTGCGCGTTCTGGAGGAAAGGAAGTTTCGCAGGCTGGGTGGTACAAAGGAAGTTGAGGTGGACGTCCGTCTGGTTTCTGCCACCAACCGCAACGTTAGAACGGCATTGGCTGAAGGCGTTTTGCGCGAGGACCTCTATTTTCGTCTGAGTGTAATGGACATTGATTTGCCGCCGCTGCGCGACCGCATGAGCGATTTACTACTTATCGCAGATGAATTTTTTGATTACTTTAATCGTAAAAACAATAAAACCATAAAGCGTTTTTCCAAATCCTGTATTGATGCCATGCAAAAATATCACTGGCCCGGGAATATTCGTGAATTAAAAAATCTGGTCGAGCGCGCTGTGATTTTGTGCCAGGAAGAGGAAGTGGAATTGCAGCATTTGCCCCGACACATTTTTTTCTCACCAATGCAGGACAGTGGCGATACGATTCGACTGGGCAAGCCATTGCATGAAGTCGAAAAGGAAATTATTTTCAAAACACTTGAGCAAACCAACAATAACAAAACCAAGGCTGCACAGATTCTCGGAATCAGTTTGAAAACCATGCATAATAAATTGAACAAGTATTTTATTGGTGATGAGCGGGACTGAAACCGCTTCGCAGTGCAGAAGTGAACTTTTGCACTGCGACCATGGAGTGAAATGCTTCAGCATTTCGTTTTTGTTGTGTATGCGAGGTTTATCTTTTACAATCAAACCCGTAAGCCGCTTCGCGGGCAAAGCTGAAGCTTTGCACTCCTGTTATGGCATAAAACAAAGATGACCTATGAAATTCAAACGATACCTACACAATCCACCGCATCTGTTTATCGACCATGCCGTCTATTTCCTTACGGGCGCAACTTATAACAAAGAGCATCTGTTTGATGATGATGAGCGCAAAGATATCTTTCTTAAAGCCATGCACAAATGGTTTCAACAGTTCGAATGGCAAATAAACGAGTGGGTTGTTTTCAGCAATCATTATCACATTGTTGCTTCTGCAAACAAAGCAATTGATATGCCTGTCATTATTCAACGTATTCACGGCGCCACTGCCACAGAATTGAATCAACTGGATTCCGCGCCTGGTCGTCAGGTTTGGTGGAATTACTGGGACACCTGCTTGAGCGGCGGTGGTGATTATGAAAATCATCTTGCTTATCTTTACTGGAATGCTGTAAAACACAATGTTGTTGAGCGACCGGAACAGTACCGCTGGAGCAGCTTCAACCGGCGCAAAACAGGTGCTGCTACAGAGGCAGTCCCTGATCAAAAGGTTGGTTTAAGTTTTGAAATACGCCATATTGATACTTTTTAGAGGAGTGAAACGCTTCAGCATTTCGTTTTTGGGGGGGATTGGAGTGAAATGCTTTAGCATTTAGTTTTTTGTTGTGGAGGCGAGGTTTATTTTAAATAAACGTGAGTTCGGTGTAAGTCGCTGAGCCCTTCAAGCCTCCCCCTGGGAGGAGATTTAGAGGTGGGTTTCTATCAGTATTGCTGGTAAACCCACCCCTAACCCCTCCCAGGAGGGGAATAACAACCCCGGTTTTTTCTTTCCGGCTTTATATCGAACTCAGGTTAAATAAACAAAACCGACAGACCGTTTCGCGGGCAAAGCTGAAGCTTTGTACTCCGGTTTATGTAAGTTTTACATTGACTTCACCCTGACACGCCGCGCAACCGGCCATAGCGCGCGCTGCTGTTGCCTGACTTTCTATATAAAACAAATACTTGACTAGCTCCCTGGTTTGTGGCATCGCATTTGCCAAGGAGGGTGTATCGAAAAAAACGAATTGAAAAATAAATTGCAAAAGACCGGTAACTAAATTAAAGTCTTAAGGAGTGAGGAACAGGGGACATGCGGTCATCTTGCCCGGGACCCGAAGATGAACCATCATCTCCCCTTTGTTCCAGCAGTAAAATGAAAAGCAAAATATTGATTGTTGAAGACCATAAGGATACCGCTTTTGTTTTAAAGGAATATTTTGATTGCGAAGGATACGACTCAGACGTGGCCACAACCGGCAAAGAGGCATTGCGTAAATTCAAGGCGCGCAAGCACGATGTTATTGTCACCGATTACAACCTGCCTGATTTAAATGGCCTGGAGCTGGCAAAACAATGCCGCCGCATCGTGGACGATGTTAAAATTATTTTTATCACAGGAGCAGATATTTTGCGGTCGAATCCGGGGCTTAAAACTGCGACGAAATGCAAAGTAGTGCAAAAACCTGTACGTCCAAAAGAGATACTGAAATTGGTATTGGGCATGTAATGAGCAAGAGATGATTAAAAGGTGAATAACATGAAGGAAAAAGAAATGTACAAATTATTAGTACAGAAGAAGCGAGATGTATTCGGCAGACTCGTTGCAACGGTTTGCCGAAAGGCAGTTTTATTAGCTGGCCTTCTTCTGTTGCTTATTGTAACAAGCAGCAGCGCGAAATCGGTCATCGTTTCATGGGATTCCAACCATGAGTCAGATCTTGCCGGATACAAAATATATTACGGCAAAGGTACCGGTCAATACAGCAGCGATTTGTACGTTGGCAACCTGACTTCTTATCGTATCGAGGGGCTCAACGCGAACCAACATTACTATTTTGTCGTGGCGGCTGTTGACCTGTCCGGAAATGAAAGTGCCTTCTCTGCTGAAGTGGATATTTTCATTCCTGAAGATACCGGTGGCGATGACACTGGTGATGACGGCAATGGCGATGATGGTTCCACCTCCGGGCCGACCGGTGACTCCGGTGTGCTGGCGCGCCAGGCCTACAATTTTCCGAACCCGTTTAAAATTGGTAGTGAGTCAACGAAGATTCGTTACGAGTTATTGCAGTCCGGTGAAGTGACCATCGAAATCCTTGACGCCAATACCAATCTGGTCAAAAGGTTGGTGAAAAACAGGTTTAAAAGTGCTGGTGAACATACTGAGGAAGTTTGGGACGGGCGCAATCGCGATGGACAATATGTGTCCAATGGGGTTTATTTTTGTAGCATTCGATCGGGCAATGAGCAGCGTGTTCTTAAAATTGCAATACGAAGATAGTCTATATAATAGAGGTATTTAAAATGCGGTTCTTGAAAATTTGTGTAATCAACTTCAGCGTGGCCCTCTTTCTGTTGAGCGGCAATTTACTTGCCCAGGAAGAAAATACGACCACAACAACTTTGTCGCAGGACAGCAACGGCTCTCCGGGCGTCTTTTTAAGAATGGGTGTTGGCGCCCGCGCCCTGGGCATGGGCAGCGCGTTTACAGCGTTGGCAAATGATGCTTCAGCCGCTTACTGGAATCCCGCCGGACTGGAGCATGTCCGGAGCGCGCAGTTTGAATTTATGAATGTCGACCTGCCTTTTGACCGCAGGTTCAACTACATAAGTAGCGCGATTCCCGTAAGGGGCATGTTTACTTTGGGTGTAAGTTGGGTCGGCTTGAGAATCACCGGCATTGAGGGGCGCTCTGGAAATAGCGCTCAACCTGAATATTTCTTTGGCAATTCACAGGATGCACTTTTCTTTTCAGTAGGCAGTTCGTTGAATCAACACATTTCTTTCGGTGGCAGCGTAAAACTTATTCGCAACAATCTGGATAACGACCTTGCTACCGGTTTGGGCTTTGACGCCGGCATGATGCTGCGTGTTACCGACTGGCTTTCTTTTGGCGCTTTGGCTCAGGATATTGGCACTGACTATCGCTGGAAAAGCGGGTTGACTGAAGGTGTGCCACTGACATTGCGGCTTGGTACAGCCGTGGAAGTTTATGAAGGTGTGACGGTGTCCGCTGATGTAAACAGAACAAGCGGTCAGCCGATGACCCTGCATCTTGGTGCAGAAATTCGACCAGTAGAAATGATGCCGCTAAGACTGGGCTTCAACGACAGTCAGATCACCGGGGGTGCGGGCTTCGCCTTTCCTTTATCGAGCCACATGCTGGAGCTGAATTATGGTTATGCCAGCGACCGTTTGCTGAACGATGATATCCACCGCGTATCCGTTATTCTCTCTCTTGGGAAAAAGTCAATGCCGGGCTACAGAAGTCCGGGCAACATTTATAACGCCACAAAGTCACGAAAAAAGAGAAGCCCAAGTTCCCAAATATCAGGCAGCAAAGGTTCGCTTGCCGTCACTGCAAAGCTGTTAAATGTTCGTTCCGGCCCCGGCGCTCAATACTGGAAAGTGGGACAAATACGCAAAGGGCAACGTTTCGCTTTGTTGGAGAAGCGAGGGGATTGGCGCAAGATTCGCCTGGCGAGCGGCAGAGTGGGGTGGGTGCACAGAGATTATGTTATGACACTACAAAATTAAACCGTAATAAATGAGTCGTCCCTCCAGAAAAAAAGCCCCGTCGTTTGAGCCGGGGCTTTTTTTGTACACTGTTGTTCGATAATTTTCAGGTAAAGAGGCTTCGGAGTGCTGAACCTCAGTTCAGCCAATAAACTAAATGTCACTGGTCATGATAAACAGCGGTTGTCTTATGAATGTTTCATATTTGGGCCGCAACCGTTCAATGCTGTAATATTTGCCGACATCGATGGATTTTTTGCTTCGGGTCACCACTTCAATCGGCACCGTATCGTAACAGCCATTGTGCAGGCTGACAAGCCGCCCGGATGTGTTTGTTAGAACAAGATCCAATGCAATATTGCCAAATGCCATGGGGACAATAGAGTCCAGCGCATCGGGATCGCCACACCTGACCAGGTAACCAAGCCTTTGATTCACAATATTTACTCGCGTGCCATTATTGTATTTGGCTGACAATTCCTTGATTTTTATTGCGACTTTATCACCAATACCTCCCAACTTTCGATGTCCATACTGATCTGCCTCGCCGCCTTCGAAAGACATATCCGTTTCGCCGGCCATTGTTGCACCTTCTGAAATGAGGACAACAGAGTAGTTACTTGGGTGTTGTTTCCTATCGTTTACCAACAGTTCGGTCAAGTGCTCCATGTCGAAAGGGTGCTCCGGGATGACGCATCGATCGGCTGCGCCGGCCATGGTTGGCAGCATTGCCGTGTAACCGGCATAGCGGCCAAATACTTCGATAACGCAGATACGCTCATGCGAACCGGACGTTGTCCGCAGGGTGTGAGTGAGTTCAATTGTACGAGTAACGCATGTACTGAAGCCAATGCAGTAATCGGTGCCCGGAACATCATTATCCATGGTCTTGGGGATAGCGACAACTTTAACGCCTTCCTTGTGCAGGCGTTGGCCATAGCTTAGGGTATCGTCACCGCCGATTGGGATGAGGAAATCCACTCCAAGAAACTCGAGATTAGACAGGACTGTGGGAGTCACATCGTTTATCTCGTCGGTGTATGTATCACGCAAGTGTTCTGGAACAATGCTTCTGGGCAGATGGCTCGGGCGCGTACGGGATGTGTGCAAGAATGTACCGCCGGTTCGACCTGCTCTGTCAACTATCTCTTCGGTCAAATTTATGAAGTTGTTGCTGTTGTCTGCTTTTTCATCCTGCACCATGTCGACCAATCCTGCCCAGCCACGCCGCAAACCAATGACGCGATAGCCTTCGCGAAGGGCGCGGAATGTGACGGCACGGATAGCGGGATTGAGGCCGGGAACATCACCTCCACCAGTGAGAATACCAATTGTTTCTTTGCTAGTTGCCATTGCTGCTTTACTCCTGTATAGTTGATTCGTGTTTCTGGTCTTGACGTCCAATGTCAACGGGTATCAAAACGCGGTTTATTTGTCTGTATCGCACGGTATAATATTATTTCACTTGTCGCAGTTTCGCGGTTAAATCCGGCCGGTCGGTCAGGATTGTTTGAACACCACATTCGCAACATCTGCGAAAGGCCTTTTCTGTATTTACAATGTAGCCGACAAACTCTCTGGCATCGGCGTGTAACCTGGCTATTTGCTTTTTCTTAAAAACCGGCAGCCCGTTGAAATAAGGCGGTAAGGAAAGGATTTTATGGGTTGGTTGAACCAGCGCGCCCATCCCTAAAATGCTTGAGAGCCCCCAGCGGCGTGTTATGTTCTCGCGCGGGAAGCAGGCGTAACCGGGAAAATATCGCGCTACCAAATCGTCTGCTTTCTGACTCCAGGTTAAAAACCAGATGCGGTTGTGAAAGTTCAAGTCCTTGAGCAGAAGTTTGAGTTTCTGCATCAGCAATTCGCTGGTTATTTTCAGGTCGAAGATGTAGGATTTTTCCGGGAATCGATCCAGCAACATCTTCAGGGTGATGATACGGCCTTGGTGTTTGCCGTCTGGTGAAGGGATTTCTATTCGGCATACTTCTTCGGCGTTGAGGGCGCTCACGGTCTTTTCCGGTAACCCGAAGCGTTGCAAATTGTCATCGTGAGCCAGAATAATTTCCTCGTCTGCCGACAGGCGTAAGTCGGTTTCAAAGCCTTCCGCGCCAACATTCTCTGCTTGCTCGAATGCAAACATCGTATTTTCAGGCCAGATAGTTGATGAGCCGCGATGGGCAATAATCTTCATTTTTCGGTTTCCCAATTGTGTGTGCCGGCACTGCCCTGGATTTATCTGCTCGCGTTGTCGTGCGGGCGACGAAGAAAGCCGGCTTTCAAATCCCGCTCTCTGTTGCCGTGAGTGGCGCAGCGCTTTGAGTTTCGTGCCCCTGTTAAATATAAAACGAAAAATGATGAAGACAAGCGGAAAAGTGGTCTGGTCATTTTTGTCATCCCTTTTCAGTGAGTCTCTTACGCACCTGATTTACAGCGCTTGCCGACAATTTTATTGCTGAAACCACAGGCTCAGTTACAATGACCAGCCTGACACAAACCGACCTAGAAATTGCTATTTACCGGTGTAGAACCTCTCACCAATAAAACAAGGCTATCCTTGCCTGCTTGCACCAATTGAGCCCAAACCTAAAGCCGTAAACGGCAAAAAAATATTTGACTTTATAACGCAACTGTCTTAGTTTAAAGCCGCCACTTATTTCCCACGACGACATGTCATTCCGGACAACGCGTTTTGCAGCGGTGGCGGAATTTAATATTGCACGTTTGCAGTAGTGCAGCATAACCCCCGGGTGTTTGCTTACACCTGAACGCCGTTTTGAAACAGGTCTTTTTGTTAGCGCATTGATTTGTATCGCCGAGCAGTTTTTCGGTTGGAGTTGTTCTGAGTTGCAGTCGTCGAATGTTTATTCAATTGTTGCGTTTGGATGCTTCGACACACCCGGGGTGAGGCATTAGAATAGAACAGAATTCTTTGTGCTTTGCCCGATTTCACACGCCGGCAAACAGCGTCGAATTCGAAATGACATGGTTGGTCGTGCCGCAGGTTGGGTGCATCTTCCTGAACGCGGGAATGCTTTCGCAGCTTTGATTTCAGGTGATTCCATACAGAATCGTTAATGACAAACGCAGCTCAATTACCGCGAAAAGCTGCTCATCAACACGGTTTGAAGTGATTGTTTGTACTTTCAAACATACGCCATGTTATCTTTTATCACATACAACAGCGTCACCTCCAATGATGAATAAAAACCTCAATAAGCTTTTCCCGAGGCTGAATATTAGCAGGAAGCTCGTCATCGCCTTTCTCGGGGTTGGCGTTTTACCGCTCGTGGTTTATGGTGTTTACAGCGTTTGGTCCATGAGCAATTCACTGGAGGAGCAAGCGCTGAAGACGTTGCAATTTCAGATCGACCAGACCGGTGAAGAAATCGGCCATTTCTTGGAACGCGTGGAATATGACTTGCAGTACCTTAAGTCACTGCGTTCCGTCAGGCAATTTGCTTCTTTGCAGACCGTTGGCAGCAAGCACCCGGGCGTTGATATTGTGCGAACGCGGAACGAGATGCAGCAAGATTTTCTTAAGTTTTCACAGGGAAAGCATTCCTATTACCAGCTTCGCTACCTCGATGCTTCAGGCATGGAGGTTATTCGTGTGAACCGAACCGGTGATAGTCTGTTTGTTACATCTGGAGAGGATTTACAAAACAAATCCGGGCGTTACTATTTTCTGGAAGGCATGGCCACCGCCCACGACAGCATTTACGTTTCTTCGATGGATTTAAATATCGAACGCGGCATCGTTGAGGTGCCGTTGAGACCGGTCTTCCGCTATGGCACCCCGGTTACAGATGGTGACGGCGTCAAGCGTGGTTTGCTCATCATCAATATTTTTGCAGAAGCAATTTTTGATATAATGGGCGGTGTCCCCGAAGAATCAGTTTCCTATTTGACGAATAAACAGGGTCTTTATCTTTATCAGTCTTTCCATACGACCGGTTTTGACTATTTCCGCAACCGCAGTCTGCATGATGACTATCCGGCCAATGTGGTGCAAGCCGTCCTGAGCAGCAGCAGTGGTTTAACGCACACGCCGGAGCGCATTCTTGCCCATGCCAGTATATGCGGTTCAATGGGTTCCGCGCAGTCCTGGGTGTTGCTGATGGTCGTCCCGAAGAAAGTCGTGTTGGCATCGGTTATCAGGTTGAAAACGGTTTTCCTCGGCCTGCTATTACTTATTGCCGCCGCAGTTTGTTTTCTTGCTATGCTTGCCGCCCGGCAGTTTGTTCGTCCTATTCTGAAGTTGACCCATGGCGCAGACTTGATTGCACGCGGCAATTTTGAACGCCGCATTAAAATTGAAACAAACGATGAATTGGAGGACCTTTCGGGCCACTTCAACACCATGGCCAGGCGTTTGGGGAAAACCCGGGCCAAACTCAAGAGCTGGAACGAAGAGTTGCAGAATGAGGTTGTGCGGCGCACAACTGCGTTGACCATTTCCGAGGCGCGCCTGCGAATTGAAAAACAAAAGCTGGATGACATCGTCAGCAGCATTGGTGCAGAGCTTTGTCTTATCGACCAGGATTTAAGCGTGATTTGGGTTAATAAAATACTCGCCGAACGCTGCAACGGACAGGGTTTTGTACTTGGTGAGGCGCGCCACAAATTGTTTAATGATGAAAGTGCCAACCTTTTGGAGAATCAAAATGGCGCTGCTTTTTCCGGACAGATGAGCCGTGATGTTGTGGTTAGTCGGGCCGATGCAGACGGACGGGAGCGCATCTATCAGGTGGTATCGACGCCCGTGGTTGATTTAAATGGCGAGGCGAACCAGCGTCTGGAAATGCACCTGGATATTACCGATTCAGTGCTTAAGGAACGTGCTCTGGAGAAACAAAGCGCGGAGAAAAAGAGCCTCGCGTCGCAAGTGCAAATGGCGGCGGGCGTAATTCACGAAGTGGCCAAGCCCTTGGCAGCGATGAAAACGACTGTGCAAGTGCTCGAGGGTGAAATGATCGATGCAGAAAACAAAAGTTATTTCGTTGAGATTGAGAATAAGATTGACCATTTACGCGAGTTTCTTCAGACATTTTCGAAATACGCGCGGCCGCGACCTTTGACCCGTGAGTTGTGTAAGATGGTGGATGCAGTCAAACATGTTCTGCTGCTTGTTGAGAAAGATGCAGAGCGCCGCAGTGTGAAAATTTTTGCCAGAAACCTGGAAACACTGCCTGAGATAATGCTTGATTCCATCCAACTGCAGCAGGCGCTGCTTAACATCTGTGTAAATGCTTTTGAAGCGTTGCCTGATGGCGGCACCATAACCCTTACCGGCAGCGAGGCTGACACGCCGGTGGCCGGGCAGCAACTCGTCATCTGCGATACAGGTACCGGCATTGAAGAAGACAAGATTCCTCATATTTTTGAGCCGTTTTTTTCTGACAAACCGAATGGTAGTGGCCTGGGCTTGGCGATTGCACAGCAAATCATCAGAGAACATGGCGGAGAAATTCATGTTAAAAGCAGCTATGGGCAAGGTACGGAGTTTTTAATTTTCTTGCCTGCTTAGCACGATTTCAGATAGCATTCGGGTTTTAGCGGCCTCGAACAGTTGCGCGGGAGCGAAAGTTCTTTTTGCCATGTCTTCAACAAATCAAGCAAAACAACCCATATTAAAATAAACGGGAATTCATGAGCATAACCATATTAATTATCGAAGATGATTCACTCATGCGAAAGTCGTTGGCAAACTTTTGCCGGCAAAATAACTTCAAACCACTGCTGGCTGAGAATGGTGAAGAGGGGATGACTTTGTTCTCCTGCCACAGGATCGATGCCGTGCTGCTCGATATGCGACTTCCCGATGCAAATGGACTGGACATTCTCGAACGAATCCGGCAAATTGATGAGGAGATGGCGGTTATTATGATGACGGCTTTCCCGGACTTAAAGTCTGCGGTTGAGACAATCAAAAACGGCGCCTTTGATTATGTCACCAAACCGTTTGAAGTAGCGGAACTTCGGCAAACCCTTGACAAAGCACTTCAAATTGGGGCCTTAAAGAGTGAAGTTCAACGTTTGCAACAAAAAATGCCACAAGATGATTTTCCTGAAATGCTCGGCACGAGTGACGCCATTCTGAAAACGAAATCCATGATTTCCAGGGTTGGTATGGCCATGAACACGCCGGTGCTCATCCTTGGCGAAAGCGGCACAGGCAAGGAGTTGACGGCCAATGCCATTCATTTGGCCAGCGAGCGCAAGGGCATGCCGCTCGTCAAGATCAATTGTAGCGCATTGCCGGAGCATCTGCTGGAAAGCGAACTGTTTGGTTATGAAAAAGGGGCATTCACCGGCGCCGCGCAACGTAAATTGGGATTGTTTGAGCTTGCAAATGAAGGCACGCTTTTCCTGGATGAAATATCTGAGATGCAACAAAACATGCAACCTAAGCTCCTGAGAATCCTTGAAGGGCATCCATTTAAACGACTTGGCGGCACAAAGGACATACGAGTTGATGTGCGGATTATTGCTGCATCAAACCGGAAAATAGCGACGCTTGTGGAGGAGGGGACTTTTCGCGAAGATCTGTTTTACAGATTAAGTGCTTTTATCATTGAACTGCCTGCACTGCGGGAACGGCAAGGGGATATTTTGCTGTTTGCCGAGCATTTCCTGAAAAAGTCTGTAACTGAGCTGAAAAAAGAGATAGTCGGGTTCACAGACGAAGCAATAAAAATCATAAAGCACTATCACTGGCCTGGAAATGTGCGCGAGCTGAGTAACATTGTGGAAAGAGCTGTGATCCTTTGTGATGAAACCTGGATAACGCCGGAACACCTTCCTGGCCAGTTACTGCCACAAGCGGCTCAAAGCATGTTTGTGGCAAGTACGGGTTCTGATTGGAGTTTGGCTGAGTTGGAACGTCGTCATATCCTCTGGGTTTTGCAGGAAGTGGGCGGCAACAAGGCCGAGGCTGTGCGCCGCTTGAAGATTGCCCGTTCGACTTTTGATGAAAAGATGAAAAAATATCGGCAGCGTCAGTGATGTGGTGGGCTCTGAACTTGTAGTTGCCATATTTCGGTATGACTTCCTGATTCCCGGTAGCCTGTTTAGCTTGTTCTGCTGCAGAAAGTGTCATTGCCATTAGTGGCAAGCCTTTGTTTATATTGCGCAATGCGTTGTCAGTTGCAGCATGGTATACACATGGTATGAGTTTTGCTTTCGCAACATATCAAATCCAACTCAACGGTTGCACTGCTTTGTTAACGATGAATCTGAAAGTGATTTTGTCGAAAAAAGTCAATTGGGATGAAAGTGTATTTTTTGGGTTGCAATCGATGGTTTTTGAATGTATCTTAATATATTCGACATAAGCCATAGTTCATTTCTCTGAAATTGTCGAAGAGTCGTTGGGGCGTTCAACGGCTAATGTTGTGTAAATTCACCTCAAGTCATCACCATATAAACACACCCCAAACAGAAGAAAGGGAGGAGAGCAAGATGCAAAATAGCTTTTTCAAATTTGGAGCGTTACTGGTTTTGTCGGTATCGATGCTGGGCTTGTCCAAACCAGGAACATATTCAGTTGTAACAGTTGAGAATGGTGCATCTATTAAGGGAAGCGCTACTCTTAAAGGCGATGTTCCTGCCGAGCAAAAGATAGCTATTTCCAAAGATAACGATATTTGTGGCACTGGAAGCAGGGGCGTACAGTGGGTTGTGACGTCCAAGGGTGGCAACGGTTTGCAGAATGTGGCTGTTTACTTTGAGAAAATGACGCAGGGCAAAGCCTGGGCAAAGCCTGAGGGCGGTTACAAAATGAATCAGGAAGGCTGCCGCTTTATGCCGGCTTTCTCTGCTGTTCCAAAAGGCGAAAATTTAACGATCCTCAACAGCGATCCTACGCTCCACAATATTCATACCTATGAAATGATCGGGCGCGGTCGAAGAACCATGTTCAATGTCGGCCAACCTGAAAAGGGTTTCGAATTCACCAAGCCAATGCGCACCAGAAGAGGAAATACGGTGAAAGTGGAATGTGATGCCCATAATTTTATGCATGCCTGGATTTTTGTCCCGGACAATCCCTACTACGCTCTAGTTGATGAAAACGGTGGATTTCAAATTGGCGATATTCCAGCAGGCTCATACAAAGTTAAAGCATGGCACCCAACCCTGGGCGTCAAAGAATCCGAAATTACCTTAAAGGCCGGTCAGGCTGCAACGCTCAATTTTGATTTTTAATCAAAACGTTAAAATCGTTATCAAAAAAAGCCACTTGAGCGGCGTGGTAGATGGCAATCAGAGTGCGTCCGACATGAGTTTGATTGATGTGCCGGGAGCATTCTGATTGTTATCTGCTGCTTTGCCTCCTTTCGTCTTTGTTGTCAATTACCAAGGAAAACTGAAAGGACTGGTTCCACAGCCTTTCTAAAACTGCACAGATTTTTTTGCGGCTCCGTCAGAGTAATGGTTTGGCGTGAGGCGTGCAAACACAAGCGTTCAGACCTAAGCCGGATGCTGCATATAAATGGAGACTCGCTGCGGATTTACAAAGCGGATCCGTTTACACCAATACAGGAATTGGAGTAATATGAACTGTTTAAGACGATTCAGGCGCAACAAAGCTCTTAATTTTGCTGTGCTCATCGCATTGTGTTTTTTGCTTATTTTACCTGTTGTTGCGCAATCAGCGAATGCGCACCCTTCACGGGCCGGCATGTTGCAGGAAGAGGCTGTTGCCGATACTTCTGCTGTTGTGGGCACAGATCCGTTATCAGAAGATTATCGTACGGTCTGGGGCATGGACTCCCGGGTTGTCGTCTGGATAGTGGCTGAACTGCATCTTATGTTTGGCGCCTTTGTTCTGGGTGTTCCACTTTTTGCCGTGATTCTGGAAGTTGTTGCCGTCAAGACCGGTGACCTGCGTTACGATAAGCTGGCACATGAATTCACGACATTGCTTTCTGCTGCTTTTGCAACCACTGCTGCGCTTGGTGGCTTGCAGGCATTTGTGCTAATTGGCTTGTACCCAACCTTTATGAAATACCTTGGCGGGGTTTTCCACCAGTCCTTCTATATTTATGCTCTCATGTTTTTTGGTGAAGCGTTTGCGCTGTATCTTTACTACTACTCCTGGGAGCGGATGAAAAATCACAAGGGGTGGCATATCACTCTGGGTGTGATCATGAATATTTTCGGCATCATGATCATGGTAATTGCCAATTCCTGGGCGTCCTTCATGATGAGTCCTTCCGGCGTTGATCCGCAGTCTGGTAATGTTTTAAGTCATTGGGAGGCCTTTTTTAATCCGCTGTGGAATCCACTGAATATTCACCGCTTCCTTGCCAATATCACTTTCGGCGGTGTGGTGGCCGCTGCTTATGCCGCTGTCAAGTTTTTGGGTACGGATGATCCGGATGAAAAAGCGCATTACGACTGGATGGGATATGTCGGTAATTTTGTCGCCATTGCGTCTTTGATTTTTCTGCCTTTTGCCGGCTATTATCTGGGCCGGGAAATTTACAGTTTCAGTTCGGTTATGGGCAACAATATGATGGGCGGCGCCTTTTCCTGGACATTCATTGTGCAGGCTATCCTGATTGGCATGTTGTTCATCGGCGCCAATTTTTATCTCTGGTCGGGCATGCAGCGCATCCCGGGGGCTGAACGCTATCAGGGCTATATTAAGTACATCAATTTTGTTCTGCTGCTTTGTTTTGCTGTGTGGCTGACGCCGCATAATTTACCGCTCAGCCCTGAGGAACAGATTGTTATGGGCGGTCAGTATCACCCGGTGCTGAAATACCTCGGCTTGATGTCAGCCAAGAATGCCGCCGTCAACTTCATTATTATTTCTACCTTTTTTAGTTTTCTTTTGTATCGCCGCGCCAACAAAGGCGAGCTTTGGAAATTTTCTCAGCAAGGCAACCAGGCGAAAATTGTCCTGGCAGCGGTTGCCGTCATTTGCCTTGGAATGCTTTTCTGGTATGCTGAGTTCCTGTTTACACTGGAGCCGGAGAGCATGGATTTAGGGGAAGAAAAACGGCAATACTTTATGTTTCCGGCGATTCTTCTGGTTGTGCAAATGGCGGTGGTCGTGGTTGGACTTTTCCTGACCTACAAGGACAGGGGTGAGTTAGCTCAATATATTTGTATGGGCATGACCGTTTTTTCCGGCGTCTTCTGTCTCGGTGTTTATGGTTACGTGATCATGACTCAGGCAAATGCATTCTTGCGAAACATAGCGGTATCGCAGTTCATGATGCTGCTCTCATGTCTGATTTTTGTGAGCGCAATCGATATTTTTCTTTTCCGCAAAGCCAAAGAGATTGGCGGCATCGCCTGGGGACGAATGACCACGGCCTCGCAATATATTTTGGTGCTGATTTGTGTTTCGACTGTGCTTCTGATTGCACTGATGGGTTTTATCCGCTCCGGACTTCGCGAAGACTGGCATGTTTACGGCATTCTGCGGGACACGTCGGCCAGCGCCTTTACCCCCAGCATGGCTTACATGGGACAAGTCGTCGGCCTAATTGCTATAATTTTCCTTGGAATGATCAGTTTTGTCTTCTGGCTTGGCACCGGCCTGGGTAGCAAAGAGAGGAAGGGGGCAATATCATGAAATCCGGTTTTCTGCGAGTCTCAGTATTTGCCATTTGCCTGATTTTGGTATTTGTCTACATAACGCACTTTTTAACGGAAATATCCGGCGGCGACAGCAGTGGCGGTAGTGCTGTCACCGGCGTTAGCCCTGAAGCAGGCGAAGCCATCTTCTGGGGAAAAGGGAAATGCTTTACCTGCCACAGTATCGGCGGCAGAGGCAGCGCCATTCGGTGTCCGAACCTTGGCGACAGCAATCAAGGCCCTGTAATAGGCGTTCGAACTGAAGAGCGCGCTGCCCAACGTTCTGCTGAAACCGGCCGAAAATTTACAGGAACGGATTATCTGGTGGAAACGCTTGCCACGCCCGGCGCCTACGTTGTTGAGGGTTTTAAGAATGAAATGCCTTTGGTTTTTATGCCTCCTATTTCATTGCAGGCTGAAGAAATCATGGCCGTGATTACCTACCTTCAATCTCAGGGTGGCGAACCGGACCCGGCCGGAATTAAGTTGCCGGCAAAGATGTTGGCTGCGGCTTCGGCTGCTCCAGAGCCTTTCAAACCATATTTAGCGGGAGATTGGGAGGCCGGAAGACACTGGTTTTATGATGTCACCGGCCCGGCTGGTTGTGTAAGATGCCACATTGCAATCGATGAGAACGGGCAGGAGACGGGGGGGCAGGTTGGGCCAAGTCTCACCATGATTGCGGCTACCCGCGGGCCGCAGTATATTCTGGAATCCATTTTATCTCCGAGTGCAGTGATTGCCAGCGGTTACGAGTCAGAGCTTGTTATTACAAAAAAGGGCACCTTTATTGCAGGCCTTGCCAAAGAAGAAAATGACGAGCAACTTATGCTCGTCACTTCATTACCGGAAACCCTCTACGTTAAGAAAAACGATATCGAAAAACGTGTGCCGCAGCCTACTTCAGTGATGCCGAGCAATTTTTCGGAACTCATGTCTGTGCAACTTCTGCATGACATTCTCGCCTACCTTTTAACATTGAATGGTGAGGCGCCGACAGCAGAAGTTGCCGCTGCACCATAAATATTTACTCTGCCACTTGAATGAGGATTGCTCATGCAGAAACAGAAGAAGCCGGGGATGAATATTTTTTATAAGTCTTTGATAACCATCATCGGCATTGCACTTTTTCTTGAGTTGTTTTTCCCATATTTATCGCAGTGGATCGCTGGTAGTGAGAATCCACTGCCCGTGCCCGGTACTTTAATGTTTATGTATCTTGTTCTTGCCGGCATCGGTACTTTGGTCTATGTTGCCAGTGACGAAACGAAGTTTCAAGAATTCAAAGAACCGTTGGTTGAAATGTTGCGGGGTAGGGAACAGAAGGAGGGGCCGGACGACAAAACACATAATCATGTTCGCATGGCGATTTTGGTCGCGTTTCCACTTCTGGTTGGCTGGTATGTATTTAACCAGTCGTCTCCAAGCTTGAGTGCGCCAACGTCATTGCGTATCCAGCATCCGACGATTCCTCAAACTTATGAAAAGCTGAAAAATCCCTTTAGAGAAGCCTCGGTAGAAGAGCTAGAGCAGGCGACTTTGGAAGGCCGGGTCTTGTATCAAAAAAACTGCCGACCCTGCCACGGCACCAAAGCTGCCGGTGATGGCCCCATGGCGCGTGCATTTCGTTTGAAACCGGCTAACTTTACAGATCCGGGTACCATTGCTACGGTGGTTGAATCTTATGCATTTTGGCGCATTAAAACCGGAGCACCGGGCTTGCCGAGAGAGGCCAGTCCGTGGGACTCGGCCATGCCGGTCTGGGGTGACGACCTCACCGACGAAGAAATCTGGAAAATTATTCTGGCTGAATATCAAACAGCCGGGGTTGACCCACGTAAACCGGAAAAATTGGAGTAGGGCATGAAACAAGCGTATGCAAATATCATGGAAACGAGTCTGGGCGCCGGTCGGCACATTCTTAGTCTGGTACTGCTTCTTATTTTTCTTCAGCCGCTTTTTCTTTATAGTCAGCAGGAAGTCGATATTCCTGGAACACGGCTTCCGGAGTCCGAGGAGAACCTGGCAAAAGGCAAAGAGATTTACACGGAGCGTTGCTCTTTTTGTCATGGAGAAGAAGGCGATGGCGGCGGCCCGGTAGCAGATTATCTATTTCCGCGTCCACGTGATTTTCAGTTTGGCGTTTTCAAGTTTCGGACAACACAGGACGGCGATCCACCGCTTGACAGCGATTTGTACCGAACTATTTCGCGAGGCATTCCGGGAACTGCCATGCCGGAATGGGGTTCTCTCCTCTCTGAGGATGAACGCTGGCAAGTTATTCAATATGTCAAAAGCTTTGGCGCTGATTTTTTTGAAGGTATAGAGCCGGTGGTCATCGAAATTGGGGATGAAATTTCCGCTTCAGAGGCGGTTGTTGCAGAAGGAAGAGCGCTCTATGAGAAGATGAAATGTGCCGAGTGCCATGGTGAACATGGCAGGGGAGATGGCAGTTCTTCGAGCACACTCATGAATGACTGGGGTTACAAAGTTTATCCGTTTAATTACGCGGAATCCTGGAAATTTAAAGGGGGTAATCGTGCCCGCGATATTTATATGCGATTTACCACAGGTGTAAATGGCACGCCCATGCCTACATTTGCTCTGAATTTGAATGAAGAAGAGCGCTGGAAATTGGCTCATTATGTGAAGAGTGTTGCCAGAGAAGTAGTTGCAGGCAGCGAAGTTGTGCTTGTGGCAAAGTTGATTGATGGCGCACTGCCAACTTCAGCCGATGATGCCGCATGGCAGCAAACTCAAGGCCTGGCAATTCCACTGGCCGGACAGATCATCACAAAACCGCGCTGGCAGAATAATTCTATTACAACCATTTACTTACGGGCAATATACAATTCCGATGAAATTGCCTTTTTAGTTGAATGGGATGACCGCACCAAAAATGTAACACATGACGACTCGGAAGTTGATCTGGAAGCGTTGATGGCAGATACTTATGTCCCTGCCAGTCATCTGTATGAAGAAAAGAAATTGCGGGATGCCATCAGTCTGCAATTTCCGGTAAAGCTGCCAACCGGCCCGGAGAAACCACACTTTTTTTGGGGGCAGGCCGGAAAGAAAGTCAATTTGTGGAAGTGGCATGCTGACCGGGCTGAGTCCGGGGAGCATCAAAGCGCAGTGCTTGAACTCAACGGTTCCGGCTACAAAAATGCATTGCAACCACAGCCGGACTCAAGCCAGACCACGGTATCTGCAAGTGACTGGCAGAATGGGACCTGGCGTGCAGTGATTCGGCGTTCATTAACAACGGCGGACAAAACGAATGATATTCAGTTTGAGAGTGGTAAATTGATTCCATTAGCTGTTCAAGCCTGGGATGGGGCTCGTGGTGAGACGGATAAAATTATGGGTCTTTCAGCCTGGGGTTATGTGACCCTGGACTCTCCAACACCTTATTCAGCATATTTATATGGACTTCTGGGTGTTTTGCTTGCGGCCCTTTTCGAATTGTGGCTAATCAGGCGTGTGCGCCGGCCATCTGCTAATGTGGCGAAGAGCGAAGGCGTGGGGCAGACGGCTGTTTTGGGCATGGATTCTGGTGCGTAGCAATATGCTCAGCGCCCCCGACACAATCCGGTTTATAGGTGAAACGTACCTATTCAGGTGTGAGAATTTATCGGCGTGCAAAACTTTAGTTTTGCTTTGATTCAATTAAAATCGCAATGCTTAAGCGTTTCACGCCAATATCAGGGGTTGAATAATTACGGCGAAACACCCCTGGCACTGGCAAACAAGATTCAACAGGCCACGAAAAACCCGAGTCTTTCTCTTTAAAAAATGGGTTTGTTTGAGCGTTGCATAGCTAATCAAATCCAGTACAATGATAAAACTGTTGTATTATTGATTCAATTGATTTATTTTCCCTCATGTTTTTTTCTAATCCGCACTTCACTTGAACCCAGTCAAATTTTGATAAAAGAATTTGTTGGATTGTTCTTTGCTTGGGAACCCAACATTGGAGATAATTAATGCAGCTTAAAAAAAATGATGGTAGCATCTATATTGACTCTTTGAACGGCAACGGTAGCTGTGAGTATCCGGTTCGTGATTTTACAACGGAATTTTTGCAGTGGCAGCTCGAAGATCGCAGTGCGATTTTTCAGGATATTGCCCGCAAGGATATCGTTCCCAGTTTCGCGTCCCACCTGCCGGTCATGACAACCGTAAACCGGGAGGGCGCTTTTCCGTTCCATACTTCAACCAAAGGTGTGGGGCTGCTACCTAAGGATGAATACTTGCAGTCGTATTGTGATCTGTTCTCTGAATTACTTGAGGGAAAAGAGGGAGAAAAGTGGAAAGAAAGCAAGCAAGACCGGGTCAAGGCGATTCAAAAATTTTATAGCAGCGATCATATCGCCATGAACAAATTGGGAATGCTGGAGATCTTCCGTGGCAATTCTTTTCAGAACATAGAAGTCAACCCGCTTGTCAGTTTACAATTCACAAGTCCGGGGCCGAATTACAAAAGCTTTCAGATAAACGGCGTTGCCGAAATTGTCGATTCCAAGGATCTCAATTTTCAATTTATATTCTTGGCACGGATGCTTTTTGAACACGATAGTTTCCACATTCAACACCCGGATTACAGTGTTGGCTATGTTATGTGGGTGAGCGAGGTTTACGACAAAGCACCAATTCGCGGAAAAGCAGGAAAACGCATGCGGTGATGCTTTCGTGGATGCCCCGGAGGACTCAAAGGCACCTGGTATTACCTGGTATATAGTTGTTTGGAGTTTTGTCCTTTGCGCCTTTAAGGCTGAATACAGTTACCTTCCATTTGTTGCATACACAGGAAAATAGTAATGTACAAAAAAATCTACGTCCCTTTGGACAATTCACAGCATTCTGATTCTTGCATTGATTTTTCCATGGCGCTGGCTCAAGCAACAGGCGCGAATTTGGTTGGAAATCATGTATATGCCGGTAAAATGCATGACATGCGTTTCAAGCAGATGGAGTTTACGCTGCCTGATAAATATCGCGTGGAAACAGAGTTGGAAAAACAGCGGCGAACACATGACACGCTCATTGAAAAAGGGTTGAAACTCATCAGCAACTCTTACCTGGACGTAATGCAAGAACGCTGTAAAGAGGCCGGGCTACCCTTTGAGCAAAAAACATTCGATGGCCGCAATTATGCGGAAATCGTCAAGGATGTCAATGAGAGTGACTATGATTTGGTGGTCATGGGCGCGCACGGTCAGGGTGCCGTAAAAGGCAGTTTGATCGGCAGTGTCACCGAGCGGGTGGTACGCCGCATTGCTGTGGATACGCTCATTGTAAAAGAGGTGCAGCCGTGGCAGGAACAGACCAACGGCCATTCAACCGGCCGTCCGATTATTGTTGCTCTTGATGGCAGTCCGCAGTCGTTTCATGGCCTCAATATCGGTATGTTTCTGGCCAGGCAGTTCAACAAACCGCTGCAAGCCGTTGCCGTATTTGATCCTTACTTACATTACAGTATTTTCCACAGCATTGCCGAGGTACTTTCCGATGAAGCAGCTCAGGTTTTTAAGTTCAAAGAGCAGGAAGAGATGCACGAGGAGGTCATAGATACCGGGCTTGCGAAAATTTATCAGTCACACCTGGAAGTGGGCAAAAAGCTGGCAGATGCCGAGGGCATGGTGCTGGAGACCACACTTTTGCCGGGTAAACCGTTTGAAAAAATCCACCAGCACGTTATCAAGAAAAATGCCTGGCTGCTCATTTGTGGGCGGATCGGCATTCACAGCGAGCAGGACATGGATATTGGCAGCAACTCCGAAAACCTCATGCGTATGGCGCCTTGTCATGTGCTTTTGACCAGTGGCAAATGTGTACCACCCGTTGATATTAAGGCGCAGGAATCTATTCACTGGACCGATGAGGCGATACAGCGCATGGAGCAGGTGCCTGATTTTGTGCGTGGTGTCGCCCGCAATGCTGTTTTACGCTGGGCAATGGAACGCGGGCATTCAGTTATCACTTCGGGCGTCATAGAGCAGTCCATGGGCGATATTTTACCACCCGGTGCAGCGGCGGCAATGGGTTTGGCTGTAAAGGTTGCGGAGAAAAAACTGGCTGAAGAAGCGGTTTTTGTCTGCGATAATTGTGGTCACACAGTAAGAGGTCAGCAGCCGGTTAAATGCGTTGTTTGCGAAGCGGCAGGTGAAGCATTTACAAAGCTGGACAAAGCTGCAATCCAGTCGAAAGCACAAACCGAAGGCGCGCTGGAGTCGGAAACCACATTTGATGGCGTACAGTTGGCCTGGACAAGCGAGGCCAGGCAGGCGTTGGACTCTGTACCATCCGGCTATCCACGCCGTCGTGCCAAAGCCCAAATTGAGAAGGAAGCCCGTGTGCGTAAGCTGCCCACCATTACTCGGGAGCTGGTAATGCAAGCCATTGAAGAGGGCTCGGGCACGTCAGCGGAAACAATAGAATCAAAGTTGCCGGAAAGTTCAGCGCATCAGACCAGTCAATCAGCAGCAACGCACGGTGCTAAGACGGTTGTCTGGACCGAAGCTGCAGAGGCGCGTCTGTTAAAAGTACCCGAAGGCTTCATGCGTGAGATGACGCGGGAAAGGATTAGCGCTTTTGCCCAACGCACAAGCGCGACTACTGTTACGCCGGAGTTGGTTGAAGAAAAATACAAAGAATGGGCATCGGGTTCTGAAAAACGGTCCATGCAAATGGAGTGGGAACCTGAGGCGCTTGAGCGCATCAACCGCATTCCTGATTTTATCCGTGGCATGGTGGCGCTTGAAGTTGAACGTTGCGCTCGTGAGATGAAAATTGACAAGGTGACCGGTGCAGCGGTGGACAAAGCCAAAAACGTCTGGGAGCGTTCAGGTGAATTTCACTCTGAAGTTACCCCAAGCCAATATGAAAACCAGCCCGAGACTACCGTGACCTGGACAGCTGAAGCGGAAGAACGCTTGCAACGTGTCCCCGGTTTTGTTCGTGAAGTAGCGCGTAAAAGTGTTGAAAAATATGCCGCCGCCAATGGTCATACGACAATCACTGCGGAAATAATGATGGCCGCGCGCAAAGAGTCCGGCATGTGATAAAATATTGCCTCCGCACTTATTCTGAGAACAGTGCCGGGATACGTGGAGTTACGCGCACTTTTTGTTTAAAAATTCAACTAAAAGCCGTTAAAGTCGGCAAAATATCTTATTCTTGCCGCCGGTAAAACCGCATGAATTACCAAACTCACACCATCTCCTGGAATGTCACAAAGCGCTGTAATTTAAATTGTGAGCATTGCTATCTCGATGCAGATTTCCGTGCCGGCCGAAAAGTTGACGAGCTGACCACGCAGAACTGTTTCAACATTATTGAACAAATTTCAGAAATCAATCCGAACGCGCTGTTGATTTTGACCGGCGGCGAACCGCTGCTGCGGCCGGATATTTTTGAGGTGGCTCGCTTTGCGGCAGATCGCGACTTTTTTGTTGTTTTTGCTACCAATGGCACCACGGTCAATCAAGAGAATGCCCAGCAAATGGTTGACGCCGGTGTGAAGGGGGTTAGCATCAGTCTGCATTCCAGCCGGGCTGAGCAACATGATGATTTTACGGCTGTTCCCGGCTCATGGCAAAGCGCCATAAACAGTACCAAAGCGCTGCGCAAGGCCGGGCTGGAGTTTGTCATCCAGACTTCGGTGATGACATGGAACTACGATGAAATTGCAGATATCGCTGCTTTGACGCACGAATTGGGTTCCAAATTTTTCAATTTGTATTTTCTTGTGTGTACCGGCCGCGGTCAAGGGATTACGGATGTGTCTGCCGAACGCTATGAAAGTGCTTTACGTCACCTCTACGAATTGCAGAAAGATTATATCGGCCGCATGCTCATCAGCGCAAAATGCACACCTCAGTACAAGCGCATTATTTACGAGGCCAACCCCAATTCACCATTTTTAAAGACCTATTCAGGCGGCTGCCCCGCAGCAACGCATTATTGTCAGATTGATCCGAATGGAGAAGTGACACCGTGTCCTTATATGCCAATTGGCGTTGGCAATCTCTTGGAAGGGACGTTTGCCAGAATTTGGCAAGAGGCACCCTTGCTCAACGAATTGCGGAACCGTTCACTTCTCGAAGGTCGTTGTGGTGAGTGTGAATTCAAGTCGCTTTGCAGCGGTTGCCGGGCGCGGGCTTACGCTGAGACACAAAATTATATGGCCGAGGATTCCTCCTGCACCTACACACCGGGAGAATTTGGTGGCAAAGAAATTATTCTTGCTGAGGAAGAGACTTTTGGCACTGAAGTTAAATATGAGTTGGCCTGGGATGAGGAAGCGCAGAGGCGTTTGCTTGCCATCCCTTCTTTTGCCCGCGGCATGGTGGTGAAGGGTGTCGAACATTTTGCCCGTGAGAATCAGTTGTCGGTTGTCACTGCGGATGTCATGCAGCAGGCCCGGGAAACTTTTACGGCGCGACAAGGTGCCACGGTGCCGAAGATGCAGGAACCGCAATGACGCCTTTAATGAACCTGTGAGGTGCCCGGATTGAGTTATGATGGCTTATTGTGATTTATTTGGCAAAAAAGTGCAGCAGTAAAAGCATAAAGTTAGAGTATTCTGTCGAGTCCTCTAATCTCGTAAAAACAATTTGTTGCCTAGAGAAAACGACTTAGAGCGAGACAAATAACTGGTGGGAGATTAATATTTTAACTTGATCTCTTCAAAAATAACATGTATATTGCAATTCAGCAAAGTCTTTGGTAAGGCCGATTTTTTTTGCAAAGCTCGAAACGGGGAATTAAGGCTGGTGGCAACCAAGGGCAATGGGTATTTTCTAAACTGGCGCCCGCCAGGTACTCGCTCGCTGGTCGGGGTATTCTACAGTGGGAGACACCCCCGGGCCACCAGCCTTTATAAATTGTTCGAAAATTTGATCAGCCCTGTATGTCCGAACATTATTTTGTAAAAAAAGGCCCCACAGGCTGTCTGCTCCTGCACGGATTTACTGCAAGTCACACTGAAGTTATCGCCCTCGGGAAATTTCTTGCTGAACATAATTTGACTTTTTCTATCCCAACATTGCCGGGCCACGGTACACATTCCGCCGATTTATTTAATTACACTTGGCGCGACTGGTTTGAATGCGTCAAACAAGCGCACGCAAGGCTGGCTGCCGAGTGCGAGGAAGTCTTTGTTTGCGGCATGTCCATGGGAGGCACGCTGGCGCTTCACCTTGCAGCACACCGACCGGTTCGGGGTGTGGTTTCTCTTGCCGCCCCTATACATTATCCGAATTGGCAAGTTAGGGCAGTGCGATTAATTAAGTCAGTAAAGCGCTTTAGGGTGAAAAGGGGTGGCGAAGATGTGCATGATTTGAGCGCAAAGGCTGAGCTTGGGAGTTATCGGCGCTACCCGTATTATGCTGTTGATCAGTTATTTCAGTTGCTTACCCACATGCGAACCGACTTGCCTGAAATTGTGCAACCGTTATTAATTATGCACTCGCGCAATGACCACACGGTTGATTTTGAAAACGCGCAAATAATTTACGATGAGGTTTCATCACAAGACAAACGCCTTGTTGAACTGACGGAATCATATCACATTATAACAGTAGACTATGATCGAGATAAGGTGCAGAACGAACTCCTGGGCTTTATTGAGACCCATTCAAAATTGTTTGGTGACAAGAAGAAATAGCGCCTGGTGAGCCGGGCAAGCCGAAACATCATGACGCTGAATCAAAGATTCGAAATTTAAATTTGCACCTTACGCTTTTTGTTCGATACAGGACAGACCAGGCAATAAGGCCAAATTCAATAGTAAGGGATTTGCAACTGTCTTTGCAATACGCCTTTTGCTGAATATAAGTACCAGGGAATTCCGTGTTTCAAAAGTTTAAGAGACTAAAAAAATACTTCTTCCGCCACAAGAAAACCATGTTGCTTGGCTGCTGGTTTATTGTCATGACAAACCTCGTGGCCTTGCTCGCTCCCTGGGTGCTCAAGCACGCTATCGACGACCTTAAAACTGAAATCAACAATGCAGTTTTGCTGAAATATGCTTCGTTGATTGTAGCTGTTGCCTTGGTTGAGGGTGCCTTTCGATTCCTGATGCGGAAGACCATGATCGGCGTTTCACGCCATATTGAATATGATTTGCGGAATGATTTTTTCGCCCATCTTCAAAAAATGTCGCAATCTTTCTATCGGGAGTTCAAGACTGGGGATTTAATGGCGCGGGCAACCAATGATCTAGAGGCTGTGCGTCAAGTCACCGGACCGGCCATTATGTACTCAGTGAATACGCTATTCAGTATGGTCTACTTCGGCGTGATGATTTATATTGATGCAAAGCTCGCTCTTTTAGCCCTGCTGCCATTTCCCTTGATGGCTCTAATTGTAAATCGACTGGCTCAACGGTTGAACAAAGCGCATAGAGAAATTCAGACACAGTTTGCTGCAATTACTTCAAAAGTGCAAGAAAATCTATCGGGGATCAGGGTTGTCAAGGCGTATGTTCAGGATCAGGGAGAGCTCAGGCAGTTTCAGAAACTGAATAACCAATTTATCGATTTGAATTTGAGCATGACTAAGACGCGTGGCTTGATGATGGCGTCTATGGCTTTGCTGGTTGGCCTGGGCGATGTTATCGTTCTGTGGTTTGGCGGTGGAAAAGTTATCGCAGAGACGTTGACACTGGGTGAATTGGTGGCGTTTTTTGCCTACCTGGGAATGTTGACCTGGCCGATGATTGCGCTTGGCTGGGTTATCAATTTGTTTCAGCAAGGTGCTGCTTCCATGGCACGGCTTGACCTTATCTTCGATTTAGAGCCTGAAATTAACGACGGAAAAAATACCGACCTCTCGCTGGAAAATATTCGTGGGGATATTGAATTCAAAGCGGTTTCGTTTTCATATGCAGAGAATCAGGTTCTCAAAGATATTAATTTGACCATCAAACACGGTACAACTCTCGCGCTGGTGGGGCCGACCGGCAGCGGTAAATCAACTTTGATTAATCTGATTCCAAGGTTGTTGGAGACACAGGAGGGTGAGGTTCTTCTTGATGGCCGTCCTATTGCGGAAATTCCACTGGCTGTGCTCAGAAGCAGTATTGGTTATGTTCCGCAGGAAACCTTCCTGTTTTCGGATACGATTCATGCCAACATAAAATTTGGAGTAGAGTCAGCATCACTTGAGCAGGTTGAAGATGCTGCCGAGGTGAGTCAAGTGCGCGCAGATATTCATGATTTTCATAAAGGGTTTGAAACGATGCTTGGCGAGCGTGGCATTAATCTCTCAGGCGGTCAGAAACAGAGAACGGCCATCGCACGAGCCGTGATCTCCAATCCCAAGATATTACTTCTGGACGATTCTCTTTCCGCTGTGGATACATACACGGAGGAAGCCATCCTGAAGCGTCTGCGGGATATTATGCGGGAAAGAACCAGCATCATCGTGTCTCATCGTATTTCCACAGTTAAGGACGCCGACCAAATCGTGTTTTTGGAAGATGGGCAGATTCGTGAGTCGGGCACACATCATGAGTTGTTGCGTAAGGGCGGTTTGTATGCTCGTCTTTACGAACAGCAATTACTCGAAGAAGCGCTTGAGTCTTTTGATATGACAGAGGAGGTTGAACCTTGAGTCATAATGTTCATGAAGAGGATGTGCTGGGTAAGGCGTATGACGGCCGTTTGATGCGGCGTCTGCTCGCTTACATGCGCCCGTATAAATTTTATGTTTCTCTGGCTATTCTTGTTCTGTTGCTTTCTTCTTTTGCACAGCTAGCCGGGCCTTATTTGACAAAGTTAGGCATCGATAATTTTATCGCCCAGGGAAATGCAGGCGGCCTGCGGACCATCTGTGTTCTGTACCTGCTGATATTGATGGTTGATGCCATTTTTCAGTTTTGCGAAACTTATCTGGTTAACTGGATCGGGCAAAAGGCCATGTTTGACATGCGGAGTCAAATATTTGCGCACATCCAGAGCCTGCCCATCCCATACTTCGATAGAAATCCAGTCGGGCGCCTTGTGACCCGTGTGACCACGGATGTCTCCAGTCTGCACCAGATGCTCTCGTCTGGCGCCGTTGCCATCTTCGGTGACATTTTTAAACTAGTCGGAATCGTGGGCGTTTTGCTATTTCTTAACTGGAAGCTGGCACTTGTTACTTTTTCAGTTCTGCCTCTGCTTTTTTATGCTACTTTTTTGTTCAAGCGACTCGTCCGCGAGATCTATCGTGTTATTCGTCTTCGCATTGCCCGTATAAATACATTCCTGCAGGAAAATGTCAGTGGTATGTCCGTTGTTCAGCTTTTCAGGCGTGAGGCGACAAATTTCAACAAATTTGACCGACTCAATGCCGAGCATCGGGACTCGTATCTGCAGACGATTTTGTATTACGCCATGTTTTTTCCGGTAGTGCGGCTGATTAGCTCCCTGGCTGTTGCACTCATTGTTTGGTATGGAGGTGGACGTGTTATTCAAGGCGCTTTGACATTCGGTGGTTTGGTTGCCTTCATCCAATACGCAGATATGTTTTTTCGACCAATAATGGACCTTTCTGAGAAATACAATCTTATGCAGTCGGCGATGGCCTCTTCCGAGAGAATTTTCAAAATTATGGATGAAAAATCTGAGCCATGGGCCGTAAATCGGTTGCACCCCAGGCCGAATTGCCGCGGAGAAATCGAGTTTCGCAATGTCTGGTTCGCCTATAAAAATGATGACTTTGTACTTGAAGATATTTCGTTTCATGTGCGCCCTGGTGAGAAAGTCGCGTTTGTCGGTGCCACCGGCGCCGGCAAAACTTCATTGCTCAGTCTTCTATTGCGCTATTATGATACCAGCCGAGGTGAGATTTTCCTGGATGGCGTTAATATTCAGGAAATCAATCCGCGGGATTTACGACGGTATTTTGGAATGGTGATGCAGGATATTTTTATTTTTGATGGCAGTGTCGCTCGCAATATTCGTCTGGAAGATAGCGAAATAACTGATGAGCAAGTTAGAAACGCCGCACGGGATGTTCATGCTGAGCATTTTATCGAAAAATTGCCACAACAATATGAGCATGCTGTTCTTGAACGCGGCAAAGGCCTGTCTGTCGGGCAACGCCAGTTACTTTCATTTGCCCGGGCGCTGGCGCATGATCCGCCCATTCTGATTCTCGATGAAGCAACCTCGAGTGTAGACACTGAAACGGAATTGCTCATTCAGGACGCGTTGCAGCGGCTCATGCAAAATAGAACCTCTCTTGTCGTTGCGCACAGACTTTCGACTGTGCAAAATTCGGACAGGATTATCGTGCTGCATAAAGGCCGGATTCGGGAGATCGGCTCGCACCACGAGTTGCTGGCGCGACGCGGCCTATATCATCAACTATACCAATTGCAATACGCCCAGCAGGAACGGCAGCAGGCTATGGTTTGAATACTGCCGGTGTGGCCACTGTTCGGATTGTGATTCGCTATATAACTGAAGGGGAGAGAGATGCTCCGATTCTTGGTTTTGGGGAGTTTGGTTGTACTTTTTTGTTTTGCCTGTACCAGGCCCCCGGGCATCAGATGGTCTGAACTGCAAACCAAAGAGGCGACCCTGCCTCAGCCCGGCGGCGAAGATGCAAAAGACAAACTCCAGCGCTTACTTAAGCGCGTGCAAGGGACACAAATTGGCGATCGTGTTTTTCTTGAGGAAAGCTCTGCCCGTTGGCTCCTTCCAGAAGTTGATGCTCTGTATTTGCGACTTGCTTCCGAAAAAAATGAATTAGGCGAGCCTGAGTACCGGGTGAGACTAAAACGTCTACAAGGCCTGCATCAAAAGTATTTGGCTTTTGGCTTGGAGCTGAGTATGCCTTTTTATTCCGCGTGGACACAGACGCAATTAAAAGACTTTTTGCTGCGAAATTTGGTTGTGACTCTTGAGAACGGTG
The DNA here is from genome assembly GCA_029262005.1 of Candidatus Zhuqueibacterota bacterium. Classification (GTDB taxonomy): domain Bacteria; phylum Zhuqueibacterota; class Zhuqueibacteria; order Oceanimicrobiales; family Oceanimicrobiaceae; genus JAJDAG01. Next base: position 74,023 of record JAJDAG010000150.1, on the reverse strand, counting down.
ACGGTCAGATCTATGCCCCTGAACGAAAAGTTTTTGTATCCTCGGTTTCAACTGGGAAACCAAAAAATAGTTATGGAAAGGCTGAAGGATTGAAGGTGACAATTCCGATGCGAGTGTTTTTTGCCAAAGAACATCCCGCTGGCCTTCTTGTGTCGGAGCGTACATCACGGCTTGTTTTAAAGCTCCGGTTGCGAGAGAGTCCGCCATTCCGAATTGGTTTTTTTGATGAGAAATTTTATCAAGGCTTTGTCTGGAATGTGGAACAGGATTGACGGCGGGTTAAATTGGGAAGTTCCGGATAATTGACAATGGCTGAACCGGAAAGTCGAGCCATACATGTCTGAGCATTGCCTGCGGCAAAAAACGCATTAGACTTTGAGCTTGTAAGACCGGTTATCTAAGTTGTACTTTTGTAAGCGATTGGCAAAGGTTGTTGTGCATGGCAAAAAAAAGCCCCCGGTCAAACGCGACCAGGGGCCCGGAGGGAGGAATCTTTAAGTCTTAGAGGAAACGATATCCTGTTCCGTGTATGGTTTCAATGTACTGTGATGGATATTTGTACTCACCAAGCTTCTCCCGGAGCCGCTTAATGTGCACGTCCACGGTTCTGTTGGTTACGTAGACTTTTTTACCCCATACTTTCTCCAGAATTTCCTTTCTTGAAAATACGCTCATTCTGCGCGATGCCAGCAAATATAGCAGTTTGAATTGAATGTACGTAAGGTCAATCTGCTTACCTGCTTTGCTGACTCTGTGTTCGTCCAAATTTATCTCAATATCTTTTACTTTGATTTTTTTACCTTCCGTAACTGAGAGCCTGCGACTAATTGCCTTGATTCTTGCTGCCAGTTCCCGTTTGTTGTACGGCTTGACTACAAAATCATCGGCACCCATTTCAAAACCTTTAATTCTCAGCATATCATCAGTATTTGATGAAAGTAGAATGATGCCTGTTCTTTTTGTGCCGATATCATCTTTGAGCTCAAGGCAGGTAGACCAGGCTTTTTCTCCGAATTCGTCCATATCGACAACTATGACAGATGGTTTTTCCGTCATGGTGACCTCTAAGGCATTGCGAATGGAGTCATGGTGAACCGGCGTAAAGCCTTCCCTCTCGAGAGCCTCGTCCAGCGTCCTGCCACCGTTCAGTAGTGATCTGTCAAACAGAATGACGTTGTTTCTTTCCACCTTTTCCATGGTTGCGACCTCCAAAGATATTATTAACTACGACGACTTCTTTATTTAAACGGAGAATTGTTTTTGAGCCAAGAATCCAGATTTTTTTACCTTGATACCATCCAATAGATTTGCCTCACATGGTTGGGGCCACTGTTGCATCTTGCAAACTTGCTGTACCGTTTTGCAACATGTGTGCCAATGTTTCGTAATTGGTCAATTTCTCTGCGAAAATTATTCCCGGCAGAATATTTCTTTTTTATTTATATACATATGTCTTTTTGTTTCAGATAGTTAATAATGATTTTCTGCCTGCAGTAGGGCGTTGCAATTAATTGAACTGGTCAAAATGTGCACTGACAAAAATGCATCTGCGCAATTTCTATACGGCTTGAAATCATACAAATGGCCGAAAACTGTGCAATTTCATCGAAATAATACAGTCGGGTCATAAAGGTTAACATTACGAACAATATTGAAATCAAATTCTTTGCTGGAAGTGTTGCTGTATTTATTACGTAGTTAGCGATGCGATCAATCGTGTGGATGTGGGGAATTATTAACCATATTTGCAATAAAGTTTGATTAATAGAGCTGTAATGAGTTGATGGAGAATTGCTGCTCGGTACGGCAAATTTTGCCAATAGGTGTTGCTTGAAAACGCTTGCAAGTTGAACGAAATTATACTATATTCACGCGTCAAAAATGGGCTGAAGCGGTTTCGAATGTACTATTAACTCAAATATGGAGGATTTATGCGGCCAATAAAAGTAATCATTATGGGGGCGGCTGGACGAGATTTTCATAACTTTAATACTGTATATCGCGACGATAACCAGTACGAAGTTGTGGCATTTACGGCTACCCAAATTCCTGACATTGATGGACGGGTTTATCCCCCAGAATTGGCCGGTGAGCGTTATCCCAATGGAATTCCTGTTCATTCTGAAGAAGATATTCTCAGTCTGATTAAAGAGCATTCTGTTGATGAAGTAGTCTTCTCATATAGCGATGTTGGGTATGAATATGTGATGAGCAAGTCATCTATGGTAAACGCAGCCGGGGCTTCGTTCGTACTGCTGAATTCACGCAGAACCATGTTAAAAAGCCGCAAGCCGATTGTTGCAATTTGTGCCGTAAGAACTGGCTGTGGCAAGAGTCAAACCACGCGACAGGTTTCCCGGATTTTAAAAGCTATGGGGAAAAAACTGGTTGTTGTGCGCCATCCCATGCCATATGGAAATTTGGTTGAACAGCGTTGTCAGCGATTTGAAACTTATGCTGACCTCGATAAACACAATTGTACCATTGAGGAGCGCGAAGAGTACGAGCCGCACCTTGCCGTCGGTACTGTTGTTTATGCCGGAATTGACTATAGTGAGATTCTCCTTCAGGCAGAACAGGAAGCCGATGTTGTGATTTGGGACGGCGGCAACAATGACACATCATTTTTTGCACCTGATATATATATAGTAGTAGCTGATCCGCTTCGTCCGGGGCATGAGTTAAGCTATTTCCCCGGTGAAACAAATGTGAGAATGGCGGACGCCGTTGTAATTAATAAAGAAACCTCAGCGTCGCTGGAGGCCATTGAACAGCTTCGCGATAATATTCGCAAACTTAACCCCGAGGCAGCTATAATTGATGCCGCTTCACCGATTTTTGTTGATGATCCTGAAGTGATTCGGGGCAAGCGCGTTCTTGTGGTTGAAGATGGCCCGACGCTGACACATGGGGAAATGAAATTCGGCGCAGCAGTTGTGGCGGCAAAACGATTTGGCGCGGCAGAATTAATTGATCCGCGCCCCTATTTGCAGGGCTCATTGCGTGGTACTTTTGAAAAATACCCTAAAATAGGCACCTTGTTGCCGGCAATGGGGTACGGTGAGCAGCAGGTAAAGGATCTCGAAGCAACCATCAATTCTGTGGACTGTGATGCTGTTGTTATCGGAACGCCAATTGATTTGCGGAAATTGATCAATATCGAAAAACCCGCAGTGCGAGTTACGTATGAATTGCAAGAGGTCGGCAAGCCGGATTTGACCGATATCCTCGCTGGTTTAAGGTAGTGCATGTGCAAAAATCTGAGTTGAGAACGGCCGTTGTCGCGCTTGGTGGAAACTCGATAACACGTGAGTTTGAAGAAGGGAATATTACGCAGCAGTTCGCAAACACCAGGCAGAGTTTGGTTGGCGTAATGGCTCTGATTCGGCGGGGTTATCGTGTTGTTATTACACACGGAAATGGGCCGCAAGTAGGGAATGCCTTGATTCGTGTTGAGGAAACGCGCCACTTGGTCCCACCACTGCCTCTAGGTATCATTGTGGCCGATTTGCAGGGCGGAATGGGATATATGATTCAGCAAACCATGATGAATAAGCTGCATTTAGCGGGCATCAAGCGAGACGTTGCTACAATTCTAACACAAGTAGTTGTTGATCGAAATGACCCGTCTGTCCTTGATCCAACGAAGTTTGTAGGTCCTATTTTAAAAAAAGAAGATGTGGCACGTGTCACAAATGAACGTGGGTGGATTGTGAAAGAAGACCCGGGCCGAGGCTATCGCAGGGTCGTTCCGTCTCCGGAACCTCTGGCAATTGTCGAAAAAAATACGATTCTTCGACTTCTCGAAGCGCAAACGATTCTAATTGTGGCCGGTGGCGGTGGTATTCCCGTGTGCAAGGAGGCTGATGGTTGTTGGGAAGGAGTCGATGCTGTAATAGACAAAGATCTTGCTTCAGCCATCCTGGCGCGCGATGTTCGAGCAGATGAACTATACATGTTAACGGGTGTTGATAAAGTAACTCTCAATTTCAGAAAACCTGATGCAGTCGAACTCGACACATTAACCGTTGCCGAAGCAAAAGAACATCTTGAAAATGGCCAGTTTCCGGCCGGAAGCATGGGCCCAAAGATTCAGGCAGCGATAAATTTTCTTGAATCCGGAGGCAGTCTGGTAGTGATTAGTTCAATTGACAACATGCAGGATGCAATTGCGGGAAAAACAGGGACGCGTGTGTCCTTGAATTAGTCAGCAGAAACCTGGTAATGCAGATAGATGGCTGGATAACGATATTGAATTGTAACTTGTTAAAGCAGCAAGTAATACAAAACAACCTGGAGGTTTTAAATTGAAAATACATGAGTATCAGGGTAAGGAGTTGTTGCGAAAGTTCGGTGTGGAGGTTCCGCAAGGCTTTCTGGCACATACACCTGCAGAAGCGAGAAAATACGCGACTGAACTCGGTGGGACAGTGGTGATAAAGGCCCAAATCCATGCTGGTGGACGAGGCAAGGGTGGTGGCGTGAAACTGGCACACAGTGCCGAAGAAGCGGAACGCATCGCATCCGAAATTGTCGGCATGACTCTGGTGACCCACCAGACCGGCCCGGATGGTAAAGAAGTTGGGAAGGTGCTTGTCGAAGAGGGTTTGGAGATTGAGCGCGAGCTATATCTTGGTATTGTGCTTGACCGCACGACAAGTCAACTGGTTTTTATGGCGAGTACGGAGGGCGGTGTTGAAATTGAAAAGGTTGCTGCAGAGACGCCGGAGAAAATTCTTAAAGAATATATTGATCCTTCGGTTGGATTGCAAGCGTTTCAGGCACGCAAACTTGCCTTTGGACTTGGCTTGCAAGGCGAGCAGGTAAAGAACGCGCTCAAATTTTTCGCGGCTTTGTACAAAGCGTATGTTGAATCAGATTGCTCGATGGCAGAGATCAATCCGCTTGTCGTCACCAGGGACGGTAGGGTGCTGGCGCTGGATGCCAAGATTAGTTTTGACGATAATGCGCTTTACCGCCACAAAGATTTTTATGATTTGCGAGATTTGGATGAGGAGGAGCCTCTGGAAGTCGAAGCCTCTAAGTATGATTTGAATTACATTAAACTTGATGGCGAAGTTGGTTGCATGGTAAATGGTGCCGGACTGGCCATGGCAACTATGGATATGATTCATATCGCTGGTTCTGAGCCCGCCAATTTTCTGGATGTTGGCGGCGGCGCCAGCGCTGAAACCGTCAAAAATGGTTTTAAAATCATTTTGTCGGATGAAAATGTCAAAGGTATTCTAATCAATATTTTCGGTGGAATCGTGCGTTGCGACCGTGTTGCCAAGGGTGTGATTGAAGCAGCTTCTACCATGGATATCGGCGTGCCGGTTGTGGTGCGTCTGGAGGGTACAAACGCCGAGGAAGCCGCCAGACTGTTGGAAGAATCAGACATTTCATTCGAGGTTGGTCGTACATTTCACGAAGCGGCACAGAAAGTGGCTGCTGCGGTTGGCCGGTAAATATGTGCATCCCATAATGGAGATTTTAAATTGAGTATTCTAGTTGATGAAAATACACGCTTGGTTGTTCAAGGTATCACAGGTGGAGAGGGCTCGTTTCATACGCATCAAATGTTGGAATATGGTACAAATGTCGTAGCTGGTGTTACGCCGGGAAAAGGGGGACAAAAATTCGAGGAGAAGGTGCCGATTTACAATACTGTAGCGGACGCTGTTGCCCAAAAGGGCGCAAATGCTTCTGCCATTTTTGTGCCACCCCCTTTTGCTGCAGATGCTATTATGGAGGCTGCGAGTGCAGGTGTGGCGCTTGTGGTTTGCATAACCGAGGGTATCCCTGCGGCAGATATGGTAAATGTTCATCAATATCTCTCGCGCCGGAAAACACGCCTGGTTGGGCCGAATTGCCCCGGTGTTATTTCACCAGGACTGGCAAAGATTGGAATTATGCCGGGCTTCATTCATAAAGCCGGAAATGTAGGCCTTATTTCCCGCAGCGGCACACTCACCTATGAAGCTGTAAAACAATTAAGTGATCTGAATATCGGCCAATCAACATGCATTGGCATTGGGGGTGACCCGATAATTGGTACCAATTTTACAGATGCACTCAAGTTGTTCAAGGAAGATCCGGATACTGAGGCCGTTGTGCTCATTGGTGAAATCGGTGGCACTGCTGAGCAGGAAGCTGCAGCTTATATTAGAGATAATCTCGGCAAGCCGGTTGTTGCCTTTATTGCCGGCAAGACAGCCCCTCCCGGAAGAAGAATGGGACATGCGGGTGCTATTATTTCTGGTAGTGAGGGAACTGCAGAAGAGAAGATTGCAGCTTTGCGTAGCGCCGGTGCACACGTCGCAGAAAGTCCGGCCGACATAGGTGCCACTATGCAAAAAGTCCTGACCTAATTTTCTGAGTGGCCGGAAAAATGTTGCATTGTTAGTGGTGTGAGCAGGGCGCCCGCGGATGCAAATCCGAAAGCCCCGTAATTTTAACAGGAACAGAAAGTAACTACGAAGGAGTAATCTACAAGTGGAACGTACTTTAGCTATTCTCAAGCCAGACTGCACAAGCAGGAATTTAATTGGCAAAGTAATTGATAAAATTGAAGCTGCCGGTTTCAAAATACTAGGCACAAAGTTGGTTCGGCTTACGGAAACAACTGCTGGTGAATTTTATGCAGTACACCGCGAGCGTCCTTTTTACAGTGAGTTGGTTGAATTTATGAGTTCAGGTACCGTCCTGCCCATTGTTCTCGAAAAGCAAAATGCTGTTGCTGATTTCAGAACGCTCATCGGTGCAACGGATCCGGCAGAAGCCGAGGTCGGAACCATTCGTAGAGAATATGCAGAAAGCAAAGGCATGAATATAGTACATGGCTCTGATTCGCCCGAGAACGCAGCCGTAGAAATCGCTTTTTTCTTCAGCACAAAGGAACTTGCTGAAAACGGTTGCGAGTGATAACCCCGGGTTGAATGAATTTAACCTCAATGTAGTCTCGTTTTTTGTCTTGACTCTTGACGAATTATTAATTAAATTTGAGCTTGTTTTTTGGCTCAACAGGTGGGTCGATGAAAGTTAGTGTACAAAGTCTGAAGAGTGGTATTAACCTATTTGAGTTTAAGGCCAATCTTGAAGAACTTTCATTCGAACAGCCCGGGTTTGAAGTTAAAGAAGTTTCTGTAAAGAGCAGTGTTGACAAGGGCGATAGCAACACTATTGTTGTGTCGGAGACGAACGCAAAAATAGAATTTGTGTGCGAAACATGTCTTGAGAATTATGTCGGTAACATCAACGACAAGTTTACGGTTTTGTACACTACTGACATCGCTTCGTTTGGTGATGATGAGGCTGTTAGGTTGCTCACTCAAAGTACGAATTTGATTGACTTGACGGAAGGTCTGGGGGAGTCGGTTTTGCTTTCTTTGCCAATTCGGTTTAAATGTTCTGTTGACTGTAAAGGCTTGTGCGACCAATGTGGTGCAAACTTAAATAAAAGTACCTGTGGTTGCAAAAAGGAATCGATGGACCCTCGCTGGGATGGGCTTCGCAAGCTTTTGAATGACGATTCCAGTCCCAATTAATGTAGATTTTATTAACCAGGAGATATAAGGTGGCTTTACCAAAGAGGAAAATTTCAAAATCACGTGGACGGAAACGACGTACCCACTGGAAGCTTACCGCTCCCTCTGTTGCAGAATGTTCCCACTGTCATCAGCCGATGCTACCTCATAGAGCATGTCCAAATTGTGGATATTACGCGGGCAGGTCTATTTTTATTCCTAAAGAGGCGTGATCAGCCTTGCGTGGCGATGGTGCGGATACTCGCAGCTATCCTTGAACATTAAAGAGTGACCAAATCCGATGCGGATCGGAATTGATGCGATGGGGGGGGATTATGCCCCCGAAGCCATTATCCATGGAGGCGTTGAGGCTGCCAGAGCTGGGAAAGGAGAATATGAGGTTGTGTTTGTGGGCGATGAGCCCGTAATACGTAATTATCTTTCCCGCCATTTTCGTGTTAACGAACTTCCAATTACTATTATTCATGCATCCCAGAAGATAGAGATGGGGGAATCTCCCGTGGTTGCGCTCAAAAAGAAGCCGGATGCTTCAATTGTTGTAGCAATGGAGATTCACAATAGAGGGGAAGTGGATGCTGTCGTAAGCGCTGGACATACTGGTGCGGCAATGGCCTCGGCACTGTTTCGGCTTGGCCGAATTGCCGGGGTACGGCGACCCGCCCTGGGGTCATTAATTCCACATGGTCAGGGGGTTACTTTTCTTGTTGATGTGGGCGCAAATCTTGAGTGTCGCCCTATTGACTTCTTGCAGTTCGGTGTGATGGGCAACATTTATATGAAGTACGTCTACGGTTTGGACAAACCGCGGGTGGCCCTGTTAAATGTTGGTGAAGAGAAAAGTAAAGGTGGCGAGAATATTCGCAAGGCATTTGAATTACTCTCCAACAGTGGACTCAATTTTGTAGGAAATATTGAGGGCAGGGGAGTCATGGAAGGCGAGGTGGATGTAATCGTTGTGGATGGCTTTGTTGGTAATGTTGTTCTAAAGTTTGCTGAGAGTTTTAATGGCGTTTATTCAAAAACGCTGAAACGTAAGGTCGGAAAGAAAGTGTTTTCAAATATCGGGGCTTTTCTTTTGCGGCCAACTTTCAATAGATTGCGACGGATTTATGATTATGAGGAATATGGCGGAGCCCCGTTGCTCGGGATTAACGGCACCTGCATGATCTGTCATGGTAGTTCAACGCCAAAAGCTGTAAAAAATGCAGTTAAAGAAGCAGCCTCAATGATCAAGCAATCTGTAAATAAGAGAATAAGTCAAGAATTAGTAGGCATGAGGGAGAATACCGATGCAACATGATATACATTCTAAGATACTCGGTTCAGGCGTGGCCATCCCCCCAAAGACACTGACCAATGCTGACCTCGAAAAAATCGTTGATACGAGCGATCAGTGGATTCGTGAACGCACTGGGATGGTGGTCCGGCACGTTGTTGATGAAAATAGACAAAACTCAGATCTCGCTTCAGAGGCTGCTCTTAAGGCCCTTGATGATGCAAAAATGACAGCAGAGGAAATTGAGACCATTATCGTGGCTACGGTCACGGGTGATGTCACCTTTCCATCCACTGCATGCTACGTGCAGAGCAAGATAGGTGCTGTGAATGCAGCGGCTTTTGATGTACAGGCTGCTTGCTCAGGCTTTCTTTTTGGGCTCAATATTGCTGACAGTTTCATCACCGCCGGCAAAAGCAAAAATGTCCTTATTATTGGCTGTGAAGTGTTGACCAGAATTGTGGATTGGCAAGATCGGTCAACCTGTGTTCTATTTGGCGATGCTGCCGGGGCGGCAATTGTTGGACCGAGCAGTGGCGATGGTCGCGGTATTTTAGGCACATTTATCAAGACCGATGGACGGCTAACACAACTGCTCTGGATGCCTGGAGGTGGCACACGCTACCCGGCTGATGTTGCTTTAGCTGAAAATCTGAACAGCATCAAGATGAGAGGCCAGGAAGTTTTCAAGCATGCGGTAACTGCCATGGGCGATGCCGCAACTCATATTATGGAAATAACCGGCTTAACTGCAGATGACGTTGATCTGCTTATACCACATCAGGCAAATAAGCGGATCATCGATGCAACGGCCCGTCGCATGAAAGTGTCACCGGATAAGGTCTTTGTTAATGTTACAAAATATGGGAATACCTCAGCTGCTTCCATCCCGGTTGCTTTTGATGAAGCAATGAAATCAGGTGCTTTGAAGACTGGCGATATTTGTGTGATGGTCGCATTTGGTGGTGGCTTCACTTGGGGGTCAGCCGCTATTCGCGTTTGATTTCTTTGAAAACGGAGATGGATAAATTAGTAAAATAGCATTTATATTTCCAGGTCAGGGTTCGCAGTTTGTCGGCATGGCCCAGGACCTGTTTGATGCACATAGCGAAGTTCGGGAGCTGTACGATGCTGCCGCAGATATCCTGGGATTTGATTTGGCCAGGATCTGTTTTGATGGACCTGAAGATGCACTCAGGCAAACGAATATGACTCAGCCGGCGATATTTGTGCACAGCATGGCGCTGAGCCGATTCGTAGCTGAAAAAGGCTTGACAGCAGCAATGATGGCTGGGCATAGCCTTGGTGAATATTCCGCTTTATGTGCGGCCGGGGCACTCACTTTTGCGGACGGCTTGCAGCTCGTAAAAGTTCGCGGAGAATTGATGCACAAGGCTGGAGAAATCAATGCAGGCACCATGGCTGCGGTGATTGGGCTTGACGCAGATGCACTCAACAAGATATGTGAAGCAGCCAGTGCTCGGGGTGTCGTCACGGTGGCAAATTACAATTCACCGGCACAAATCGTTATTTCCGGCTCGATAACTGGAGTGGAACGTGCCATGGAGGTGGCCAACGAAGCCGGCGCAAAAAAAGTTGTTCCTCTGGTGGTTGGTGGTGCGTTTCATTCGCCACTTATGGAATTTGCCATCAGTGGACTATCCGAAGCGTTGGCTGCGGTTCAGGTGGCTGATCCGAAAGTTCCGGTTTATTCCAATGTGACATCCGAGCCGGTTCTCAAGGCATCCGATGTCAAGCGATTGTTGCTTGAACAACTGACCAGCCCTGTTCGTTGGGTTGATGGAATCAACGCAATGATCGCAGACGGTGCTGAAAAATTATATGAAATTGGCCCTGGTAACGTACTGACCGGGTTGCAGAGGCGGATTGATCGCTCGATGCGGTGTGCCCCCATAAATACGCTTGAACAACTAAACGAACTGGACAATGAATAGATTGAATGAAAAAATAGCTGTTGTGACCGGCGCTTCCCGTGGGATCGGCAAAGCGATTGCACTGCGTTTGGCTTCAGAGGGCGCTGATTTGGTGGTGACGGCTACTACGTTGGCGAGTGCAGAGAAAACAGCATCTGCGGTTGAAAAACTTGGCCGAAGGGCGTTGCCTCTGGCAGTAAATGTAGCTGACTTTGACGAAGCGTCGGCTCTGATGAAAGAAACGCTTGCCCAATTTTCAAGAATTGATATTTTGGTAAACAACGCGGGCATCACTCGGGATAACCTGCTTATTCGGATGTCCCAGGAACAGTGGAATGAGGTGATTGACGTCAATCTGCGAGGCACATTTAACTGCATTCGAGCTGCGACCAAGCCGCTTATGAAGCAGCGCTCCGGCAAGATCGTTAACATTACTTCAGTTGTGGGCGTCATGGGCAATGCCGGCCAGGCAAACTACTGCGCCTCCAAAGCCGGTGTCATTGGTCTAACAAAATCAGTGGCCAGAGAACTCGCCCCGAGAAATATCCAGGTTAATGCGATTGCTCCTGGCTTTATTAAAACCGACATGACAGACGATCTGCCGGATGACGTTAAGGAAGGATTAAATACAACGATTCCGGCCGCTCGTATTGGTGAAGCCGCTGATGTTGCCGCCGCGGTTGCTTTCCTTGCTTCAAAAGATGCGGACTACATGACAGGACAGGTTCTGCATGTAGATGGTGGCATGGCAATGTAGATGTTCAGTTATCCTGAGTTAGTTCAAGACAAAAATACTTGAAGTTTGAATAATTTATTATTTGATTATTGCATGTGATTGGCTTAAAATTGGGCAGGTTTTTTAATTTAATTGATTCGTACATTCACTTTAGTCACAATTATGGAGGAGAGTAAAATGGCATTAGCAGATAAGGTGAAAGATATCATTTCTGAGCAGCTTGGCGTTGATGAGGCTGAGGTAACGGATTCAGCTTCATTCATTGATAACCTGGGCGCTGATTCTCTTGATACAGTTGAGTTGGTCATGGCATTTGAGGAAGAATTCGATATCGAAATTCCTGATGAAGATGCAGAAAAAATGACCACAGTCGGTGAAGCAATTAAATATCTCTCAGAAAAGTTAGGTTCTGACGACTAATGTTTGAAAAGTCAATGAAGTCACGCGTTGTGGTGACAGGCCTGGGTGTCGTTTCATCCCTGGGGCATGACCTCCAGGAGTTTTGGCAGAATTTGTTGGCCGGAAAAAGTGGTGTCGGGCTGATTTCGCGATTTGATACAAGCGATTTTGCCACAAAGTTCGCCGGAGAAATCAAGGACTTCCAGATAGACAACTACCTGGACCGTAAAGAGGCCCGCAGGATGGACTTGTTTACACAATATGCTATGGTTGCGGCCGTTAAGGCCATGGAAGATTCCGGATTGGATTTGGCCAGGGAAGATACAAACAGGATCGGTGTTATAACCGGTTCTGGAATCGGTGGCATGTCGACTTACGAGGCGCAATGTAAAGCTTTTTTCGAGAAAGGTCCGAGAAAGATCAGCCCATTTTTTATTCCCATGATGATCGCGGATATCGCCCCTGGTTACATTTCTATTCGATATGGCCTAAAGGGGCCGAATTACTCTACTATTTCGGCCTGTGCCTCTAGTTCACATGCTATTGGCGATGCATTCAGGACAATTGTACGCGGCGACGCAGATGTGATGATTGCAGGCGGTTCAGAAGCCTGTATTACGCCAATGGGTGTGGGTGGCTTTAACGCCATGAAGGCACTTTCTACTCGAAATGATGAGCCAACAAAAGCCAGTCGGCCTTTTGACAGTGGCCGCGATGGCTTTGTAATGGGCGAGGGCGGGGGTATCATTGTGCTGGAGAGCCTGGAACATGCGCAGGCGCGTGGCGCACATATTTACGGTGAGATTGCCGGTGTGGGCTATACTGCAGATGCACATCACATTACGGCTCCTTCGCCGAATGGTGAAGGAGCGACTACTGCTATGAAGCTCGCATTGTCATCAGGCGGTATCGAACCCGAGGAAGTTGGTTACATCAACACCCACGGCACTTCAACACCATACGGTGACCTGGCGGAAACAATGGCAATTAAAGCAGTTTTCGGTGACCATGCTTATAAACTGAGTATTAATTCCACCAAATCTATGTTGGGCCATTTGCTTGGCGCTTCCGGTAGCGTTGAGTTCATTGTTTCTATATTATCTGTGAAAAATGGCAGTGTTCACCCAACTATCAATTTAGAGACGCCGGATCCACAATGTGATCTGGACTACACCGCCAATGTGTTTAAAAAGCGTGAGGTCAAGGCTGCATTATCAAACTCGTTTGGTTTTGGTGGGCACAACGTTTCAATTGCTATAAAAAAGTTTGCAGAATAGAATCCTCACCAAGCTAAACACAACCTGCCATGTTCAACTGGATTAAAAAACAGCTTAGTATTCTATATCCCGGTGAGCATGACCGAACGCCCAACATCGATTTCGAGGCGCTAAGGGAGACCCTCGGTTACAATCTGGTCGATGAAGCGCTTTTCACCCAGGCGCTCAAACACCGCTCCTACCTTCCTATCAGTCAGGAACACCGTATTCAATCCAATGAACGCCTTGAATTGTTGGGTGATGCGGTGTTGGGACTCGTTGTCGTGGAATTCCTTTACAACCGTTTTCCGGAAAAGGAAGAGGGCGATCTGACCAATATGAAGTCGTTGATTGTGAGTAGGCGAATTCTGGCCAAAATCGCAAAAGCACTTAAACTCGGACAGTATTTCCTCCTGAGCGATGCAGAAGAGAAGTCGGGTGGTCGTACCCGTGCTTCAATAAATTCAGATGCAATCGAAGCGGTCATGGGTGCTATTTACATAGATGGAGGGTTGGAACACGCCCGCATGTTCATCGAAGAGAAAATTCTAGCCAACTTCGAAGAACTCATTCGCGATGAGCTGCACACAAATTTTAAGAGCATGCTTCTGGAATACGCCCAAAGCCAAAATCTCGGCTCTCCCAGCTATGATGTCCATTCGGTCGATGGCCCTGACCACGAGCGAATTTTCACTATTCAGGTAAGAATTCGAGAGGACGTGCTCGGACGCGGCACGGCCAATAGCAAAAAACGCGCTGAACAACTGGCTGCGCGCGAGGCTTTGAAGAGTCTGTTTATTATTTGACCGCCGTGGCCGGATTAAACCCTTCCAGTCATTTTTCCCAGTTTAAAAATTGTTCCTATTCCACGTCAAGCGGCGATAGTTTTTTATCTGGGTTGTACCCAACTTTCAATGCTTCTGTTTACTGCGCACTTTCCAAAATCACGGCCGCGGCCATCGCGCCCGCTGCACAGATGCTGATCAAGCCGTAACGCGAACCCCGACGTTTCATTTCATTTGCCAGTGTTGTCACAATGCGCCCGCCTGTGGCAGAAAATGGGTGCCCTACTGCAATGGAGCTGCCTAATGGATTCAATTTTTTCGGGTCTATGCTACCGATGGCGATTTCTTTCCAGCCTTTTTCCCAACCCGCCAGATTGCAGGCCACCTGCGCGCCAAAAGCTTCATGTATTTCGATGATGTCCATATCGTCGAGGCTAAGGCCGGTTCTTTTCAGCAGACGCGGAACAGCAATACAGGGTGCCATGAGCAGACCATCGCTCGGGTCAATGGCGGCGTATTCAAACGCCTTGATAAATGCCAGAGGCTCGCGTCCTTCCTTTGTTGCCCGGTTTTCTGACATGAGCAAAACAGCGGCTGCACCATCGGTGAGCGGGCTTGAATTGCCTGCGGTGATAGTGCCTTTGTCGCTGCGATCAAATACCGGTTTCAGTTTGGCAAGTCGAGCTGGAGTGGTGTCGGAGCGAATGAGCAAGTCCCGGTCAACCCCATCAAGCGGGTAGATTTCAGCTGTCAGGCGGCCGTCTTCCGTGGCTGCGTGTGCATTTTTGTGGCTGCGGTAAGTGATTTGGTCCTGTTCTTCACGGCCAATCTGCCATTCTTTGGCCATGATTTCAGCATGTTCGCCCATGGTGAGCCCGGTGGAAGGTTCGGCAATGGCCGGCGCATTTGGTTTGAAATGCCAGGGTCGAATTTTTGCAAAATGGCCAATGCGTTGGCCAGTAGTTTTTGCAAATGAGGCATCCATCAAAATGCGGGAAAATTCGCGGCTGAAAAGAATAGGTGGATTTGACATGGATTCAACGCCACCGGCAATGCCTATTTCTGTGGAGCCGGCTACGATAGAATCACTGATTGCGCTAATGGCATGAATGCCCGTGATGCAGTTATTCGACACCGTGTGCGCACGGACGGTCGCGGGCAAGGCACTACTGAAGACAATCTCCCGGGCCATGTTGGGAACCTTCGGATCGGCCACTACCGTGCCAAAAATCAGCTCATCAACGCTGTCCGGAGAGAGCGCCTGTTTTTGCAAAAGTCCTTTGACTGCATGCACGCCCAGTTCAAGCGATGAGCGGCGTTTGAACACCGTGCCTGCTTTTACAAAAGGTGTGCGTACGCCCGCGATTATCGCCACTCTGTTCGTGGAATTGTTAGGCATGTGCTTCCTCCGAGTGAAACATGCAGGTCAATTTGAGCGTCTGGAGATACGAATTTCTTGTTAACAACCCAAGAGGCCTTTGGCTGCCAGGTAAGGCAGGAGCAGGTAAAGAAAAGAATCACGGATCAAGTAGAATAGACAAAAAGCGACAACAACCTTCCAGCCCTTTTTGCGAAGAAACTGTTTGATACCGTGCTCTTTCAACTCTCTCACCCAATCAATCATAAACTGAGGTTTGAGTACTCCTCGCAGGCCCTTACGTTTGTTTTCAGCGTTTGGTGCAGTCATCTATTTAGGTTATCCTTTCTTATATTCATAGTATTTTGCATGGTTGTTTTCATCGAGTATGGCGTTGATATTCTCGTATTCGCCGGCGTAAATGCTGGTTATTTTGGCTCGGTAGTTGTAAAGTTGGTCATCCAAATTCTGATTCTCCCCCATGTCCATGGATGCCGAATCTATTGCATTAATTTCATAAAATCAACCAAAATTATTTATAGCAGGGAGGATGTAATACGAAACCGGGTATTCGAAATGGGAAACAGGAGTTCAACAGTAAAAAAATCAACATAAATACAAGACTCAAATTGGCACGATTAAATCGGCCTTGATCCTGTTTCAATTATTAAGTAAGTTCAACAAGCTGTTTAAATGCACGCTTTTAAAATTGAATGAGGCGAATCCGATGAAAAAGATTTGTGGTTTGTTTTTCTTACTAGCAGGTTTGGTTATGACAACACTTGGTTGCAGCCCACCTCAGCATGCTGAGGTGGTTTTTAAGAATGGCAGCATCTACACCGTTGATGGCCAAATGAACAAGGTTGAAGCAGTGGCAATTAGCAATGGCAAGTTCATTGCTGTTGGCACCAATGCACAGGTTGTTCCTCTGATCTCCGAGAGTACACAGGTCATTGATTTGGCTGGAAAAACAGTTGTTCCCGGGCTCATCGACAGCCATTACCACTTTATTGGGGTGGGTAAGCGCGAGTTTAATCTCAATCTTGATGGCGCCACTTCAATGCAGGATTTTCTCAGCCGCATCCAGGCTGAAGTCGCCACAAAGAACAGTGGCGAATGGGTGATTGGCCGCGGCTGGATGGAAGAGGACTGGCCGTCGAAACGCTTTCCCACCTGCCGGGATCTGGATGGTGTGTCGCCGGACAATCCGGTCATTTTGACACGTGCCGATGGCCATGCTGTTGTGGCTAATTCCCAGGCTATCAAGCTGGCGGGGATAAGCCGCAAGACGCAGGATCCACAGGGCGGCAGAATTTTACACGACAAGAATGGCAATTGCAACGGTTTGTTTCTTGACCAGGCCATGGCCCTGGTCCGAAAGCACATGCCATCGGACACAACATTGGCGATGATTGAAAAATATGCAAGAAAAGCCGATGCGCGGGCTCTTTCTTACGGACTGACGCAAGTGCACGATATGGGCACGGATTATCAAACTGTTGAACTTTATAAAAAAATGTATACATCCTCGGATTTGAAGATTCGCATCAATGCTTACATTCATGGGCCGGGCGCTGACTGTAATCTACTGCTCGACCGGGGGGCTGAGCATGATCTTTTTGGCAGCAGGCTAAACATCCGTGGTATTAAAATAGTTGCCGATGGCGCTCTTGGCTCACGCGGCGCCGCTTTGCTCGAACCATATCGCGATGCCGAAACCTCTGGATTTTTAATTCACAAAGACGAAGAAGTATATCCGATAATCAAGAAGGCCGCGCAGAGGGGT
Source organism: Candidatus Zhuqueibacterota bacterium (assembly GCA_029262005.1). GTDB lineage: Bacteria > Zhuqueibacterota > Zhuqueibacteria > Oceanimicrobiales > Oceanimicrobiaceae > JAJDAG01. The sequence continues at coordinate 56,947 of JAJDAG010000150.1, read as the reverse complement.
ATTCAGATGGCGGTTCATTGCATAGGCGATGCAGCCAACAGGAAGATTCTTGATTTATTTGAGCGAGCGCTGCTGGAAGTGCCGGTCAATGAACGAGAAATTGCAGACCCTCGTTTTCGTATTGAGCATTCGCAAATCGTTCACGCTGAAGATATCCCGCGCTTTGCTCAGCTTGGCATTACTCCCAGCATGCAACCCAGCCACGCCATTGGTGATCTGCATTTTGCTGTGCGCCGGCTCGGCCTCGCTAGAATGCCCGGGGGATACGCCTGGCGCAAGTTTATTGATCAGGGTAGCATTGTTCCTGCCGGCTCTGATGCACCTGTGGAAGAAGGCAACCCGATGCTCGAGTTTTTTGCTGCGGCTGCGCGCACTGACACAACTGGTTTCAGCGCCGAGGGCTGGATGCCGGAGTATCGCATGACCAGGGAAGAGGCCTTGCGGAGCCTGACGATATGGGGCGCTAAAGCCGCTTTTATGGAGGACAAGATTGGTTCGATTGAACCGGGTAAATATGCCGACCTGGTTGTTCTTGACCGGGATTTGATGACCGAACCGGAAGAACGCTTGTTCGATATCGACGTGTTGATGACCGTGGTTGCAGGAGAGGTGGTTTTTCAAAAGAAAGAGAACCTGAGCGGCACGAATTGATGGGCGTTTGCCTGAACTTCTGAATAAATAAGAATCTTAAACTAAGACGACAAATTTTAACATGGGTATTTCTCATTTGGGTTCTTTCCGACGAAGAAAGACCCGCGAAGTCATGGTCGGCAATGTTGGTGTTGGCGGGGACAACCCCATCCGCATTCAGTCGATGACCATCTCCGACACCATGAACACGGCTGCTACGGTTGCTGAAGTTTCTGAGTTGGCTGCGGTGGGGTGCGAAATTGTTCGTATCACCGCCCCTTCAATCAAAGAAGCGGAGAATCTTGGAAATATTAAGAATGAATTACGCCGTCGTGGCGTGACGGTTCCGTTGGTTGCCGACATTCATTTTACGCCAAACGCAGCTTTGATAGCGGCTGAGCACGTTGAAAAAGTACGGATTAATCCCGGCAATTACGCGGACAAAAAGAGTTTTGAGCAGCGTGATTACACCGATGAAGAGTACCGGCAGGAATTGCTGCGCATCGATGAAAAATTCAAACCGCTGGTTCTGAAATGTAAACAGTTGCAGCGGGCCATGCGCATCGGCGTAAACCACGGTTCGCTTTCGGATCGCATCATGAATCGGTTTGGCGATACGGCCGAAGGCATGGTTGAGTCGGCTGTGGAGTTTATTGAGATTTGCCGGAAATATGATTTCCACGAAATTATATTGTCCATGAAATCATCCAATCCAATCGTGGCGATTCAAGCTTATCGCTTGCTGGCTGTGCGCATGCAAGCGTTAGGGATGGATTACCCGTTTCACCTGGGCGTCACCGAGGCCGGCGATGGCGCTGAAGGCCGGGTTAAGTCAGCGGTGGGCATTGGCGGCCTGCTGGAGGATGGTATCGGCGACACAATCCGCGTTTCGTTGACCGAAGATGCTGTGGCCGAAATTCCGGTCGCGGCGAGACTGGCGGCAAGTTATAACACACGCGCTTCAAGTGAAAAAAATGGCATCTCCGTAAAAGCAACATCTTATCAGCGACGTGTGACCCGGCCATGTGAGACCCCTTTTTATGTGCTGGGTGGAGAGCAAATCCCGCGTGTAGAGTTGTCCCTGTCAACACCACCAGCAGCAACAGAAGCAGCAGGTGCTGAAATCGCAACCATGCTTGGACAGGCAGATGATTCCGGGCCATTGTCCATGGTCGAGCAGCCGCCGGGTGAGGTTTTGCAAGCTGAGACCGTGCACATCCCGGCAAACTCTGAAGTTGAGTTTAATCAAGTTGAACGGCTCAGGGCAGCCTGGAGCAGGAAGGGTTACAACATGCCATTGGCAGTGCATCTGCCACATGCCAGTGGTTTAATTGACATTGCCTGCAAGACTGCAAATCGTCTCGTGCTTGAAATAGAAAAAGTGCCCGAACCAGCTCAAATTGAACGCGCGATCAATGCGGCCATTTCAACCGGAACTCTTTTAGAGTGGAAGTTTAAACCCGCTGCAACATCTGCTGAAAAAAGTACTGACTTCACTGCGTTGCTACAAAATTCCATCCGCATCATTGTGCAGGTTTGTGAGAAAGGTGGACTTGGGCAAATGCTCTTTTCGTTATCTGCAGATGCGTTTCCGGTCACGATTGTGCCTGCGTACCGTTGTCTGGCCAACTGCCTGGATGAAGCTGCGGCCAATTTCCCAATTGTCTTGCGCTATTGTTTCTCGCCTGATTTTGAAGCGAGCGCACTGAATGCTGCGGCCCAACTCGGCGTCCTGCTCTGCGATGGCATCGGTGACAGCGTGCATATTGTGGCTGACCCACCGCATGCACCTGTGCTTACCCTGGCTTACGATATTTTGCAAGCAACGCGCGTGCGCATTTTTAAAACAGACTACATCTCATGTCCATCGTGTGGTCGTACGCTGTTTGATTTGCAGACCACCACGGAAAGAATCAAATCCAAAACCAGTCATTTGAAGGGCGTGAAAATCGCGATTATGGGTTGTATTGTCAACGGTCCGGGTGAGATGGCGGATGCTGATTTCGGTTATGTTGGCGCCGGCCCTGGAGTTGTCAATTTGTTCGTGGGCAAAGAATGTGTCGAGCGCAATATTGCAGATACAGAAGCCGATGCCAGATTAATTCGACTGATCAAGGAAAATGGACGGTGGGTGGCGCCGGGGTGATATTGGGGGCGGTGCTGTGTATCTTTCTTGGCTTCAAGCAAGGGCCACGAAAGACACGAATAACACGAAGGGTATTTTCGTTTTTTTTGTGGTTCGTGGTTATTCTACAAAACAAGTCTGATAATCTCGGCCTTCGGATACGCACAAAAAGTTACGAGGAAACCCAGTTTTAAATTGGTCACTTTTAGGTAATTTATGAGCTGTGCCTTATGCTCTGGACCGATTTTTTTGACAGCCTTTAGTTCAATTATGATTTTATCATCGCAAACAAAATCAGGCTTGTATGTTTGCTGTAATTTTTCACCTTTGTATTTTAGCTCTAAAATTTTTTGTGAGAAAAAGGGAATTTTTTGCAGTATCATCTCCTTCTCCAGGCATTCCTGATAAACTGCCTCCAGAAATCCTGGCCCCATCTCTATACAGTAAAAATCGCACCCTGAATTTTATAACTTTCATCTTTGTAGATTATGCCTGACATTTCCAGCCTCCCTTTTGTTAACCACGAACAACACGAACCACCCGAAAGTTAATTGTCACCTCTTTTTCGTGCCTTTCGTGTGGTTCGTGGTCATTCTCTTTATTATTTCTTTTGGACTTTTAAGTCTGTTAAATATATACATGCAAAACGCGGGGTGCCAATATTTTTTTAGCAGAACAACAAGCTTATTTCATGTGATGAAAAGAGTAAGTTTCAGGGAATCTGAAGATGGATCGATTTCACCGGCTACTTCCATTTCACCAGGCCAGGCAACCCCATTCTGACCAGATCCGCCGGCACAATCTGCAAGATAGACATGGGGAAAATGTCAGTTTTGAATTAATTAGCTTGCGATTACATAAATATTTTGCTATTAATTTGGTAAATGTAAAAAGTCCAGGAATGGCATTCCTCAGCCTTTTGTCACAGTGACAATGCACACGAAGGCTTTCTGAATTTCTAAAATTTTCTAATTATTGTCTGACCGAAAATATGCATAGTTTTGTCATTCCGGTTTTCTTTTATGCTGTAATCTCATGATTTAAGCAGGAGATTCCCGCCCAAAAGATCGCGGGAATGACTGCATTGGGGAGTTTCCGGTCAGACAATAATTAATCTAATAAACGTCGGATCAAATGGGCAAATACCAGTGGCTTTTGCCGGGCTTGCTGGTGATTTCTTATTTGAAAACCAACAAAATGCACCACTTATCATCATAACTGAGGGGAATCCGAATGGAAATTCTGGGACTTCATCTGGTTGACGTGACAATAATTATCGCCTATTTTATTGCGATGATTTGGATAGGTAAGCGACTCCGGGATCGAATGGACAATACCGAGGAATATTTTCTTGCAGGACGCAAAATGGGGAAAATGTATCAGTTTTTCTTGAATTTTGGTGCATCCACCGATGCCAGCCAGGCTGCTGCGGTATCGCGCGAAATATATCGCCAGGGTATTGCCGGAATGTGGATTCAGTATATCGTCTTATTTCTTACGCCATTTTATTGGTTTACAACCATGCTGTTTCGTCGCTCCCGGCTTATGACGATCGGTGATTTTTTCACTGAAAGATTCGAAAGTAGATCCTTGGGGGCCGCTTTTGCCGTTTTTACAATTGTTACAAGTCTTATAGGTAGCGCCGTCGGTTATATGGTCGCGGCAAAGACTTTTATCGCCCTGACACCAAAACCTGAGAATAAATACACTGTCGAAGAGCGCGTTAGTGTTGAGAATTACAACGAGTTTCGAGAAATGAAGCAGTTGTATGTGGAGGGCAACCTCCTCGATGAAGATCAAAATCGCTTTGAGGAACTGAAAAGTCTGGACAGCCATGGCAAATTAAGCTCCTTTGTTTCATACGTGAAACCAGTCTATTTTTATTTTATTTATGGTGGACTTGTGTGTATTTATGTGGTGCTTGGCGGCTTTGCTGCAGCCGCGGTCACAGATGCGGTGCAGGGCGTACTGATGATTTTTTTCTCTGCGTTACTCATTCCGTTCGGGCTCGTGGCAATTGGTGGCTTCAGTGGATTGCATGCCGCGGTCCCGGAGCATATGTTTTGGTTGTTTGGCACGGAGGCGTTAAGTGAATATGCATGGTACACCATTGCTGCAATGGCATTAGCCAATCTGGTTTCAATTGTTGCGGTGGCGGGCAACATGCAAGTCAGTGGCTCCGCCATAGATGAAGGCACCGCCCGTTTCGGTACAATCGGCGGCATGATGTTTAAACGCTTCATGATGATTTTTTGGGCTCTGGCTGGTTTGATTGCCGTAGGTCTCTATGCAGGGCAATTAAATGACCCGGATCTTATTTGGGGTTACATGACGAAACAATTGCTCGGTCCCGGGTTTATTGGCATTATGATGGTCGGTGTGCTGGCGGCAAATATGTCATCACTGGATGCACAGTCAGTTTCTCTTGCAGCCCTGTTCGTCAATCAGGTATACAAACCGCTGGCGAGTGAAAAAGGTGAAAAGCATTACATCAACGTAGGCCGAATCATTATTGTTCTTACCATTTTCGGCGGAATTGGTATGGCCCTCTATATTACCGATTTGCTGGAACTCTTTAAATATTTTATATCTTTGCCGGCCATTTTTGGGGCGCCTATCTGGCTTGGATTCGTGTGGAGAAAAGTGAGTCGCTTTGCAGTAGCCATTCAGATAGCAATTTCGTTTTTTATCATTGCTATTATTCCCAATGTATTTCAAACCTGGGATTCTGCGAGAGCACATGCGCCTTTTCTGAAGCAAGTTGAGGAACGGCAGATTACGGTGAGGGCGAAAGCCTTGAGTTCCGATGTTGAACAAGGGCGCGCGTCCAAAATCGGTCAAAAAATTACAAAGGTGAGAATGGTTCCATCATATCCTATTTTTTTCGATCAAATTGCCCGTGAAAATCCCAGCGATCCAGACTCGAAATCAATTGGCTACGGCCGCTTTAATGCAGAATTGTGGATCCTGAGTTTATGTGGCGCCGATTTTTCAGATTTTAGTAAAGCCCAATTAGTAACGGTCAGGTTTCTATTCGACGCAATTTTCCCATTCATTCTGCTTATTGTATTAAGTTATTTCACCAGACCTGCCAGCGATAAACTACTTGATTACTTTTATGCCAAAATTCACACTCCGGTTCAGGCGACTCCCGAAGCCGACATTAAAACGATTGAAGAAAATGCCGGCAACATGTCAAAGTTTAACTCGCGTAAACTCTTTCCCCGTACTCATTGGGAGTTTCATAAGCCACAAAAAATGGATTATATAGGGTTCTTCGGCACCTGGGGTTTGGTAGGAATCGTCATTTTGGTATTGTGGACAATCTTAAACATCGGGGGGTGATGATATTAAAATCAGCCATAACTGACAAAAGAGTTCAAAGGGAGAAAAAGCGATGAAAAAATACCGCATGAACAGACTGTTTAGTAAGCAGGGCAAATGCCTGGATGTTGCCATAGATCATGGCTTCTTTAACGAAAAGGCCTTTCTGGGCAGCATCGAAAATATGGAAAAAGCCATACAAACAATTGTTGCGGCGCAACCGGATGCGATTCAGCTTACCGTTGGTCAGGCAGAAATATTGCAAAACATGCCCGGGAAAGGTAAACCCGGGCTGGTTCTGAGAACGGATGTTGCCAATTGCTATAATCCTGAGATGCCGGAATACCTTTTTAGCCATATTATCGAAGATGCCGTTGAACAGGCTGTTGTTTTGGATGCAGCCTGTGTGGTCGTTAATTTACTGATGCTGCCGAATCAGCCTGAACTTACACATCAATGCATCGAGAATATATGTGTTCTGAAGCCAATGTGTGATCGCTACGGGATGCCGTTGATGGTTGAACCGTTGGTTATGCGGCCAAACGCAGAAAAGGGTGGTTACATGGTTGACGGGGATATTGACAAAATCCTGCCCCTGGTTCGCCAGGCATGTGAATTAGGAGCAGATATCATTAAGGCGGATCCATGTGACGATGTCTCGGAATATCACCGTGTTATTGAAATTGCAGGTCGGCCGGTCTTGCCTCGCGGCGGCGGAAAAGCACCAGAAAGTGAGATTCTGCAGCGCACGTATGACTTGATTCAGCAAGGCGCACAGGGGATTGTCTATGGTCGTAATATCATCCAGCATGAGAATCCCCCGGCCATGACTAAAGCGCTCATGGCAATTCTGCATGATGGTGCGGATGTGGAAAAGGCATTGCTGATTCTGCAAAGACAACCGTAATTGAATTTAATAACTTTGTAGGCCAATGTGGAACGGGAATGCTTTCCAGGAGATCAGTCATTGCATCGATGAAGGTTATTGCGACTGAGATTTGCCGGAAATGCATGTATCTTCAATTACGAAGGGACAAAACTAGTCATGACAGCGAAACGAAAAATTCGGTTTGGTGTGATTGGCTGTGGTTTGATGGGGCGAGAGTTTGCTGTTGCAAGCGCTCGCTGGCCGGCACTTATGGATATGCAGGCTTCCCCTGAACTTGTTGGAATTTGTGATTTGAATGAGGGCTTGTTCGATTGGTACAAAAGTAACTTTGCCTCCATAAAAACCTGCACGACGAATTATGAAGATTTACTTTCTGACAAGGATATCGAAGTAATCTATTGTGCCATACCGCACAATTTGCATGAGAAAGTTTATACAGATATTATCCGGGCAGGAAAACATCTCCTTGGCGAGAAGCCATTTGGTATCGATATCGAGGCAAACAGGAGAATTGTCGATGTAGTAAAGGCTCATCCGGATATCTTCGTTCGCTGTTCTTCTGAATTCCCTTTTTTCCCGGGCGGACATCAAATTCAACAATATATTTTAGATGATCCCTGGGGACGAATCATTGAAGTGCACAGCGGCTTTCTGCATTCTTCTGATCTCGACTTTGACAAGCCGATCAACTGGAAACGAATGGTTGAAATCAACGGCGAATACGGCTGCTTGAGTGATCTCGGCATGCATGCCATGCACATTCCACTTCGGGCTCGATGGCTCCCCGGAAGAGTCTACGCCACACTCTCACAAGTTGTCACAGAGAGGCCGAATGGCACGGGTGGCATGGATGCGTGTGAGACCTGGGACAATGGGACGATCATTTGCGACGTCGTGCACCCAACCGAAGGTTACTCGTTCCCCATGACCCTTAAAACCTATCGCATCGCGCCGGGGGAAACCGATACATGGTACATCGAAGTAATCGGTACAGATTTCAGCGCAAAATTCAGCACAAAATTTCCTAAAACCCTCCAGACCATGCATTACAAAAATGGTGGCTTGCAAGAGTGGCGGTATCGGGACCTCGGTTATAACTCAGCTTACAAAACCATAACCGGCCCGATCTTCGAATTTGGCTTCACCGACGCGATCTTGCAGATGTGGGCTGCTGTCATCGATGAATTTATAAAACGAGATACTGACATGTATTTTGGTTGTATCACGCCGGAGGAGACACAGTTGCAGCATAAGATCCTGACCGCCGCACTCGAATCTGGAAAAAGCGGCAAAGCCGTGGCGTTATAACTGGTAGAAATTATACAGGGCATACGCATCAGAGAGCATTATGAAACGCTCAGAAATTAATGCACTGCAAAAAGACGCAGTATCATTTTTTGAAGAACAAAAATTTTATTTGCCGCCATGGGCGTTCTGGTCAGTTAACGATTGGCAACGCAATGCAAGTCTGGCAGCCGAAGTGATCAACAACAAACTCGGCTGGGATTTGACAGATTTTGGACAAGGTGATTTTCATAAAAAAGGTCTACTCCTTTTTACGATTCGTAATGGCAAGACAGATTCTGCTCAAAGTAAGACCTACGCGGAAAAAATTATGATTGTGCGTGAGGGGCAGCTTACGCCGTGGCATTTTCATTGGCTGAAAATGGAAGATATCATTAACAGAGGCGGTGGTAACCTTGTGGTTGAGCTTTGTAATTCCACAGAAGACGAATTGTTGGCGGATACAGCCGTGACAGTCCAGGTGGATGGTATCACAAAAAGCGTAGCGCCCGGAAGCAGCATCATATTGAAGCCTGGAGAAAGTGTGACGCTTCCACCTTATCTTTACCATAAATTTTATGGCGAAGAGGGGAAAGGTGCCGTGCTTGTGGGCGAGGTGTCGCGTGTAAATGACGACGAAAAGGATAATCGTTTTTTAGATCCTATTGGTCGTTTTCCACAAATCGAGGAGGACGAGCCTGCGCTCTATTGCCTCTGCAATGAGTATCCTGGCGAATAAGAATTTATATGTGTGAGCTGTTCGGAAAGAAGTGGAAGAAGGACGAGCTTCTGCGGCAAATTGGTGACATATCCCAAGTTGCTGATATCCGGCTTGCAGAATTGAGCGATGGCCCGGGCCGTGGCGTTCGCCTGGCTGAATTTAAAACCGGCTCTGGTTTTAATTTCACGGTTTTACTCGATCGTGGCCTTGATATTCACGATGCGGCCTACCAGGGTGTCCCACTGGCTTTTCAATCAGGGAGTGGCATTCGGCATCCTGCCCATTATGAGCCTGAGAACGCCGGCTGGCTGCGCAATTTTCATGGTGGCTGGCTCAATACCTGTGGATTTTCCAATGTTGGACCGCCTGGAAAAGATGAGCTGGGACAATATGAGATGCACGGCCGCGCTTCTAATTTACAGGCCAATTTAATCGGTTATGGGGGTAAATGGCGTGGTGATGACTATGAGCTTTGGCTTGAGGCAAGCATCCGCGAAACCTCTTTTTTCGGATACGATATCTCTTTAACTCGCCGCTTCAGCACCCGGCTTGGCAACAATTATGTGCAGATCGTTGATAAGATCGAGAACTTAGGTGAGCGTGAAGCGCCTTTCATGTTGCTTTACCATTGCAATTTTGGCTTTCCTCTGGTGGCAGAGGGCTCGCAGTTGATTCTCTGCCAGAAATCAGTTCGACCCCGCGATGAAGCCGCCAAAATTGGCCTGGATGACCGATTGGTTATGCAATCGCCGCAGGCGGGATTTGCTGAACAAGTCTATTTTTATGATTTACATGCTGATTCCAAAGGCTTTGCCACAGCAGCAATCGCTAATGAAGATCTGGATTTAGCCGGGTTTGTTTCTTTTCGCAAAAAGGAACTGAATAATTTCATTGAGTGGAAACAGATGGGTTTAAAGGAATACGTACTGGGACTGGAGCCGGCAAATTGTCTCGTTCTTGGCAGAGAAGCGGAGCGGCAACAAGGTAATCTGCGTGTTCTTAAGCCGGGAGAAACACAGGAGTCTGTTCTTTTTCTTGGTGTTGCATCTGGAAAAACGGCAGTTTCAAGTTTGACAAGTAAGATTCAAAATCGTGAATTAGTGTTTTCACCTTAGGTGCCATGATGCCTTCAGATGATTTTGATGTGGTCGTTGCGGGTCATATTTGCCTCGATATTACGCCAAAATTTGACGGCATTGCCGGGCATGACATTAAAGTATTCTTACAACCGGGCAAGCTGCACAAGGTAGGAGACGCTGTTCTCAGCACAGGTGGTGCCGTATCAAATACCGGCATTGCACTCAGCAAGCTGGGTTATAAGGTCAGCTATATGTCATCTGTTGGCCGGGATGGCTTTGGCGAGCTCATCATAAAAATAATGTCAAAGTATGGTAGCGTTGACGGATTTTTTCAGAATAATGAGATTGGCAGTTCATATTCGGTTATTCTGGTAATCCCTCCTGAAGACCGCATAATTTTGCACAGTTCAGGCTGCAATAACTACTTCACAAGCGAGAATATTAGATGGGAAATCGTTTCTTCAGCACGTCTGTTCCATCTTGGTTATCCGTCAATTATGCAGTCTCTTTTTCGTGATGATGGCCTGGAGCTCGCGAATATCCTTAAGAAAGTCAAGTTGATGGGAGTCTCTACTTCAGTCGATATGGCACTGACCGATCCCGACAGCGAGGCTGGTAGGATTCATTGGCATGCGTGGTTCAGGAATGTGTTGCCGCATGTGGATTTTTTTATGCCAAGTATTGAGGAGATGTTATTGTTTTTAGACCGGAAACAATGGCAAACCGTTCGCGAGGAAAGTGATGATTTTGTGGAGGGTGTTCCGTTGAGTGTATATCATGAGGTTTCTCAGAAACTCCTGGGGTTTGGCTGTAATGCTGTATTTTTAAAAGCCGGTCAACGCGGCATGTATTTGAAGACCGCTGCTGAAGATAGAATACGGGAAGTCCGGGTACTAAAAAAAAATAATGTCAAGGCTTGGTCGAATCGGGAATTGTGGGGGGCAGCTTATGAAGTTGAGAATATTCAATCTGCCACCGGTGCCGGCGATTCCGCAGCAGCGGGCATTCTCGCGGCATTATTGCGCGGAAAATCTGCCGAGGAAACATTGAGATGGGGCAACTGCCTTGGATATCAGAATCTGCGTGCACTCGATACCGTAAGTGGGATTGGGACTTATGGCGAAACCAAAGCGCTTCTAGCGAATCTCAAGCCTGTTACATTAGATTTTCTGGAAAAAAGCTGGCGTCCCACTTACTCAATTGATGTTTGGGAAAAAATCAGGCACATTGTCAAATAGGCGTGCATGACAAGTAAATTAATTTCTTCTTGTCCTTCGTAGTTTATGAATTTTCAAGGTTAGTGTCCGAATGAAGAAAGAAAAATCAATGACGCTTCCGGAGCTGATTAATAATGTCCATGAATTGGATGCGTGCATGACAACGCCAACGGACCCGCTCATCAAGATGATGAAAACGATATCCGGCGATTTTCTGATACTTGGTGCCGGCGGCAAGATGGGCATATCGTTGGCAAACCTTGCAAAACGCGCTGCAGAACAGGCAGGTGTCAATAAGAAAATTATTGCTGTCTCCCGTTTTTCAAACCAGGCGGGCAGGGAGGAACTGACGAAAGCGGGCGTCGAAATAATTGCCTGTGATCTCATGAATGAATCGGATGTTGCGAAGCTTCCCGATGTTAAAAACGTCGTTTATATGGTGGGAACCAAATTTGGGTCGACAGGCAAAGAAGCCGAAACCTGGGCACTCAATGTTTATCTCTCGGGTCTCATTGCTAAACGGTTTAAAGATTCGCGTTTTGCTGTATTCTCAAGTGGCAATGTTTATCCACTCACATCGGTTAGCTCAGGCGGCTGCAAAGAAACTGCTCCTGTTGGCCCAATCGGTGAATATGCCCAATCCGTACTTGGCCGTGAGCGGATATTCGAACATTTTTCGCGACAGCAGCAAATTCCTTGCAGCATTATCCGGCTCAACTATGCAATCGATCTTCGTTACGGTGTTCTGCATGATGTGGCGCAAAGAGTTTTGGCGCAACAGCCCATCGACCTTACTATGGGCCATGCGAATGTTATCTGGCAGGGAGATGCCAATTCGATCACGCTGCGTTCTCTTGAATTGGCGAAAACACCGCCATTTGTTCTCAATGTAACGGGTTCGGAAATACTTTCAATTCGTACGCTCGCCGAGCAATTCGGCGAAATATTTAATCTTAAGCCTGTTTTCGATGGAACTGAAGCAGAAACGGCGCTCTTGAGCGATGCAAGTCTCTCAAAAAAGTTATTGGGTGACACAACAGTTAACTTGCCCGACATGATCAGGTGGACTGCTTTTTGGGTGCAGCAAGGCTTGCCGGGCCTGGGTAAGCCGACTCATTTTGAAACCCGGGATGGCAAATTTTAAAATCAAGATTAAGAACAATGAATGGTCAGTATTGTCCCGATGCCTAAGAACCGGAATATCTCAGAGCCTGAAAGATGACCTCATTACCGCAGCAAATTATAGATCAACTTCGCAACGGTGTGGTCATTCCTGCCCACCCGCTGGCATTGAATAGTACCCGCAAACTAGACGAGAAAAGGCAGTGCGCACTCACACGCTATTATTGCGCCGCCGGGGCCGGCGGGGTTGCTGTTGGTGTACACACAACACAATTTGAAATTCGTGAACCCAGGGTAGGTTTGTATAAACCTGTTTTAACTTTGGCGGCTGAGACCTTGGATTCAATTTCAAGCTCAACTGGAAAACCTTACATTCGAATCGCCGGAATTGCCGGCCCCACTGTGCAGGCAGTTGCGGAAGCAAAATTGGCCGCCGACTTGGGTTACCATCTTGGCCTGGTCAGTCTTGGCGCCTTGCAGAACGCCAATAATGCTGCTTTGGTAAGTCATTTACGCGCCGTTTCAGAGGTCATTCCTGTAATGGGATTTTATCTTCAACCCTCTGTAGGTGGTTTAATTCTCAACAGTGATTTTTGGCGCCAGGCCGTAGAAATTGAGAATTTAATGGCCATAAAGATAGCGCCGTTTAATCGCTATTACACACTGGATGTTGTTAGAGCTGTTGCTGAGTCAGGAAGGGCGCATGAGATCGCACTTTATACCGGCAACGACGATAATATCCTTGTCGATCTGCTCAGCGAATTTCATTTTGGCGATAAGTCTGATACCGCAACTGTGCGGATAGTTGGCGGGCTTTTAGGCCATTGGGCTTTTTGGACGAAAAAGGCAGTCGAACTTCTTGCTGCGGTTCATGCAGTACGCAAGGCGAAAAAAAAGACTTTGTTTGATATTTTGACACTGGGGCAACAAATTACAGATGCGAATGCAGCGGTTTTTGATCCGCACAATAATTTTGCGGGCTGTATTCCGGGAATTCATGAAATTCTCCGGCGCCAGGGCTTGCTGCAAGGCTTGTGGACGCTCAACCCGGATGAACAATTGTCCCCTGGCCAGCTTTCAGAAATTGATCGAATCTATGCAACCTATCCGCACCTGAACGATGATGAATTTGTCAAGGAACACTTAGATGATTGGTTGAAATAGGCCAGGTCTCACTCCTGATTCTGTGCTGCAAATCTACAAGTTGAATTCATCCATAAAATTTGCACAGAGGCACAGAGAACACTAAGCAAAGGTAATTAAACTCACTTTGATTTACAGAACCTGGTTTTGTATAAACACAAATTCAAGATCACTTAATTTTTAGAAATATGGCTCAGTGCCTCTGTGGTGATGAATTCTCCGGGTCAGCAAAGTTTTTAGGAGCGCACAAAAGTATCAAATTATTATTCACCTAGAATGGAGTTTCTTGATGACAGTCTCGGATGCTTTACGGAAAACGAAAATTATTCAGATTCCCGACAAACCATTGCCGGTAGAAGACACAAGTGCCGGTGAAGTCAAAACTATTTTTAATCTCGATGTTCATTCGAAAAGCTTCCCTGCTGAATCGTCTGGTATCTTTAAACTAGCAGTCGCCGGCAATGCTGATTTCCCCATCGATAGCATTAAGAAAGGTGCACCAAAAGATAAGCATTGGGCTTATTTTCGCCTGGACGAGGATGGTACCGGCGAATTGATTGTCTCTCATCCATCCATTTTGTACGCTTACACAACGCGCCTCGTGGAAGAGTGGGTTGAACAGCCTGTGGCTACTTTCAAAAACGGAACCTATCATTCTACGGCATTCCGCTGGCACCGCCCCTTGTTTGATTATGTGCTCACGCAAACCTGGCGCACTGCTCGAAATGTGGATCCTGAACAACATATCAGGGAGTTAGCACGGACAGGGTATACCCACATTGAAGTAAATGGCCTGGCCCAGCCGGTATCGCATGAGGAGGCAGTTCCCGGGGAATTTTACTCGCAATTTTATTCTTATTGCATGGCGCTGGACCAGTATGTTTATAGTGAATTAAACAAGGGCATTTATCCTCAGGATTATCTAACAGCCAATTTAGATTTATTGAAAAGATATGCTCACTTTGGTCGAAAATATGGTCTCGAACCAGGCCTCCTTTGTTTCGAACCTCGAACCGTACCTGAAAGGCTGCTACAAAAATACCCTACCTTACGCGGGGCACGTGTCGATCATCCGTTTCGCAGCCGATTGCCGCGTTATACGTTGACCCATTCCCATCCGAAGGTTCAGGCGCACTACAGCGAAATGTTGCAGAAGATATTGCAGCAAGTTCCGGATTTGGCCTACATGAGCGTTTGGAGCAACGATAGCGGCGCCGGATTTGAGTACACAAGTTCACTTTATGTCGGACGAAACGGTGGCCCGTATTTGATCCGGGAATGGCGAACACATGAGCAGATTGCTGAGGTCGCCGGTAAAAATATTGTGCACTTTATGAAGATTTTACGCGATGCGGCATCTGAAATAAATCCGGACTTCCGGGTGACGCTGCGGCTCGAACCGTTTAAGGTTGAGCACGATTTTATTCTAAATCACCTCGAAGAACGTTTGGATGTTGAGCTGCCTTCGCTGTTGGTGCGTGGCTATGATTTGCCATATCATCATGACAAGTATCCGGATATTACCGGCGTGGCCGGCGGCATTCAGCATATAAAGATGGATGCCCAAGAAAACAAAATGATCGAGCAGCACAAAGCGAAGGGCGTAAATTCTCATCTGATTTATTCGCAAGGCAATGGCTATAGTTTGGAGCCACTCGTGGGCATTCCCTTTCCAGGACTGTTACATCAAAAATTGCAGGCAATGGTAGACAGGGGCGTAGAATATGCCGCCAATTTAGGGGGATTTACACCATCCGCATTGGCGCCATATCACATAAACCAGGAAGTCTTTCGAGCTTTTTCCCTCGATCCCAAAATGGACATTGCTGAATTTATCAGGAAAAAAGCAACGGATTGGGTTGGTGCGCCCAATTGCGACAGACTTGTCGAAGTTTGGAAACATGCTGAAGAAGCGATTCGCTGGATGCCGCCTTTGCCGTTATATTCACATTTTGGTTTTGTCTGGTTGCGTGTTTGGGTCCGTCCAATCATCCCGGATTTGCAGGCAGTGCCGGAGAACGATCGGATGTATTACGAAGATTTTCTGGTGAGTTCGGATAACAACACCAACCTCGTGGATCTGGGCAGGGACGTTCTGTTCGATTTGATATCACAAGAGTATGGAGAGAAGTTTGCGCAGCGGGTTGATGACAATGTGCTTGGCAAGCTTGATTCAGCCATTGAATTGGCAGGCCAGGTAATTGATGATGCCGCCACCTCTCAGGAAGCCCGCCAGGTTTTTATCGATCAAAGAGATCGTCTGAGGGGCCTGCGCTGTTGGATTTTCACCCAACGCAGTGTGGCTGCATGGGTGGCAGGCGTTTATGGCTATCGGGCCGCTGATAACGCTGACGAAAGAAGCGCTTGGCGTAAATATCTGGATGTGATGATAACCAGGGAAATTCAGAACGCTAAAGATTTGCTTGAGCTGTGGGAGTCCAGTAATGTCAATTTTATGGTCGTATCAAAATCGGGTGAGACGAGCTATATTTATGGCGAGAACATGGGTGCGCTGGTAAAGCGAAAGATTGAACTCATGGAAAAATACCGCCATGTGGAGCCCGGAATCGATGACACCATCATGTGGAAGGTCTGATTAGATGTCCCAAGTTTGGGAGCGTTGATAAAGTCTAAATGAATCTAAATGAAATAGAAAGTCAGTGGCGATCGCTGGATCAGGAAATTCGTGACTGGTGGGATGCCGATGTAACCCAGGCACGCGAAGCTGAAATTCGCGATCCGGATTTGAATAGAATCTGGTACGCCGATGAAGAACATCGCGAGCAAGAGCGTCAGGAGTCAGAGGAAAACGAAGCGACCCTGCTCTATCTGCCATTTCCATATACTGCAGCCGGTGGCAGTGAAGGAAATTTTCCGGAGATGTATTGCTGGGACACATACTTCACCAACCTCGCTCTGGCCGCACACGACCGCTATGACATCATTCAAAATCATATCCTCAACCAGCTTTTTATGATTGAACGCTATGGTATGGTACTGAATGGCAATCGAAGCTATTACCTCGGCCGCAGCCAGACGCCGGTTCATCCTTTGAGCGTCAAGCTCTATTTTGAGCATACACAAGATCGTGACTTCCTGGTGAGAGCATTTCCCGTTTTGAAAAAAGAGTATATGGGATATTGGCTGGCTGCGCACCATCAAACGCCCACCGGGTTGGCCACGAATCGGGATTTAACGGATCCCGATATTTTCAAAGGAGATTCGGCTCAGTTTGGATTAAGTCAAAATCGGCTGCGACAGGAGTTGGCTGCAGAAGCCGAATCACTTGATTTTACGGCTATATATGATGGTGATATCCGAAAATGCAATCCGCTAATGACCAATTGTGCGCTTGTCCGCTACGCAAAAACACTTTCCTGGATAGCCCGGGAAATCGGTTGGCAGAAAGAAGGCAAGAAATGGGATGAGGAAGCAGAAAAACGAGCTGAGAGAATACGTGAATACTGTTGGCGCGAAGAAAAAGGCTTTTTCTTTGAGTTTCAATATGAGGAAAAAACGCAATTGCCCTATTGGTCGCTTGCGGCTTACTGGGCAATGTGGGCAGGTGTTGCTACGGCAAAGCAAGCCGAGAAAATGGTGCAGAATCTCAGTCGTTTTGAACAGCCTTATGGATTGCCGCAGACGGACAGGGTTTACCCAAGTCCTCATCCTGAATTCAAAGCGCTCCAATGGGATTATCCGAACGGTTGGCCGCCATCTCAGATTGTTGTGATTGATTCACTGGAGCGCTACGGTTATTATAAAGAAGCAAATCGATTAGCCTGCAAATATCTTGAGGTTCAGTTGAATGTTTATGAGCAAACCGGTAAGCTCTGGGAGAAGTATAACGTAGTCGAAGGAAATATCAATCTGCCGCGTGAGCGATATTCTGTAGTTCCGCTTCACGGATGGAGTTCAGCATCCGTTGTTTATCTCGGACGGAAGTTGTTTGAATACGCATCTCCCGAGTAAGGTTGAAAGAGTCGGGGTGAAGAGTGAGGCTCAAATCGGTGAGTTCTTAAGGCCTGGTTTGGCCATTCCATCTACAGATCGATTGACCGTACCAACCAAGAAATAAAGCCGATCTTGCGAAGAAAAGCATTGTGATCGAGATGTAAGTTACTACGGCCGCACCCGCATCATTTTATTGTTAACATTCCCGGATTTGGGTGACGGTCTCCATCAATAAGTCGAGGTGAAAGATGAGATTCCATCACGATTAAAAAATCATTCAACATTTTTCTGATTGGATTGAAGAAGAAAAAGTGAAATACCGGAAAATTGCTACTCTAAAAACGCCAGAACAGTTTCAGAATTATGTGGAACAACTGGGTATAAGCTTGCCTTTTGATGAGCGGGTGCAGTCAGGGCCAGACTCTCCCCTGGCAAAACCATTAACACTTGCAAACGGATTCACAATTGGCAATCGTTTTTCCGTGCTGCCGATGGAAGGTTGGGATGGCACCAAAGATGGGCGTCCCACCGAAGATACGCTACGAAGGTGGCGCCGGTTCGGACAAAGCGGCGCTAAATTAATCTGCGGTGGGGAAGCGGTTGCCGTTCGCCAGGACGGGCGGGCCAACCCCAACCAGTTGATGATAAATGAGAAAAATTTGGTCGGCATTGCAGGTTTACGCGAGGCGCTTTTAGAGACACATAAAGAACTTTTTGACAACTGTGATGACCTTTTGGTGGGACTTCAGCTTACACATTCCGGGCGCTTTGCCCGGCCAAATCAAAACGATGTTCTGGAGCCAAAAATTCTATATCATCACCCGCTCCTGGATAAGAAATTCAATTTGACGCCGGACGCCCCTACCATAAGTGATGGTGAGATTGTTCGCCTCATTGCGGATTTTGTCGAGGCTGCAAAATTGGCATATAAAGCGGGTTACGCCTTTGTGGATATTAAACATTGCCATGGCTATCTCGGTCATGAATTTTTAAGCTCTTTCGATCGTGACGGCAACTACGGTGGCAGCTTTGAAAATCGTACCCGGTTTTTACGAGAAATAACAACTGCGATTCGCTCAGAGGTTCCCGGTCTGGACATTGCCGTCAGGCTAAGTGCATTTGACTTTGTTCCATTCCGTATGGGTGAGGATGCCATCGGACAGCCTGAATCAACCAAAGAAGAAGTTTATCGCTTTGCATTTGGCGGTGATGAAACTGGCTTGGGTATTGACCTCAAAGAGCCGTGCGCTTTTCTTGACCTGTTAGCATCCCTTGATATCCAACTCGTCTGTGTCTCGGCCGGCAGTCCTTATTATAACCCACATATTCAAAGACCCGCTCTCTTTCCTCCTTCGGATGGATACCAGCCTCCGGAGGATCCGCTGGTAGGTGTTGCCCGCCAGATAGAGGTAACGGCGCGATTAAAGCAGTATCGGCCAGACTTGTTGTTCGTAGGCTCGGGGTATTCTTACTTACAGGAGTGGTTGCCTAATGTAGCCCAGCAAGTTGTAAGTACGAATATGGCCGACTTTGTCGGTATCGGACGGATGGTGTTATCCTATCCCGAATTGCCTGCTGCTGTATTGAAAGGACAGCAATTACAGAGAAAGCTTATCTGCCGGACTTTTAGTGATTGTACCACAGCGCCGCGAGTCGGAATGATATCGGGCTGCTATCCCCTTGATGATTACTATAAATCAAAATCTGAGGCGGACAGGCTGAAGGAAGCCAAGAAATCGATGGCAGCTAAATGAAAACAGATGTTAAATTGTGATTGACCGAAAACTGCCCGTTGCTGTCATTGTTGCGAATTTTTAGCGGCAGTTTTCTGCGTACGGGCATGTGGATTCCGACTTAAAAGAATACCGCAATGACATGGTTTTCGAGTGTTCGGTCAATCACTAATTTAAATAAAATAAGGGTGATGTCTGCGATGTTTTTGTTGGGCTACGATGTAGGCAGTTCTTCTATCAAGGCATCGGTATTAGAGGCTGAGACGGGTCGTGTTGTTGCCAGCGCCTCTTCTCCTGCGACCGAGATGACGATTATAGCAGCCAAACCGGGCTGGGCGGAACAAGACCCGGAAGTCTGGTGGCAGCACACCAGGTTAGCCACAGCAAAAATGCTGGCTCAGGCGGATATTGACATTGGTCAAATCCAGGCTGTGGGTATTTCATATCAGATGCACGGCCTGGTAATTGTGGACAAACAACATCGGGCGTTACGTCCGGCCATTATTTGGTGCGACAGCCGTGCGGTAGATATCGGTCGGGAAGCGTTCTCCAGTCTTGGCCCGGATAAATGTCTTCGACAGTTTCTCAACTCGCCGGGCAACTTTACTGCATCCAAACTCAAATGGGTTATGGAAAATGAGCCCGATATTTATGCTAAAATTTACAAGGCAATGCTGCCCGGAGATTATATCGCCATGAAGTTGACAGGCGATATAGCAACAACCCGCCCCGGACTTTCTGAGGGAATTCTTTGGGATTATCAGAACCAGGATATTGCGGAATCACTTCTTAAACATTTCGGGCTGTCCGGTGATTTGATTCCTGAGATGGTCCCGACATTTTCCGTGCAAGGCGTAATAAGCAAAAGCGCAGCGGGCGAGCTGGGCTTGCACCCCGGTATCAAGGTGGCATATCGCGCGGGAGATCAACCCAATAACGCATTTTCTCTAAACGTGTTAAATCCTGGAGAACTAGCTGCAACAGCAGGTACCTCTGGAGTGGTATACGGCATTGGCAACCAACCAAATTATGACAAAAAATGCCGCGTGAACACATTTGTCCATGTCAATGATACCATTGAAAACCCGCTATACGGTGTACTTCTATGCATCAACGGCACAGGTATCTTGAACAGTTGGCTGAGAAAAAATATCGGCAGTAATGGCAGCAAGACGTTGACTTATGCTGAGATGAATGCGTTAGCCGCACAGGCGCCTGTCGGTTCGGAAGGACTGCTCATCTTACCCTTTGGCAACGGCGCCGAACGGATATTGGAGAACTTGGATCTCGGTTGCTTGATCCGGGGCTTGAAATTCAACATACATTCGTGTCCCCATTTTCTGCGGGCAGCGCAGGAGGGCATTGTATTCG
Organism: Candidatus Zhuqueibacterota bacterium; assembly: GCA_029262005.1. Classification (GTDB taxonomy): domain Bacteria; phylum Zhuqueibacterota; class Zhuqueibacteria; order Oceanimicrobiales; family Oceanimicrobiaceae; genus JAJDAG01. The sequence goes on along the minus strand of JAJDAG010000150.1, from coordinate 36,355 downwards.
CGCTCAATTACGGAGTAGAGATTATGCGGGAAATGGGAATTCAAGTCGACTCGGTGCGGGCCGGATACACAAATATGTTTCTTAGCCCGCTTTTCACCGAGGCGTTTGCCACAGTTACCGGAGCTCAAGTTGAATTATACAACACGGATGGCTCCCAGGGCGCTGCAAGGGGTGCCGGTGTTGGCGCCGGCATCTACACAGGTTTTGAAGAGGCATTTATTGGCCTTAGTTGTGAAAAAGTGATTGCGCCGAATATGGCTCTCACGGCCGATTACCAGGAAGCGTATTCGAATTGGTCCCGTGAATTGAAAACCGAATTGAGACGGAATAATTAAGAATGCCTGAAAACAAGACACTTCATAGTATTTGCAGGTGGACCTTCCATGCCGGCAAAGGTGGATTTGTGCCTGCGGATATTCGACCACAATGGGCTGCTGAAAATTTTGATACAACGGATTTTGTTCGATTGGTTAAGGATAAAGTATCACCGAGACTGCCTAACCATATCCAATTGGGCATTGAGTTGCATTATGATAATGAGTACAATGAAAATAATGCAGTAGATATCGCAGACGCGCTCTTCGATACTGGTATTTACCTGGCCATGATTACACCAGGTGCGCATCTCCATTTTGCTTATGGTGGGATCGCTTCACTGGATGCAAAGGAGCGGGAGGCTGCTGAAAAGTATGGTGAAAGATCTGTTGAACTCGTCTATGGTCCGCTCCGTAAGGCCTGGCACCCTGATGCAGATAAAGCACCGTCGTTGGTCATCTGGAACGGCTCTTTTGGCTACGATATTGCGACCGTTTTTATCAAGCAGATGTATCAGAACCTCAAGGAAAGCATGGCAAAGCTGTGCCACTTTGAACAAACTCTGGGAGGCAATCTTTATTTTGCCATAGAACCGAAACCGAACGAGGGCCATCCTGTCATGCTTATTCCGACGGTGGCGAGTGCATTGCTATTTTGGAGAAGAGTGGAGGAAGAGTTTGGTATATCCAGGGAGAAAAAGGGGGTTAACAAAGAAATCGGCCATTCAGAAATGATCGGCCTTGACCCTGTCTACGATACTGTGGAAGAATTGGATAACCGGGCAATGTTTCATACGCATCTAAACAGCCAGGGTTATAATGACGGCATTATACTTGGTGGACCAGCTAAGTATGACATTGATCATGGTGTACGCATCAACGGTATGAATGTGGCCATCGCCGGACTGATGCAACAAGCCGGCTACCAACGCTGGAAGGGGCATGATATGCAAGTCAGACCTTACGATAGCACGGAACAGGGAATCGATCGCGTTGTGAGAAGTATTCTGAGCTGGGAAGCCTGCGAGGAAGCAGCTCGCGAACTCAATGTTGGGCAATTGCTTGCTCACCTTACTGCAAGAAATACAGCAAAGGCAGAGGACATGATGCGGGCGGCTGTGGCAAGAGCGGATGGCTTTTTTAATAAAATGTATGTATAGGAAAGGACGCATCAATTGCCTGGTAAATCTAAGATAGTGCAGTTATACCACACCTGCCTGATCAACGAATTCTATCCGGAAGTCGGGATGGCGGTGGTCAATATTCTCGAAAGGCTCGGATTAGAAGTTCAGGTGCCAATGAATCAAACTTGTTGCGGGCAACCCGCTTATAACTCCGGTTTTGTTAAAGAAGCACATAAAGTCGCTAAGAAAAATTTGCAGACCCTATTTAATACCGAGGGATATATAGTGATTCCATCCGGCTCGTGTGGTGATATGATTATCCACCAATACCGTATTCTTTTTAACGATGAGCCAGATCTTTTGGCTATGGTCGATGCTGTTTCAAGCCGCTGCTATGAGTTCAGTCAGTTTTTGGTTGATGTCTTGGGCGTCACTGATTTAGGTGCTCAATTGAAGGGACGCACTGCCTACCATCCCTCATGTCACCTTTTGCGGGGGCTAAAAGTAAAAGAGCAGCCAAAAATTTTATTGGAGAATGTCGCAGATCTTGAGATGGGTGAATTCGAGGATCAGCAGGAATGCTGTGGCTTTGGAGGGTTGTTTTGCATTAAGAATCCGGAGATTTCCGGTAAAATGATGCAGAACAAGATCAACCATTTAGAAGCAAGCGATGTAGATAATATTGTCAGTTGTGATATGGGTTGCCTGATGCACCTGGAGGGCGGGCTGCACCGGAAGGGCTCGTCTTTAAAAGTGTATCATATCGCTCAGACTCTTGATAACAGGCTCGATTGATGTCTCAATTTACCGACCGCGTCGTGCATGCGCTTGACGATCACAAACTCAGCGGTGCATTAAAAAACGCCACCAATCTACTGTGGGCCCGACGGTTGTCTGCCTTTTCTTCTCTTGAAAATGCCGAGGCCATACGCGATATCGCTCGTAATTCCAAGATAGAAATCCTGCAAGATCTAGGTGAGAACCTTCTTAAATTCGAAAAGCGTTTAAAGGAAAACGGCTGCCATGTACATTGGGCCATTGACGGTGAAGAAGCAAATAATACTGTCGTGGAGATTGCTCAAAAGCATGCTGTAAAGAAGATTGTAAAAGCAAAGTCCATGCTGTCAGAAGAAATTCACCTGAACGAAGCGCTAATGGCAGCAGACCTTAGAGTTGTTGAAACGGATCTTGGCGAATATATCGTCCAACTTGCAGACGATCATCCCTCGCACATTATTGTCCCCATAATCCATCTAACGCGTGAGGACGTTGGCCAACTCATGCATGACCGGTTGTCAGTGCCTTTCTCCGACGAGCCAGAGACTTTAGCCGGGATTGCAAGGGAGAAACTTCGTCAGGAGTTTTTGGATGCAGACATGGGTATTACCGGTGCCAATTTTGGCGTGGTTGAAACCGGCAGTATTTGCCTGGTTACAAACGAAGGCAACGGACGCATGGTCACAACGCTGCCGAAAGTACATGTCGTTTTGATTGGAATCGAAAAACTGGTTGCCAATCTTGCAGACCTGGATCGCTACTTGAAATTGTTAGCCCGTTCGGCGACCGGACAAAAACTGACCGCTTACACAACCATCATTCAAGGGCCACGGCGGGGGAAGGAATCCGGCCCGGAGGCGGTGCACGTAATACTTGTAGATAATGGTCGCAGTGCAATTCTGGGTGGTGACCTGGCAGAAAGCCTCGCTTGTATCCGTTGTGGCGCCTGTCTTAATGTCTGTCCAATTTACAAGAACATCGGTGGCCATGCTTATGGGGATACTTATGCCGGTCCCATTGGCTCTATTATCACACCAGGACTTAAGGGGCTCAGCACCTGGCACGAGTTACCGGCCGCGAGCACGCTTTGTGGGGCATGCCAGGAGGTGTGTCCCGTCAGAATAGATATCCCCAGGATGTTATTGAAGTTGCGCCACAACACGCCATTGAAAAGTAAGGCTTCACTGGGTTTACAATTGGCTATGATGGGTTTTGGTGTAATAGCTATAATGCCGAAAATGTACAAGGGATTGACAAGTCTTGGGCGGTGGTTTCTGAGATTATTGGCTGCTGATGGCTGGATAACAAGCTCTTTTCCACCCCTGCGCGGATGGACTAAAGTTCGTGACCTCAAAACGCCAGCTCGTAAATCTTTTCAAGAAATGTGGCAAGACAGGGGTGGAAACCATGAATGACAGCCGACCAGCCAGTTCCAAAGCAAAGATCCTCTCACAGATTAGAAATTCACAGCAGGCGACACGGCTCCCGAAAATAAACCAGGGGACGAGTGCCGGGCTGCAACAAGACTTTCGGCCAGAGACTGATCCATTGCAAAGATTACTGGAGGAGCTTGACGTCCTGGGAGTATCATGTTATCTCGAAGAAACTGAAGATGGGGTTCAGAGGCAGATTCAAAAACTTACAAAAGATAAATCCATTCTCAGTTGGGATGCCGAGCAATTGCCGTATGACATGGGTGCTATTCTACAGCGTGGGAAAGTCTGTTTCGAGCACGATGATATGTCCTTTCAAGCAGCTGCTGACTTAGGTTTAACCGGTTGCGATGCCGCCATTGCTGAAACCGGATCGCTGGTTCTGTGCTCAGGAGAGGGTAAGCCGAGGACTGCCTCTCTACTGCCTTTCGAGCACCTGGCCCTGCTGTCCCGGAAAGATATTTTGCTTAGCATGGGCGAGTTTTTCAGTAAAAAGGTGAAAGAGGTGAGTCGTTCGTCGTGCTTAAATATTGTCACCGGTCCCAGCCGAACAGCAGATATTGAGCTTTCTCTGACCCTTGGGGTTCATGGTCCGGGCAAGGTTATGGTCGTAATTGGTCCGTAGTAAGCTGGTGAGCGGAACGGGTATGGCCGGGGTAAATATATGTTGGCCTTAATTTAGTCCTTGTACCACTGCAACCGTTTCTCGTGCCACAACAATTTCTTCGTTAGTTTCCAGCACCAAAGCCGCTATTTTCGATCGCTGCGTAGAAATAATTGTATCATGCTTTTCGTTTTTTACCGTATCCATTGCACACCCCAGAAAATGCAGACTTTGCAGGATTTCATGACGTAGTTCGGCGTCTTTCTCACCGATACCGCCGGTGAAGGTCACGGCATCCAAACCTTCCATCAACACCAGAAATTCTCCGAGATACCTTTTGATGTCGTAGATAAATTTATTCCTCGCGAGCAAGGCCTGTGTACACCCTTTGGCAATAGCCGCCTTAATGTCGCGCATATCGCCGGAGGTGCCCGAAAGCCCTGCTAAACCAGCCTCTTTTGCGCAGGCTTGAAGGGCTTGCTCAAGTGTTAATCCTTTTTTGTCCATGATATATGGCAACACATAGGGATCCATGTCTCCGATGCGGGTTCCTTGAATGAGTCCGGATTGCGGTGTAAAGCCCATGGATGTGTCAATGGAGACACCATTCTTGAAGGCGCAGAGCGATGAGGAACCGCCAAGATGGCATGTTATGATTTTGTGCGCATTTGCAGGCAGGCCCAAAATCCGGACCGTTTCCGCAGTGACAAACCGGTGTGAAGCACCATGGTAGCCGTATTTTTTTACGCCGAACTCTGTAAGCCAATCAATTGGCGTTCCATAGACTTTGGCGTAGTCCGGCGCATCCAGGTGAAAACCGGGCTCGAAGACACCAACCAAAGGTGCATCGGGCAACAGCTCTCGAAGTCTGTGAATAGCAGTGAGGTAGGGAGGATTATGTGCGGGGGCCAGGTTTTTATAATACGCCATGGCTTCAAGGACATCAGGTGTCAACAACACCGAACCGTTTTTGTCGCCTGCCTGAATGGTTTTGAAGCCAACGGCATCAATTTTGTCAAGATTTTTCAGTAAAGCATATTCAGGCTGTACCAGAAAATCCAGCATATTTTGCACGGCCTCGCGGTGGCTCGGCAGCGCAAGCTGTGACTCGTTAACTTTTTCACTACCAATGAAATAATGGATTGCTGAAAGGTCTGAACCAACCCTTTCGATGTGACCCCGAGCAAGAAGGTTCTCGGCCGGCATTTCAAGAAGTTGGAACTTCAGACTGCTCGAACCGATGTTACAGACAATAACTTTCATGAATTGGCGCGGTCAGTTGTTGAGTCGCTTAAATACCGCGTCCGTGATTTTTTGAATCAGCTCTTCTTTATCGATGTCCGGCAAATTTGCCGGCACCGATGCTGCTGTCGGGTTGGTGCCTTGGTTCGCAGGTCCGACGTTGCAGCTGGCTCCAAGTGTGATGCCGAATTTCTCACGTAGCTGAATTAGGTCATGGACGTCCTCTTGACCGAGTACATTTACACGGCCCAGTGCTTTGGCTACGAATAAGATATGGGCAAAATGCTCAAGCGTTTCCATCTTGTGATAGGCGTTCAGGATGTCCGGACCAATTGTCAATGCCCCATGATTTTCAAGGAGGAAGGCATCATGATCTTTTAGGTACTTAAGAACCGGTGTAAACAATTCGTCTGTTCCCGGAAGTCCATATTCGGCAATTGGAACACCTCCTAGAGAAACGATTACTTCCGGCAGAATACATTGGTCGAGGGGAATGCCGGCGACTGCAAATCCCGTAGCATAGGGGGGATGCGCGTGACAGACACCATTAACATCCTCGCGTTCCTGGTACATCTTGATGTGCATGAAGCACTCAGAGGAAGGTTTGTTCGAGCCGTTTAACACTTTGCCCTCCATATCAAGAACGACAAGATCCTCGGGTTTCATAAAACCTTTGCTGACACCGGTTGGGGTGACCAGAATACGTTCACTATCGATTCTGGCGCTGATGTTGCCATCATTTGATGCTACGTAGCCCCGGTCGTAAACCCGGCGTCCGATGGCCACAATTTCGCTTTTCAGCGAATATAGGTTTCTACTCACGATTTGATCCTTACTTTTTCGTCCCACTGCCCTGAGTTGCAGTTGGTAAAATCATTTCGACATCATTGTGTGGTCTTGGTATAACATGTACGGATATCAATTCGCCGACTTTTTCCGCCGCGGCAGCACCTGCGTCCGTGGCTGCTTTTACGGCCCCGACGTCCCCGCGCACCATGACGGTTACCAAACCACCGCCAATTTGAGATTTGCCAATTAAATGCACATTTGCCGCCTTAACCATCGTATCGGCAGCCTCGACTGCGCCTACGAGTCCTCTCGTTTCGATCATACCTAGTGCTTCGAGTGCCATCCCCGGTGTCTCCTTAGTTTAGTTTTTCGTTTTAATTTCATTATCAGCTAGACGATTTGTAGTCCTTTATACACTGCCAGACGCCTGACCCTTGCGAAATCACGTGGCGTGCAAACACCTTCGCCGGTGGGGCTGGCGATGGTGTGGGAAAAATAACCTTCACCGACATTGGGGCCATTGCCGGCGGTGCAGGGACCATTTACAACCACAATGTCAGTATCGATAGCATTGGTGAAAGCTGTGATGTTGTCAAAATTATTCGAATGAATCATGGCCGTGTGTCCGAAGCCGTGTTCAGCCTTGACGCACTGCATTATGCCTTCCGCCACAGAGCTGACCCGTGCCACAGGCATAAAGGGCATCATCTGCTCTGCGATCACAAAAGGATGATCGACGTCTACCTCTCCAAACAGGAGGCGTACGTCATCCGTGATGTTCAGGCCACAGGCTCCAGCTAAAACATTGGCATTCTTTCCGATGTACTCGATTCGGCCAAAAATCGTACCTTTATCGTCTTTTCGGAGTGCCTTCTCAGTGAGTGTCTGGATTTGGGCCGCATCCAACCGCACAGCGCCCTGCGCTGCCATGGCTTTCATGAAATCATCAAAGACCGCGTCCACAACAAAAGTTTCTTTTTCTGCTATACAGAGTATGTTGTTGTCAAAGGAGGCGCCATCGATAATATGCTTTGCCGCCGATTGCAGGCAGGCGCTGGCATCTACAAGAACCGGCGGGTTTCCCGGGCCAGCCGCAACGACCTTTTTTCCCACGGCAAATGCCGCTTTGACCAACGCCGGTCCCCCTGTGGCAGCAATTATGGGAATTTTTGGATGATGAAATAATGTGTCCACATTCTCCATGGTCGGCTCGCGGATAATCGAGACCAGATTCGCCGGACCGCCATTGTCAACGATGGTTTTGTTGAAAATCTCAATGGCGTAGGCTGAAACATTCTTGGCTGAAGGGTGGACACTGAATACCACGGCATTCCCGAGCGCGATCATGATAATAATGCTGTTTAGCAGCACGGGAATGGGGTGAGTGGATGGCGTGATGCCTGCAATCACACCGTATGGGGCAAGCTGTTCTATGACCGTACCGCGGTCACCCATCCAGGAGCGTGTTTCAAGATCTTCGAGCCCCGGCGTTGCATCAGCGGCATTGTGGTGCTTGGCTATCTTGTCCTCCAACCGCCCCATACCGGTTTCTTTTAGCGCACGACGGGCAAACTCGTCCGTATTTTCGTGCATGGCTTGCCTCAAAGCGGCAATAACTCTGGCTTTTGTTGATTTCGCTGTCTTCACCCAGACTTGCTGAGCTTTTTCGGCGGCTTCAATCGCTGCGTTTACATCATCAAATACACCGGCTGGCGCCAGGGTAGATTGTGTGTCCGGCTCGTGCGTGACATTCGTTCTATCTAGTTCTCTTACAACCTGACTGATTATGTTTTTGATGAGAGATTCGTCTACCTGTGGCATTTGTTCTCCTGGGTGCAGTTATTGTGGGTCTTTGATAATGACCCCAACTTGACCGGTTTGGATGCCGGCGGCATTGGCTTCATCTGTGTCAATGTGCATTGCCAGGTTCAAGTTTTCGGCCGTTCGAATGATCACGTTGTCAAATGTGACCTGCATCGGGCCACGAGTCTGAATGCTTACTTTCTCATCCTTCTTTAGGCCCCGGAGGCGCGCCTGCTCCGGGCTGATATGAATATGCCGCATGGCTCGGATGGCACCCTCTTTTAGTTGCAGGGAACCATGTGGCCCAACCAGAAGAATCGGCGCTGAGTTTTTGATATCGCCAGACAATCGATGCGGCAGATCAATCCCAAGATAGATGCCGTCAGTGTGCGACAACTCAACCTGGGTGATGGATCGGGTCGGCCCCAGTATACGCACGTTTTCGAGCATTCGCCGTTTTGGACCGACGACACTGACGGTTTCCTTTGCGGCAAATTCGCCGGGCTGGTTCAAATCGCGAAGTTTGCTTAACTGATATCCAGGTCCAAAAAGTTTTTGCAGGTCGTCATTGGTGATATGCAGATGGCGCGCAGAAACCTCAATCGGCACGGTCATGCTCTCATCGGCCAGGAGTACACCATTGACAATTCGACGCACGACCTCTTCTACAGTTTGTCGAGACAAGTCACTTGTAATAGGCGTATGGGCCTGATGATTGTCGCAACCGCACTGGCTATCTGATGAATCTCCTGAATGTATCATATTGTTCTTGAGTTAATTCGTGTTTCTATTCATTTCCCGGGGTCTTGTCAAGCGGCTGAACCGGATTTTAGGCTAATTGTGTCAACGATTCCGATAATTACGCTGCGCATTGGCATGCGACACTTAAATTCCAGGAGCTCGGAAGCCGATCGCCCTTCCGAAGCGACCAGCACGATCTCGCCTTTGCCGGCGCCTACTGTATCGACAGCTACGATTGTACCTTTTCTGATTTCCTCCTTTGGCGAAATCGGGCGAACCAGCATAAGCTTCGTGCTTTTGTAGCAGTCATGTTTGATTGTAGAAACGATTGAGCCGATGACCTTGCAGAGAATCATTTGCGGTTTTGGATTTTATGTGTCAAGACGGTCGACCAGGCCGACAATGCTGGCATCCGAAGGTATCTGTGTGTCATCAAAGGCCAACGTTGCTTCCGGCCCACTGACCCAAAAGACCAGATCGCCTTCACGCGAACTGATGGCGTCTGCCGCGATTATAGCTTTACCTAGCGGGTTTTCATATTCATCCACCGGTTGCATGATATACAGTTTCACACCTTTAAGTTTTGGATCCTTTATCGTCGCCCACACTTTTCCCAGAACCCGTCCTAACTTCATACTTTTCTGCCCCGGAAACCGTTCTCATTTGCGAAAAACAATGTTACCTTTAAATTCAATCGAATCGACAATTGCCACAATGCTCGTATCAGTTGGTACATTAGCAAGACCGGATGTTTGCCTCGCGGAACTGCCTCTCACTATAATCACCACCTCGCCTTCACCCGCACCCACCGAATCTATAGCGACTACGTGATTGTCGGTTGGGCTGGTATCTGGGCCTAACATATTAACTAAAAGAAGCTTATGACCTTTCAGCTTTTCGGCCTTTACTGTTGACACTATTGTGCCTTCAACACGCGCCAATTCCATAAAGAGGATTTCAGTTGAGTTAAATTGCTCTTCGGACGTTTACATTTCGGTATTGGATGGTCGCTAAACCAGTCTGCCAGACTTGCCGCTGTCCGCCACAATGAAGACATCCTGTCCGTCCGTTAACTTGGATGCAAAAGTATAAAAAAAAAACGACAAAAACAATCAAAAGCAAGCAAAATGACAAGGGAAAGAGGAAAATAAAACCGACTGCTCATCGCCTGGGAATAAAAGCCTTGCGCTTCTTAATCAATCATGACCTTTAGTGTTGACTTAGAGAAGCTTGTTCATTATTTTAACAAAACTGTAAAGAACGCCTGGGGCCCTGAATTTTCCACTCTTAACATGCCAAAGTAACACGAAGTTGTGTTGTACATTTTACCTGGATTTCACCGGCTTGAACAAAAAAATCACAATTCTCAACAATGCGATGATAATCTGATGCCAAAATCAAACTATATTGCTTTCGATTTAGGTGCGGAAAGTGGCCGGACTATTCTTGGTACGCTGCAGAATGGCAATCTTACGATCAAAGAATTGAACCGTTTCCCAAATGGCATGGTCAATATTCTTGGGCGTTTGCATTGGAATATCTTTCGTCTGTTTGAAGAGATGAAAAAGGGCCTGTTAAGCTGTGCGGATGAATTGGCTGGTATCTCTGTAGATACCTGGGGTGTTGATTTTGCCCTGCTTGCGGAAGACGGGAGTTTTCTCGGCTTGCCTTTTGCTTATCGCGATTCACGCACTGACGGTATGATGGAAGAGTTCTATAAGCTTATCCCGGCAAAGCGTATTTATGAATTGACCGGTATCCAGATGTTACCTTTCAATTCGATTTACCAAATTTTTGCGATGTCAAGAGTGCGGTCTCCTCTTTTGCAAGCAGCGAGTGATATTCTTTTTATGCCGGATGTTTTCAACTATCTTCTGACGGGAAAAATGAAGACAGAATTCACCTTCGCGACTACAAGTCAAATTTACAATCCTGCCAAAGCCGACTGGGATGATGAGATTCTCGAGATGCTCGCGATACCCAAAACCAAACTGCAGGAAATAGTGTCGCCGGGAACAACCATCGGCAAGTTGCATCAGACTGTGATGGCAGAAACCGGGCTGGAACCAGTTCCGGTTATCGCCTGCGCCAGTCATGACACCGGTTCTGCCGTTGCAGCTGTTCCAGCGGAAGGAAAGGAATGGGCTTATTTAAGCTCGGGGACATGGTCGCTTCTGGGTGTCGAGATGGCGAATCCCATTCTCACTGAACAGGCTTTTGATTTTAATTTTACAAACGAAGGCGGTGTGGAAGGTACTTTCCGGCTTCTGAAGAACGTTATGGGATTGTGGATTGTTCAGCAGTGCAAAAAATCCTGGGATAGGGCTCAAGCCATCACTTATGCTGAGTTAACAGAAAGAGTAGCGATTGCTACGCCTTTTAAATATATGATTGATCCGGATGACCCGTCGTTTCTGAATCCGCCGGACATGCCGGATGCAATCCGGGCATTCTGCAGGAAGACGGGACAAAACGTACCGGATTCCGCCGACGATATTGTACGCTGTGTCTTAGAATGCCTCGCCTTGAAATATCGTTTTGTACTTGAGCAGTTGCAGCAGATGTATCCACATACGATAAAGACAATCCATGTCATTGGCGGCGGTGCAAAAAATGAATTGCTTTGCCAATTTACGGCAAATGCCACCGGGCTTGCTGTTATAACCGGACCAATTGAGGCAACTGCCATCGGAAATATCATGGTACAAGCTCTCGGGCTGGGGCATGTAAGTTCGATTGCAGACGGTCGCTCTATTATTCGCAATTCTTTTGCCACTGTAAATTATGAACCAAGGGATGTGCCGACCTGGGAACAGGCATACGACCGTTTCAAGAATATGTTGGAACAGTAAAATTAATAAGAATTGAAACTTAAGGATCTGTCATGGCTGCAAAAGATCGTATTGAAAAGGCTTACGAAATTGCCAAAGAATCCTATGCTGAATTGGGCGTCGACACTGAGTCTGCAATGGTTCGATTGAAAGATATTGCCATTTCGTTGCACTGCTGGCAGGGTGACGATGTCGGCGGATTTGAGAAACCGGATTCCGAACTGTCGGGCGGTGGAATCCAGGTAACTGGTAATCATCCGGGAAAAGCGAGAACCGTTCGGGAATTGCGTCAGGATTTGGAAAAAGCTTATTCCTTGATACCGGGAAGCCATCGCTTAAACCTGCATGCCATGTATGGAGAATTTGGCGGCAAGCTGGTTGATCGAAATGAGATTGGCCCTGAGCACTACCGGGGCTGGGTCGATTGGGCAAAGGAGCAAAGGGTCAAACTGGATTTCAACGCAACCTGTTTTTCTCATCCGAAAGCCGATTCCGGTTTTACGTTAAGTAATAGAGACAAGGGGATTCGGCAATTTTGGATTGAGCATGTTAAGTTGTGCCGGCAGGTTAGCGCATTTTTTGGTAGAGAGCAGGCTAGCCCCTGTATTCACAATCTCTGGATTCCGGATGGCGACAAAGACACACCTATTGACCGGTGGACGCCCAGAGCGCTTTTGAAAGCATCGTTAGATGAAATTCTCTCCGATATATTACCGTCTTCTGAAATGAAGGACGCGGTTGAAAGCAAGCTTTTTGGCATTGGTAGCGAAGCTTATGTGGTCGGCTCTCATGAATTCTATCTGGCCTATGCCTTGACGAAAGGCATTGTCCCGTGTTTCGATTTGGGCCACTTTCATCCAACGGAATCTGTCGCAGACAAAATCTCTGCAACGATGCAATTTTGCGATGAAATTCTGCTGCATGTCAGTCGCCCGGTTCGTTGGGACAGCGATCACGTCGTTATTCTAAACGATGATATTCGCGCTGTTACCGAGGAAATTGTCCGGAGTAATAAACTGGAACATATAAACATCGCGCTTGATTTCTTCGATGCCAGCATGAATCGGGTCGGCGCCTGGACCATCGGCACACGCGCAACATTAAAAGGGTTGCTGATTGCACTTTTGGAACCCAGTGATAAACTGAGAACTTACGAAGCTGAGGGCAACAATTTCGCCCGGCTCGCTATGTTGGACAGCCTGAAAAACATGCCATTCGGTGCTGTTTGGGATTATTATTGCGTGCAATCCGATGTTCCCATTGGAGCATCCTGGTTAAAGGAAATTCAGGAATATGAAATAAACGTTACCGGCAAAAGAGTTTAAGCCGGTTCTCAACAAATTGATGAAAATTTTGAATTAACCAAGCGAACTTAAATGCTAAATATCGATCACAAAATTGAACCTGCTCATCTTGAGCAAAAAATTCAAAATTTTTGGGAGTTGTCTGGAAAAAAGATCCTGAGCATTGAGAGGGAATATGATCCTGCAAAGGGCGCGCCTGTTTTTACAATAGATGGGAAATACACGACGCGCGGATGGACAGAGTGGACCCAGGGGTTTCAATGGGGTTCTGCCATTCTCCAATATGATGCGACTGGTGATGCTGCCTTCCTGAAGATTGGCCGTCAAAATACCGTGCAGCACATGGCGCCGCATCTGACTCATTTTGGTGTACACGATCACGGTTTTAACAACGTCAGCACTTATGGAAATCTTCTCAGACTGATGAAAGAAGGTAGAATTGAACAGGATGAGTGGGAGTGTGATTTTTATAAAGTCGCATTGAAATGCTCGGCTGCGGTGCAGGCAAAACGGTGGACAAACACGAGTGACGGAGGTGGCTTCATTTATTCATTTAATGGGCCGCATTCTTTATTTGCCGATACGATCCGGTCCTTGCGAATCCTGGCTATCGGGTACAATTTAGGACATGCTCTGCTCGAGGACAATGATAATAAAGTCAGTTTGCTGGATCGGCTGATTCGCCACGCTAAAACAACTGCAAAATACGCGATCTATTACGGTGAAGGCCGCGATGCTTATGACGCGTGGGGTCGGGTTGCGCATGAAAGTATTTTTAATGTAAATGATGGCCGGTACCGCTGCCCAAATTCCCAGCAGGGATATTCGCCTTTTTCCACATGGACAAGGGGGTTGGCCTGGGTTATGTGTGGATATGCCGAACAGCTTGAGTTTTTGGATACACTTCAAGCAGAAGAGTTGACACCTTTTGGCGGAAAGGCGCTCCTTGAATCTTTGATGCTCAAAGCTGCACAAGCAAGCTGTGATTTCTATATCGACCAGACGCCTACTGATGGAATTCCGTACTGGGATACCGGCGCGCCATTTCTATATAAGCTGGGCGCGTACCTTGATCGTCCATCAGATCCTGATAATGATTATGAACCGGTGGACAGTTCAGCCGCCGCCATCGGCGCTCAGGGTTTGTTGCGGTTGGGGCATTATTTAGGTATAAAAGGAAAATCGAAAGAAGGAGAGCGTTACCGGCAGGCCGGATTGACTGTACTGAATTCATTGCTCGATAAGCCTTATTTGTCTGAGAATGATGCCCACCAGGGGCTAATTTTACACTCAATTTATCACCGGCCAAATGGTTGGGATGCTGTTGCACCTGGACAAAAAATACCGAATGGAGAGTCCAGTATGTGGGGCGATTACCATATGCGCGAGGCGGCCCTTTACGTCCAGCGCATGAGCCGGAACGAACCGTATCTTGTGTTTTGGCACAAAAATGATTAGCGAAAAGTGGATTGTAGTCAAGCAGACTTAGTTTCTCATGTCTGAACATTGCCGTCTATCTTAACGAACTAAAATGATTAAGCCAACCCCCAAATTTTTTGAGAGGATCAAGTGAATAGAGTTGCCCTGGTTACCGGAGGCGGGCGTGGCATTGGGTTTAATATTTCAACATGTCTGGCGCAAGAAGGATATGATCTCGCTATTTGTGGCGTTCGCGAGCGGGAGGCTGTCGAGAGTTCTCTCAGCAAACTTCGTGAGCCGGGAGGTGAGGTTTTTTACTGGCAGGCAGATATTAGCGACGGTGCGGCACGTGCGTTTTTGATCAATGAGATTCGAAAAACATTTGGAAAACTCAACGTTCTGGTAAATAATGCCGGGGTTGCTCCAAAAGTGCGTGAAGACTTATTGCAGGCCTCGATCGAAAGCTTTGACAGAATAATGAAGATAAACCTGCAAGGGCCCTATTTTCTTACGCAACTTGCTGCCAATTGGATGATTGAGCAAAAAGCTGCAACATCCGATTTTCAGGGCAGCATCATAAATGTTACATCGATTTCTTCCACAGTTGCATCTACAAACCGCGGTGATTATTGCATTTCAAAAGCAGGCTTAAGCATGGCGAGTCAACTTTGGGCGGTTCGAATGGCAGAATTCGATATACCGGTTTTTGAAGTTCGTCCCGGCATAATCAAAACAGATATGACGGAATCCGTAGTGCAAAAATATGATGAATTGGTGGAAGCCGGGTTATTGCTGCAAGCGCGATGGGGTATGCCTGAAGATGTGGGCAAGACCGTGGCGATGTTAGCAGGGGGTGCTTTACCCTATTCAACCGGACAGGTAGTTATGGTAGATGGCGGTCTTACCGTGCCAAGGCTGTAAGACAAGCGTTCGTTTAACCCCCAAGATTGATGTGATTGGATCTTTGTCCATTAATATAGGATCTGAGTTTCAAAGTGATTCAAATACTACTTAATTCCATCGCATTGGAACCCAATCGATGGACAAGTGACAAAATAGCTTATTTCAATCTCGGGCAATTAATCGCTCACATTGCCGGCGCGGGTTTTCATTTTATTGAATTGTGGCAATTCCACATTTCAAGAGTAACTGAGAGCAAAATAAAAGAATATCATAGGATTGCAGAAGCTCACAATTTGTCTTTCCCGGTAATTGGGATGTATCCCGCTCTTCATTTTAGGGACTTGAGGCGACAACAGGAATTAGATAGTATTGAGCGGCTGATGAAGTATGCAAAACTTCTTGGCACAGATATTCTCAAGACTTTCGTGGGCACAGTTGGTTCGGAACAAATTACTGATTCCGAGTATGAACGCTCGGTTGAATTCATGCTAAAGATTCTCGAATTAGCAGATTCATACAATTTGACCATAGCCGGTGAAACGCATCAGAATACACTTTTCGACACCATGGAATCCTGCCAAAAAACCATGGCTGCCATCAACTCCGAAAATCTCAAAGTATGTTTTCAGCCTCTGGATTTTGATAATACTGAAAAGGCGATTAGTGATTATCAAAGCCTCGCAGATAACATCATCCACATCCATTATCAAGGTCAAAAAAATGGGAAATATGCTCTGCTTGCGGATTCCGATCTTGATTATACGAAACTAACAACAGCCGTTATTGAACGCGGCTTTTCAGGAAAAATATGTATCGAGTTTGTGAAAGACTGTGTGGTGAAAGAGCCCAAATTTTTTGATGTTCACAAGGTGCTCGAAAATGCCATCTTGGATCGTGATTTCATTGTGAAAGCATTGGAGAAAGATAGCAGAATTGGTTTGGCTTATTAGGTGATATCTTTTTTTTGCCTCTGAAGGTTCCTGGCAAAAAAGTTGTATCGTCTTGAGGTGGCGAGTAGAGTGATTTATGCGGTTTTGCGTGAATGCTTAATTGGTCAGAATGATGCCAAGGGAGTATATGCTGCCGTTGACCGTGTTTTTCCCGTCAAATACATGCAGAATTTCGGCCTGAACGGCTAATTTTGGACTAATATCTAAGATAATCGCCGGGCTAATTTTTGTTAGGTGCTGATCGCCAACAATGACTGAGGGGACAACGCCTCCGCCACCTGGTAACGGCGTAACGACCGTTATACCCGCCAAATCAGGTGGTGTCGTCGTGTTGCGAATTCCATCGAGATTCACTTTGAAGAGAAACTGTTTGATTTTGTATCCGACTTCGGCAGTGAAGAGCAGTTCGTCATGCAATGCCCCACCCCTGTACCGGTAGCCAATACCGCCCGTCAAATACAGAGGCTGAGACTGGAAACTCTTGCCGAGGAGAAACAGCGCATCCAAATCGATGTCGCCGGAGCCAAGAGGCGAACCGGAATTGTTGGGTCGTGAGGTGTAAAATAAGGGTAATTTAATCCCACCTTGAAAGGAGAGAATCGCAAAACCATCATGCAGCAGGTATCGACCCGCAATGGATAGATCAGAAAACCCTGAGGTTGAGGGTGACTCCGGAATGATTTCCCTTGCCGGGTTGCCATTTTCGTCTGCGAACTCGATAAATTTGTCCCAACTGGAAGTCAAAAATTTTACCGGCAGTGTCGAAACCAGGGTTATGCGGTGGGAAATACCATATTCAAAGTAGACGTTTAAACCGAGGTCCTGAAACGATGCATTTTCGAAGCCGGACCGTTCAGCAAAGATTGGCGCACTTTTGCCGGTATGGTTAAATTCCCTCGTCGTATGAAAATAACTTCCGGATAGTTTAAAAAAAAAGTGATTTTTCTTTTGTGTCCATGCACCCGGATAAACGAAATCAACAGGGGCGAGGATAAAAATTAACGCGAAAACTGATATGTTGAACCAGAGTTTCATTTGAGTTCCTGCAATCATTCGGAGCTGTTGTCGAGAAATGTTGTCAGCGGTTTGTCTGCTTTCCAGTGATTCCAGCGGGTTTTAGTCGATTCAAACTCAGGCAAGTGACGATCCTTAAAAAAACCTCCGATACAGGTCAGGCCGTCCTGGCCCTGAAGGTGATACCACAAACTTTCCGTTTCGAAATCGTATAAAACAAAGGTATTCTCATAAGTCCAGCCACTTGCAGCCAAAGTTAATATTCTCCCATCAATTTCTCGACTGTACACGGCAGCCAAATCAACAAGAGGTCAGTATGCAACCGCAACATGGACATTGCCGAATTTTTCATCTGCTACCTCATGGAAAGAGAGCTTGTCGATGGAGTAGGCCCGTGTTTCCCCCTCCAGGGATGTGCCAAGTATGAGGAAGTTGCGGGCATCTGCTGGATACCCGCTCTGGCCAGGCTGAAGATGCCTTGGGTTCAATATCGGGCGAATGGCGTTTGGTCCCAACCCAAATTGAAATTTGTCGGGCTTCATCTGGTATTTTAGAAATGCGTGCGAGACATCCCATTCCTTACCGGTTCGATCTACAATCGTCTTCCGGTTGCCCTGTTCTCCCGAGGTATTGGGTTGAGTAACATTATTAGAGGTCTTGCCACATGCGAACGCGAATAATAAAACCAGACAATAGATTAAAGAAGACTTCAAGACTGTCATTATGCCACCCCGGTATAATTTTGTAAAAGGTTTTATAAGCTAACAAACACAATGCCTTTTTGATTTATTCCGCGAAGTATTCACAACCTATGTTCACAAATCAGGATGGCAATCAGAACGACGTTGGCTTGATGTAGAAGGCAAGGGAATGATTCGCCGGAAAAGTCAGTCCAATGGCTATACTCACAACCAGCGTCTTACTTGATTCTTGTAGCTCCTAAACTCCTTTGCAAAAAGTTTTTCAAGCACTCTTTCTTCAGGCCGAATCTGAAACCGGTTCATATACAAAATGAAAGCAGCTAAAAATAAAACCGTAGACAGATTTGACAAGTAGATACAGAGTCCCAGCAAAGCCAGGGCAAGTCCAAGATACATTGGATTTCGACTAAAAAGATAAATTCCCTGCACGACTAATGCAGAGGCTGAATCAGGACTCATCGGATTTACGGTTGTGTCGGCCCGACGAAAAGTCAGGACTCCGGCGCCGGCAACCATACCGCCAACCACAAAGAAGATGATGGCAACGGTACTATTCTGCTCCCACCGTATGTCTAAAAACGGAAGGGCGCTTGCACTTAACCACATCATTCCTGCGGTAATCAAAGCCAGCGCTACGGGTGGAATTTTTAATTCAAGAATACGCACGAGCTACCTCTTTTGTCTGGTCCAAAATCCTGTTTCTCTCTCTTTCCCGGACTCTTCGATGCTTTGATGTTGACGAAATAGCCGACCATAACGACGCATGGGAATTTCACCCAGTGGATTGATTTGACACGTCTCACCACGTGCGGGAAAAACACGAAAATGCGGATTGATTTTCAGATCGCATTTTACCCGATTAGGCGAGTAACGAATGGTAAATCCAGCTCGCCTCCTGTTAGAGGGATTAGCTGGTGAGGTATGCAATAATTTGTCATCGTGAATTGAGATGCTTCCCCGTTTGAGAGGAATACTTACCACAGTACCCAAATCAAATTGACTCACATCTGCCTGCAGGCTCAAGACGGAATCATCAGCCCGATTCGTACGGTGATGTTCTACCATCCCGTGACCATGTGAGGAAGGGATGACCTGCATGGCGCCGTTTCCTTCATCTACGTCATCAAACGCAAGCCAGACAGTAGCAGATTCGACTGGATGGAGCGGCCAATAATATGCATCCTGGTGCCAGCCAACCGTTTCCGTCGAGCGTGACTCTTTGATAAAAAAATTGGAGGCCCACATATAAAAGTCTGTTCCCAACAAAGATTCCACGTAATCTAAAATGCGTGTGTCCATGCAGATGTCGAACAGAAATCGGCTTGTTTCGTGCCATTCGCGAATTTCCTTCGTCGATTCACCCGGTTTGAGAAGGTTCAGTATGTTCGCCAACTCCTGGTTGATTTTATCCATTTCAACCGCGCTGAAGACAGGGAGGCCTGTCAGAAATCCCTGATTTTTAAAATCTTGTATCTGCTTTAAATGAAGAGCTTGGGTCATGATTTAACTCCTTTTGCAGTGTACAAAGGCAACACTTAATTAGCCTGAATAATTCAAAAATTTAACTGTCACTCAGAAGGAATCTTGTTAAGAAACAGAAGTTTGTACAGTCAACAAGACTCCCTCTGAGTGACGCAATGGTTTCGCCATCTTACTTTCAATAACCCGAGTTGTGAATTATTCAGATTAATATTTTAGATAAACGTCCTCATTTAAATCGCTCCCCTCCGGCATTCGCCACATATAGTTGGGATCGATAAAAGGCGGGTGATTTCTGTACCGCTTCGTCAGCTCGATTTTCTTTTTGATCAGATCGCCGAGATTGGTACCATAGGTATGCATGGTCTCGCCGGTCTCCCACAAAGGGAAAAAATCTGTGGTCGACGAGTTCCACAAGTCGAGGAGAGCGACAGCATTCTGAAGTTCACTCTCCACCATATCTTCTACCATCTGCAGTCTGGCAGCCCGTTCGGTTCTGTTTTCAGCTTCGAGGTAACCATGCACACCGGCGATCCATGCCGAAATATTTCTGAGGGTTTTGCAGAACGCCTGGTAGGCGAGCAAACGGTCGTGCAGGTCTACGAAGACGATAGCGATTTGACCTTGGTCGCGGGTGTCTTCACGCGCCGTTTTTGCAAGTGAAATTGCCGCGTCTATTTGCGGTAAGACATCATTGTCAAATTGTTTGACCAGACCGTTTGATTCTTCCTTCGGATGGATTTCCCAAAGGGCATCCGCTCCAAAATCAATATTATGCGGGTTGTTAAAAATGGTGAGCATGTAATCACGATAGTATCGTTGCTCGTTTTCCGGGATTTTTGATAGGTCGGGAACGAACGGGCGAACCCAAAAGCGATACCAGGTAAATCCCTGACCACCGTACAGAGGCAGGTTCGGGGTCAGAGATACAGCCTTGTCGGTCTGCCGCCAAATTTCAACCAGACGGTTTGCATAATCTGTCCCCACCCAGGACCGGGCTGTTGCTGCAACGACCGAATCAATGGGTATGCCGGGGTTGAGTTGGAAAGCTCTCAATGCCTGTCGATTGATATCAAACGGTACAAGAAACACCGGATCCATGCTAACACCGATACGTTGAAATCCGACCTTGTGTTGCGCTTTGAGGTTTTTGTAAGTATGCCAGGGACTCGGAACGCCGAGCACCTGGGAGGAACCGGTAGCGCTGGTCTGCGAATGCAAGTATGAGCCCCTGGCCCGGAACCTTTCCATAGTGGCGTGCCAGTCCGGGTCGTAGTCGCTGCGTTGTGAACGTAGCCTGCGGTCAATGCCGTTGTCAAGCCCACCAAGAATTATTTCCGCTTCTTCGGCAATATTTTTGAGTCCGGTTATGATTCGGAAGTTGGGATGGGTCTCGTGGGCAGCATCGCGCAGAACTTTATAATACCGGATCACATTTTCAGCAGCGGCTCTGGCTATCTCTTCGTCCGGGCGCCACTCGCGAACAACATACGGCCCTCCGTTTCGTCCCGGGTAAAGACTGGCTGTGTACTCAAAGCCGGAGCCGCTATCATTTATCAGTGTGACGAGAAAACCTAACTCAGGAACTTCTTTCAACAACGACCGGAGCAACTCAGCATAGTGCCAGCGCACAGCAGGGTGGGCGAGGGTAAGTGTGTATCTGGGCCGGAAGGAACGGAATGTATGATCCACTCTGGCGCCACGCAAAAAAGGGTATTTCTCAAGCAGGGCCTCCGGCACCGAGCGGGGATTCGCAATGTACATTCCAGGAATCAGGCCGTATTTTGCGGCCAGCCTTGAGTATCGTTTCAGTAAAGCGAGATTGGCCTCCCTGTAGTCACGCGGGTAGGTGCCTTTATTGAGTTTGCTCTCGACATACTGGTCAATGTCGCCGGCATAGGCATAAAAACGATAATACATCTCACCGGCCGGACCGGTCTCATATGGAAATTTGAAGGCCGGTTCATTTGCGATGACATGCGTCCCACCAACCCGGGCTACCTCCTTGAATGATGCTTCAATATCCGCAAAGGTGACCGGATCTTTACGGCGTTTTATATATCCGAGCCTGAGGAGATGCACATCGTCGCGACCAGTTATCCATTTGAATTTGGGCTGTCTCAGGAGGCCTTCAAGCAACTGCTCTGCGTCAGAACCTGCAAGCTGCTCCTTTACGACCTCGAAGAGGGCATAAAGAAAGTTAGGTTGAGAAGCCAGGAGAACACCACCGCCACTTTTATGGAGTTTTGCAAACATCCAGGGACTGTCTTCAGGTAATTCGACCGGCAGGCTTCCCAGATCCAATGTTCCAATTCCGATTAAAAGAGTTTTGTCATTCGAAGACTCTTTTGCTTCCAAACTCGAGATGACACGGGCGGCAGGGATCAACTCTTTTTGTAGGGCGAGGGCCACTGTTTGGTTGACCGGGACGCCATCGGAGGGGTAAACGATAGTCTGCGTTCGGTGAAGTGCCGCAAGGGCACGATTGTCTGACATACTTTGAGCGAATGAAGGTGTAAGGAGTCCGATAAGGGAAACGAAAATGAGAAAGGCGTGTATGGTTTTCATGGGATTAGACCTTATGTCATGTTAATGGGTTTGAAATTTACTAAATCACGTGAGTTCGATGTACGAAAAATCTTTTAGTACGAGAGTGACAGGATTTCGAAAGTTTTCTACTGCAAGGCGTTAGGTCGAACTCACGTTAAATCGGTAAATGCTACAGACAAGATGATGAACCTGTTGAGATGGTTTTTATTAACCGGCATTATTCCTGTCGATGCAAGAATCGACACAGTCAACTCACTCAAAAAATATTTTGCACAAAAATGTAAAAGTACACCGCTAATTTAATTCACAGCTAATACTATAAATTTGACAAGAATTTAGATTAAAGCAGTAAGATATAAATGCGACCATTAAAACTCAATTTCTCTTCGTTCTCTTCGCGACCTTCGTGGTTCATGAATTATTCAGGTTAATATTTGCAGGAGGCGTATCCAAAAAACTACTCATGAAATACAAATTACCAAAAACCTCAGATCTGCATTCGAGTTATTTTCCAAGCCATGTGTACCGCCGGGATAAATAGCTGTGATGTCGCCGGACTTGATATCGAACCGATTGCCGTCGAGGGTCATTGTCCCGTGTCCGGAGATGAAAAAGTAATATTCCTCATCGTCGTGATGAGGGTGCTCACCGATAGTAGCGCCGGGTGGCATGATATTGTGATGCATATATTTGAGCCGCCGCCCTTTAAGTTGATTGGGACTGAGCACCTCCGTCCAGTCTAAAACACCTTTGCCCGCGTGACATTCCGGAAGTGGTTCGCGCTTCATATCGGAGCTTTTGTGAATAAAAGTAGTCTCTCTCATTTTGAAGATGCCATTGGTGAATTGGAGTTTGGATTCTATGTCGAATCTGTATGAGTAATAATGTGGAACCACACCGATGAAACACGGATTGTGTCTGCCGGTGTTTATAAATAAAACGTATGGATTCTACCTTCTCTCTAGCGTATTGTAATATTCAAAATCAGAACGGCGATAGCTTCTGCAACACCTCAAATTTTGAACTCATTTTTATCCGTGCTTCATCGGTGTTAATCAGTGGCCTTGCTTTTTTTCTAACGATGTTTACCTGCACAAAAAAAGGTAGAGCCGTTTTTTTAAAGTCGAGCGAGAACAGATTATGACTTCGAACATTCCTCAAGCGCTTCGACAAAAGCATCCACATCAAAAACGTAGCCAAACTCTAGAGCAACCCGCCAGAGTCCGATTTCTTTACAGAGTTCGTGGCGGGCGGTTTCTTTATTTTCCACGGCTGTCACTGCCTGACGCAGGGCCGAGCACATGATGCCGTGCTTAGACATCTCGGCAATCCCACCTGGGCTCAATAGAAGACACCAGTTAATGGCAAATCCCGAATAGATTAAGTGGTTTACGGAATATTTGTGGCACAGCTTGAACAACTGGTGTGATGTTTCTGCAATGCCTTCCGTGCCCACTGGTTTTGCCTGCGGTGCAAAATCCATATTCTTCAAACCGCGTACAATGTCGGCGGTGTTGTGTTCACCCAGTCTACTCTTGAATACATGCAATTTATCTAAAGCTGGTTCAGATGAAATCTGTTCCGGCTTGGGTGGTGGCGTTCCTGCCAATTGGACGCTGTGTTGATAGCCGGGGTAGTCCTGATAATAATTCCCTTCTTGAACTACGTGGAAAATTCTCATATTGGAGGCACGAACAGCACGTAGAAGCTTAGGAAAGATCATACGAAGGATTTCATTTGCCCTTGACAAATATTCCACATGTCGATACCAGCCCGGGTAAGTTTCTTGCTTACCCGTATCCCAGGCATGCATGACAACCAGTGCTGTGTGTTCCAGATGAATCTCTATTTCAGTTGATTCCCATCCAATATACCCTTCAGCCGGCACGGACAAAGAGTAATCCGCGTCAAATTGTTTGTAATATTGTGCACTCAATTTGATAAGATTGTGACTTTTCGTTGGCATAGGTTTGTTTGCTCTTCAGCGTGTTGCTGCTTAATGTTTGACAGAGGAGAGGTAAAGGCAACGAAACTCACTCGATGCAAGTGCCCAAATGAAAGATAGGCTGCCTTTTTAAAAAAAGCAAACGGACTCATTGTTAAGTCTATTGGACTTTTCGCCATAACCAGACGGCCATTTCTCCGGGTCCGCGATGGGACCATGCGTAGTAGGGGATAGCTACGATGTTCCTTTTTTCGCCGGACTGGTTTATTGCATTTCCCTCAAGCACGGTTACGCCCCCCAATAAGTCTTTCTTTTTTTTCGCAACAAGCTCAGCTGTATCCGGCAGAACGAGATCGAGGGCTGAGCCGTTATTATCCACACACTCAGCACAGTAAACAAGCGGTCCGCGAACCAGCGCTACTTTATTGCGGTTCTCTTCCACTTTTTCATGTGCTAAAACCCGCCGAATCGGCATCGGTAAGTTGAGCTCGATGACGTCTCCTTTCGACCACTCCCGCGAAATAACCGCAAATCCTCTTTCAATTTCAAAGGCTGTGTAGTTATTGTTAATCTTAAGTTTCACAGCCCGAGAATTATTATTCAAATAATGATACAAGTCACCGGGAAGGGGGTGGTCTGATACCCATCCCGGAATGCGGAGCATAATCGTGAATTTTTGAGTGCGTTCCGGATTTAAGGTGATTTTCACTTTTCCGTCCCAGGGATAATCACTTTGCTGCACAATATCAACCGTCGTTTTTTGCATTCTGATTTGAGCTTTACCGGCAACGAACAGATTGACATAAATACGATCGTTCTGGTGGGCATAAATATAGCCTGGCAAGGAAGGCAGGAAACGAATCACATTTGATGGACAGCAAGCACAGTCAAACCAGGGCTGCCGGGTCAAAGCGCCGTGATTGAATTTAAATTTTCCGTCAGATGCCATGCAGTTTGGATAAAAAAAGGCATCGCCGGTTAAAGCCACACCGCAAAGCATGCCGTTGTAAAGAGTGCGTTCCAGAACATCGATGTATTTTGCATGACTGTGCAGCAGGAACATGCGGTGATTCCAGTAGATATTGGCAATAGCGGCGCAGGTCTCGTTGTACGATGTCAGATTGGGTAGCTCATAATTGTCCCCGAAAACCTCTCCTTCGTGTCTGGAGCCGAAACCGCCGGTAATGTATAGCTTTTTTTTAACGACGTTTTCCCAGAGTTTGTCAATTGCTTTTAGAAAAACACGGTCTTTCATAATTGCTGCGATATCGGCCATGCCTGCGTACATGTAGGCCGCACGTACCGCATGGCCAACCGCTTCGTCCTGTTCAATGACTGGCAAATGGTCTTGACTATCTGTGCCATACAGCCTATGGCCTTCGTTGTTGCCACGCTGGTCTAAAAAAAACTTTGCCAGGTACAGGTATTTTTCGTCATTGGTGACGCGGTACAATTTAATCAGACCGGTCTCAATAATCTGGTGCCCGGGTGGATTGAGATTTTTCCCCGGACCGAATGTATTGGCAACAAGGTCGGCATTTTTCAAGGCAACATCCAGGAGGTTGCGTTTGTTAGTAGCTTGAGAATGGGCATAGGCAGCCTCATAAAGATGTCCGACATTGTACAGTTCATGGCTCATGCTCAAATGGTGCCAGCGGGATCCCGCTTCGACCCAGTAGGAAGGCGACTTATCCGGGTGTAAAGTTTTCCAGGTGCAGAGGTAGCCGTCACTCTCCTGGGCGGCAGCAATTTTTTCGATGATGCTGTCGATATATTTTGCCAATTTTGGGTCGGGATTTGTCCGCAGGGAATATGAGGCGCCTTCGATGATTTTGTAAAGATCGGAGTCATCGAACGGCATTTCGCCTTCGTAGTCACCTTCCAGCAAGCCGCCGGCCTTTTCAAAATTCCTGATACGGCCGTCTTCCTCACATTTTTTGAAGCCGTACGGTATCGTAACCTTCCGGTTGGTCAAGATTCGCTTCGTCCAGAAATTGTCCTCTAACTCGATATCCGTAAATGGCACGGCTGTGATGTCATAGTCCGACTGTTCATTCGTTGCTTTTTTTGTCATGGAAGCGATTGCCTTTTGCTAGGCTAAGCTAAGTTGAAAAACATTTACGAATCTCATTATTTGACAGAGCGGTTGCAATATATCCGTCCATAGCCCGGATTGATTGCAAATGGTCGGTTTCTGTAAATGCCTGAGTGCAATCTTTCGCAATGATAATTTCATAGTCACGCTGGTAACCGTCAACCGCCGTGGAACGAATGCACCAGGCCGTGGTAATTCCCGCAAGGATTAAGTGCTCTGTTTTGAGCTTCTTCAGAAGTGGTTCAAGATCGGTACGAAAGAAAGCGGAAAATCGGCTTTTAAATAAAATGAGGTCCTTCGGAAGAACATCCAGCTCGGGCAGAATCTCACAGCCATCAGTACCGGAAATGGTATATTTTTTACTACTTCGACGCATGTGAGGAAATGCATCGGACAAATCCGGTTTAAACGCCTGCTTAAACCAGATTACTGGAATTTGCTTATCGCGGCAAAATTCAACCAACTGGTTTGTTTTTTTGACCAACGTTGTCCGGGCTTTGGGAATCAGGCTGTCAGGCCATATTTCGGGATCGAAGAAGTCCTGCAAAAAATCGACGATAACAAGCGCCGTATGTTTGGTATCCAGACTAAGCATGACTCGTTTGGTTAAAGTTAAACTGCAACCGGCTCAGGAATGTCATTGGCGAATTGTTGTACATCCTCTTATTTGCTTTTCTTCCTAAGCACAAGTTCGAGTGCAGCGCCCCAGGCTGGTAACGCTTTTTGACTGAATTCAGTAAATCCAGCCGCCTCGAATGCCCGCATATCCATGATAATATTGCCATCTCCTTTTGATGAAAGCGGATTCAGCGCAATGTGCACTTCCTCACCATCCTCCGAGACACGCAGTTTCAACAGAACGCGACCAAAGCGGGTGGCAATATCCCTAAGTTCTGTATTGGCTCCGGGTTGCAACCATGGCTGTGGCACGCCGCGGAACAAAACAAGATCATTGCCGTCTTCCATTGCTAACAGGCGAATGGTCAGTCTGATCATGGTAGAACTTGCCCATGTGTGCGGATAATCTCCCACCGTTCGCCGGCCTTGCCCGGTGGGCATTTGTTCTTCCGGCCAGGTCGCCATTGGACTGGCATGGTTGGCCATGGCATAGAGGATCGCGGCTGCTTTTTCTCCTTCGCCTCGCTTCAAATACGCTTCCGCCAGAAAGCCGCCATAATAGACCCAGATTCCATGTGTCAGCCAGCCAACACTTGTGACCAGACCCTGCTCCATGTTCGACTCCAGCATGGCCAGGGTACCGTCCATAAGCGGATCGTTTGGCAGGATGTGGCGGCCGTGCATCAGCGCCTCAGGCAGCATCCACTGACCGCGTTGGGGAACGTCTTTTATCGCGCTCACGCCCACACGCGGCGGTAGAAACCAGTTGCCATGTTCGTCTTGCTGTTTGTCCCGCTGCATTGCTGTTCTAAAAGAGGAGAGGAAGCGTTCATACAACTGCTGCCACGCGTGCGCCTGATCATGTTTTCCGTAGTTCCTGGCAGTTTGGATTGCTACCGGCAGTGAAATGAGGATCCAGTTTACGCTGGCGTATTCCGGCTGGACACCTCCCACACCGCCATCGGCGAATCCGGCCGGGGTTAAGCCGTAGTTCGGAGCACCGGGATTAAGTGTCTGCTCCCGCAGATAGCGAAGCCACTCGACACCTTTTTCTACGTGACGCCAACGCGTCCGCAGCCAGGCATGATCGCCCGTTAATTCGGCATATCGGCACAACGCCCACAGGAGCAGCGGTGTTTCCCGGTGAATGTTGTTTGGCCGCATGACTTCAACCTGGCCTGAGTCGTGCTGATAGCGGAGGTAGCCTTCGAGAATATGTCTGGCTTTCTCCGCATTGCCAAGCTGCAGGGCAAGCTCGGCGAAGTAGACGCCGTCGTGCATCCACAATCCGCGATATAAGGCCGCACCAGGTTGGAATTGCAGAAATCCATCCACTTTTTCACTGCTCTGGTAGAATGTACGAATCGAAGCTGTGAGCATGTCCTGTAATTGTCGATCAGGAACGATAACACGATCGTATGGGATTCCAGCGTCCTGCCGCCAGTACTGTTCGATCTTTTTATTTGAGTGGATGTTGTCAAATTCAGGAAAGATGGATGGGTCGGATGCAAAGCCGTCTTGTGCGATGACGATAACATGCGCTGTTCCCTGCGGGAAGATTAAATCCAGACTCTGTTCAGTTTGTTCGAAGTGAGCGGGTGCAGGTGAGGTTTTTACGAAAGCAATACCATCTGAAAAAACGACGTCAGCAGACGAGTCGTAGTGCAATCGGCGTTTGGTTTTGATACGAAGGCGCGGCGTCCCGGCACCTGATATCTCCGCGTTCATAACGTCAAATCGCGGTGAACGGCTCACTACCTGCGGTTCGCGTCCGGCGTCCAGATAAAGTTCAGCTTTGCCCGATAATAAGCCGCGGATGAGTGCCTTTTCGTCCAGAGCGTAGGCGGGTGGAAAAATCCAGACGGCGTTCACCAGTGTGTTCGGATCGCCCTGAGGCGAGAGAATTTCAATATCCAGAACAGCATCGCCATTTTTGTCTTCAGCAGAAAAGCTGTAGACCTGCGGTGTATTGACCGGACCGGCTTCGAGGGGATCTATCGTTCGAGTTTCTGCGCCTTCGACATGCAATTCGAGCCTGCGCAATCCGGGTTTCTGCCTGTAACTTTCACAGAATCCCAGGACGACTGTTCTTTTTTCGCCTTTTTCCACCCGAACATGATATTCAATGGGACGATTGGTGCCCCAGGCCACATTGCGAAAAGCCGGATCCACGGAGTCCGGCGGACTTGCCCAGGCCTGACTGCCCGTCAAACCACCTGTCCGCCAGATATTTTGTTCATCGGGCTCGCTCTGGAAAAATGTTTCCGGTACCAGACTGAAGGTCTTGAGCGAAACCCGGTTGTGTGCACCACGGAGGTCTGTCAAAACCACGGGAATTCTTGGGTCGCTGTAATGTTGTTTTTTCAAGGCGAGCGTGTCATCCACTAAAGTGAAAGCGATGATCGTATTCGGGCGCACATAGGGGCCGGGCCCAAAATCGTAAAGCAGTGAGCCGGTTTCATTTACGAGCGTTTTATGGTAATCTCCCGGAAAGCCGATGGCGCTGTACCAATATTCGGGTGCATGGCGGTAGTCAATCCGTTCTTGCCCGAAGCTTGTTGCCACAGGTCCGGAAAAGACAGTTAAAAGCAGACTCGTAACGTAAAGATGAGATATTTTAACCTGACACCTCAGTGCACTTCGAGTATATGAAGATAGTTTGGTTCGCAAGTATTTCATTTAATATGTCCTATTCTAACCATGGTAGAAACAGTACTTTGATTGCCTTTTTCCGGCGCAGTAAGTCCACCCCGTCCGTGTAACGTGTGAAAGGCATTTGGTGCGTCACGATAGGCGCTAAATCTAAGTGGCCGCTTTTGATCAAGCGAAGCGCCTGCTCAGCCTGGCTGCGTTCGTGCGTGCCGTAACCCAGCAACGCAAAACCACCCCACCACTGCTCGGGTCCGAACTTGACTTCATCCCGCAATACACCGAAAATGGCGACAGTCTCGTTGGTGCCCGCCATGAGTTTTTCGATTGCATTCTTCAGGCCGGTTGTGTCGAGAGCGGTATCAAAGCTGTTTGCAACAAAGCGGCTGCCGGGCAATGATAAGTCAGAAGGATCGAGAGATACGTCTGACCCCAGCTTTATTGCCAAATCCCGCCGCTCCGATAACGGATCAATACCGATGATCACTTTCGCACCGTAGGCCCGCGCCATTTGTACCGCGATCAAACCGGCAGGCCCCAATCCGACGATCGCAAACCGTTTGCCGGCAACGCCATCAATTGATTTTAATTTGTCAAAAGACCCTTGCACACACATGGCCAACTCGAGGGATGCGATGGATTCTGGCGGAAGCGAGGCAGGAACAGCGATCAGGTGCTCCGCCTCAATAGCAGCGTATTGCGCGTAGCAACCCTGCCGACGCCCGCCCGGATCGCGCCAGGCAGCCACACGCATACCGGGTTTAAAGTCCTTTACATCGGAAGCCACGGCTATTACTTCGCCAACGGCTTCATGGCCCGGCTCGCCCGCAGTATACGGATACGAGAGTGGTCGATCTGCAAACATGGGGATGCCGTCCATTATATGCAGATCCCAGTGTGGGCATGTGGTCACACCCAAGACCTTAATCAAAACTTCCCCGGAAGCGGGCTCGGGCATCGGCGCTTCCCGCCAAACGGCCTTTCCCGGTTCTTCGATTTGTAGTAGTTTCAAAATCTCACCAATCCAAAATAACACCCATGACCGGTTCACTCTTTTCTTCGATTAATTTCCACGCAGCATCTGCTTTTGCCACAGGAAAGTGATGCGTTATGAGCGGCAAGGTTTCAAGGTGGCCGGCCGCGATCAACTGCAAGGTTTCGTCCATTCTCTGACCCGTCCAACCCGAAACAAGATCGATTGTGAGTTCGCCGTAGCGAACGGGCTGTAGCGCCAGTCTGTCCTGTGTGCCGTAAAAACCGGCTGAGACCAAATGCCCGAACCGTTTGAGTACATTTTGAGCTGTTTCCATTATGTCAATGGAGCCGATAGTATCCACCAAGACCTGTACACCATCCGGGAACAGTTCCTGAACTGCTGTTACCCAGTCAGTTTTCTTTGCATTGATTACATGACGAAATGCATGCCCGGAAAAATAGGCGAGGCGATAATCATGGCGTCCAACCATGATTACCGCCGCCCCACGCCAGGCAAGGGTTTGCGCGGTCCACTGGCCCACGAGCCCATCGCCGATAACGACCGCTGGCTCGCCAATCCGGATTGATGGACGAATGCCGGCATTATAACCCACTTGCGCCAACACCATCCCTGCATAAGCCAGCGGCTCGACGCTTTTTGGCAGCTTCCAGACGTCATCTCGGCTGCAAATCGATGGTGAAACCTGGCCGCCGTAGCAGTGGTGCATTCCCTCGACACGCCCAATCGTTGCAAAGACTTTTTCGCCGATGGCGAGGTCGGTGATGTTGGCTCCAATCCATTCAACCGTACCAATTTTTTGATAGCCGGCGACAACCGGGAATGGCCACGGGTCGCCTTGTTGGTAAGGTGTGTCGCCATCGACCCGTTCGCCACGCAGATAAGAACCTTCGGTGCCGTTACTGATCCATGAATGCGTGACCTGAACGACAACATCATCTGCACCCGGATCCGGACAATTGATTTTTTTATAAGCGACTGTGTTGGGTGCCGTAAAAACGACCGCGTTTGCTTTCATAATTATAAGCTCTCATATTTTGCCAATCGCCAACAACAAATAGCTTCTGACAACTCATATACAGTTACGCCTCAATTGAAACTGCCAAAGCAGTCGGAGGGTGGAATGGCTACAAGTTGGATTTCACCCAATGTCATTTTCCGGTTGAGAAACGCTGGACAAATCACTCTTTGTAAAATGCCTGAAAGGCTCGGTATAGTTGCCAGAGATCTATTTTTGAGCAGACTGAATAGGTCGAATGCATAGATAAAAGGGGTATGCCACAGTCCAAAACTTCCATGCCCTCGCGCGAAAGAAAACCTCCGATGGTACCACCGCCCCCTACGTCCACTTTATAAGTATGTGTCTGGTACGGTATTTTTTCCTTTTCCAGAATCCGACGAAACCAGGCAGTGAATTCACTGTTTGGACTGTTACCGCGCCCATATATTTTTATTGCGACACCTTGAGCCAGTTTCGCCGCATTCTTATGTTCCTGCGCACCTGGAAACAGCGGATTGATACCTGTCGTCGCGTCTGCTGATAAAACCTGAGTTTTTTTCAATATCTGCCGGAGGTGAAATTCTGAAGATTGTTCGGGCGTTTCCAAATGTAGCAGACGTCCCAGCAATCCACGCAAATAGTCGGAGTTCGCACCCGTGTTGTTGTTGGAACCGCTTTCTTCATTGTCCACTAAAAACGATATTGTCGTATAGGGCGGTTGCGCCACGGACAGGCTGGCACGCACGGCTGCATAACTACACACCCGGTCATCGTGACCATAAGCGGCGATCATACCTCTGTCAAACCCAACATCTGCCGGCTGGATGGCAGGAACCAGAGCAAGCTCTGCAGAGATGAAATCTGCCCGTGTTATGTTATAGGTGTTCTTAAGATACGTCATTATTTGTTGTTCAACCTGACCATCTTTATCGGCAATTGAACCGACCAGCGGATCTAATTCTTCACCCTGGATAACGTTCCGGTTTGTTCGGCTGCGATACTCACGATCAACATGCGGGGCCAGGTCAGGGATGATAAAAACAGGGTCGCCAGACTGGTTGCCGATATCTATCCAAACTGTACTGCCATCTGTTTTGTCGATACGTCCCATTAAAGCCAAAGGCACATTGCCCCACTGATATTTCTTGATTCCACCGTGATACAGTGTCTGGAATTGTGCAAAACCGTGGCTTTCGTATAATGGCCGCGCCTTTACTTCAAGACGGGGAGAATCGATGTGACTGCCGATAAGACGGACGCCCTCGGAAAGCCTGCGTTTTCCAACAACAATGAGGGAAATGGTACGGTCACGGTTGACATCATAGTATTTCGCACCGGGCCGCCAGGAGCTGTCTTCCTTTAGTGGCGTGAAGCCGTCTTT
Source organism: Candidatus Zhuqueibacterota bacterium (assembly GCA_029262005.1). Classification (GTDB taxonomy): domain Bacteria; phylum Zhuqueibacterota; class Zhuqueibacteria; order Oceanimicrobiales; family Oceanimicrobiaceae; genus JAJDAG01. The sequence continues at coordinate 3,695 of JAJDAG010000150.1, read as the reverse complement.
TTCGGCCAGCATGATAACCTTTCTGACTGTCGCCAGTTCTGTTTTCGCCACGGCCATAAAGCCTTTATATTCCTCTGCAAACCGGAAAATTGCCTGACGGCCATCATCGTCACTGTTTATCCACGCGGATTTAGTGCTGAGCTGTGCCGATAAAATCGAAGGGAAAATAAGAAGAACACCGAGTCGGAACAGTAAAGTCATTATCATCTCCAGGCATATTGGGTTAGCTATTGTTTAACTGAAAATAAACTGCCGGAACATTCCGTTGATTTTTTAATGGGTCCGGCAGATTAATTTTTTCAACCACGCTGGCATGACACATCTTCGCTTAAATGTGGTGGCTGTTTATTAGAAAGTCAGAGATTTCATTTACAATGTCTGAATCAGCATCAAAGGGAAGCAACGTCCCGATGCTCGTGTTTTGATACTTTCTCGCTATGTTGAACGTACGCTTCGCTTCATCAAGCGCAGCTTTGTGATTTCCCGGCAGGAACACAGATGGATTCATGTTTATCCGCACCTTCATTTCCGGGTTGCAGGCGACGATGGACATAAATCGTTCCTGGTCCGTTTCCACAGGACAAATAATATAGGAAGCTTGCAATGAAGAAATGGCATGGGCAAGATGAACCGTATCCCCACCAATGATAAATTGAATATCCGGTTCACAATCACTGAGGTTTGTCAATATTTTTTTCAGTGACGGTAACACCTTTTCAGAGAAGAGTTGCGGAGATAGAAGTGGCGGCGTTACGGAAGACTCAAAAAACGTGATGCCGAATCCATGTTCGACGGCTGTGCGTCCGTATAAGATTTGATTCCCGGCAAGGTGCATGAGGGCGGATACGCATGGTTCCGGATTCATGAAAATTTCGCAAATCATGTTTTCCAGGCCCAATAAATGGCAAGCGATGGTGAACGGGCCGGACAACGGTATGCGGATATCAGCATCGGGTCTCTCCTCGGCGATTTGCTGAGCAACCCTGAGAATCATAGGCATTCTACCGTCGTGAGCAGGATTAAGTTGCAACGCCATCATTTCGTCCACACTCTCGACAAGTGGCTCACGAAAAACCGGCACACCGGTTTTGTCCGGTTCTTCTATTTTGCAACCGTATGCTTCTGCTTCAACGTTGTAAATATCTATACCTACGATGCACGTATTGCTCTTGTAAGTCCGCATGGCTTCAAGGTGGGCGGAAACCAACAGCGCGCAATCTCTCGATACATCCCATGGCCGTTTACCGGTGAGATAAGCCGCGTGCTCGTAAGATATGGGTTCAAACTTCATGATTCACTTCCAATAGAAAGTGTGCGCGGCAAGGCATTCAGAGCTTTGGTCATGCTACGCCAAATTTATCGGCCGGGCTACCTTTCCATTTTGGGATACGTTCTTCGTTCGGACGCGCTGCTTCCGCAGATACTGTACCTGATTCGCTGTCGGCTGGCGCCGCGAACACCGCAAGTGCCATGGTGCTGGTTTTGAGCATTTCCCGTTGTGCCAATTCGTTTGTGATGGCTGGGAGCTCCTTCGACCGATATATAATCTGTTGCGATCTTCTCGATAACTATCAATAGCTAACCATTCAGTGGCATGAAATCTTTGCTGAAAAAGTCAACATTTTGCTCATTCTGCTAATAAAGAAGATTCCAGGGGTTGGGGGAGCCACAGTTGGTTCAACTTGTAAAGTTTTAAAATAAAGTCATCGCTCATTTGCGAGCGAGCACGGCAAATCATCTTTTCCGAATTCATCGATTGTCTGAGGTTTTTCGGTCATCGCAAATGTTATAACCCCAGTGCACTGAAAATAGACCACCATGCCATTTCGCCATTGTCCTTGTCGCCGGCGCTGCCATCCGGCTTGGGACAGTAAAGCCATTTCCCGGAATACGTAAACCTGCTTAACGATGGCAATTCCTCCCTGGCAAACATTCAGAGTGCGAAATACCTCATTGAGTGCAACCAATTAAGTTGGGTTCATCTTCTCGAACCCAACTTAATGTTTCATGTCAAAGCCGGCCGGGGTGAACGGCAAAAGGATTCAGTGGTCAATCCTGACGAATTTCCTGTCTGCGTATGTAAGACTTTCTGCCAGGTCTCCTTGAATCGAGAACCCAACTACCTCTCCACGTCCCGTCAGCGCCACTCTGAGTTGATTCTGTTCCCCGTTGTACACCTCGACAGGACTCCGGAGCAGGCCCATCTTTACCTCAAACTTTCCATCCACAATATGCCACTCCATTCGTCCAAATTCGTCATTCTCATATATTCCGGCGTATGTGGCGAGCGGGTGCGGGAGCTTCTGTGGCCGCGCTGCCCTCCGTGCTTTGTCTTGACCAATTCGCTCCCGCCCACGGGCTGCATGCATTTGAAATTGTTCCAACTTTTCATCGAGCCCAGGCTTCTCGAGCAGACGGTCGTATATAGAGCAAGCAACCATGTCAGCCAGAAATGAACCCAGCCTGCCCTCGTTTACAAGGACAACGACACCGATCTGCTGCTTTGGCATAAACGAAACATGGGAGCGGAACCCCGAAAAGCTACCGAAGCGGTGAATCAACGTGTCGCCCTCGTATGTCCCAAGATCCCAACCAAGCCCCCAGCCGTAGCGATGAAAGTTGGCAAAGTTTCGATCTTGATCGGCCTGCTTTCGATGTGTTTCTGCCACAACCTTTTCCGGGAATACTTGTTTGCCGGCGATGCGCCCGGAATTGATGTGGGCCTGGAGCCACTTCGCGAGATCCAGAACGGTACTCACATGCCCTCCCGCTGCATGCATGTTGGCGTCGGATTTGGCGTAATGTAACCGTCGGTATCCCTTCTCCTCAGCAACATAAGGCATTGCCAGGCGGTGGGGATCGATCTTCGATAAATAGGCACTTGTACTGTTCATGCCGAGCGGTTTGAAAACTTCCCGTTGCAACAACTCCTTCCAGCTAATCCCCAGACTAGCGTCCATCGCGAAACTCGCGATGTTATAGCCGATGTTTCCGTAGTTGAAGGACCGTCCGCCGGACGCAGGTCCGTACGCACTCAGGAGTTCCACGAGTTGTTCATGTGTATGCATGCCAGTGTATGCCGTGCGAAACACAACTGGACCGCCGCCTTCTATGCCATGGGTGTGCGTAAGCAGATCCCGCATGGTAATATCATCTGCGGACAACGGCGATTGAAGCCGGAGATTCGGTAGATAGCTGCCCACCGTATTGTCCAAATCAAGCTCACCACGGTCGTCGAGAATCGCAGCAGCAAACGCAGTGAACGACTTTGTGGTGGAGGCGATATAGAACATCGTCTCGGGGGAGACCGGACGCCGGCTCTGGAGATCTGCATAACCAAACCCCCGCGCGTAGATAACGTCACTCCCCTGTATCGCTGCAACAGCCATTCCGGGCGTAAGGTCCAACGCGAATGCTTTTTCAATAAACGAATCGAGCTTTTCGGCCATAGAGCCGGCGTCACCTTTTTGACAGAATACTGTGGCAGGTAGCAGAGAACCGACAACGACGAACATCGCGGTCACATTTCTTAGCTTTTGTTTGCTGTAACCTGTTTTGAATGCTCTCATTATAGAAGCCTTCCATTTAATAGATTAATATTTTGAATCTATTAGACAGGCAGGTTGCCATTTAGTTGCATTTTGAGATTACGACTGCTCTTCAAAATAATATGAACTGAGCGGGCTAATGAAACG
>JAJDAG010000149.1 GCA_029262005.1 Candidatus Zhuqueibacterota bacterium | reverse complement strand
ACACTTCAAGGTGAAATTGCAAAATACAATCAAATGTTAATTTCAATCCTACCATAGTTCGATTAAGACCTGATAGAGAGGAAGCCCAGGCATTGAAAGATAAGATTTCAATCCTACCATAGTTCGATTAAGACCCTTTTTAATTGGAGAAAGAAAATGATTAGGTTTTATATTTCAATCCTACCATAGTTCGATTAAGACTTATGATATACACAGGCGGAAGAAAGGTCTTGAGAGTATTTCAATCCTACCATAGTTCGATTAAGACTTTTTAATTGGAGAAAGAAAATGATTAGGTTTTATATTTCAATCCTACCATAGTTCGATTAAGACAGTGCAAGAGTTGAACTTATGCCTCCTGCTTTTGAATTTCAATCCTACCATAGTTCGATTAAGACACCCGTAGGGTTAATTTTATACATTGTTACCTACTGATTTCAATCCTACCATAGTTCGATTAAGACTTGGCATACCAGCTGAGGCTGTGTGGTTTAATTCATTTCAATCCTACCATAGTTCGATTAAGACTTAGAACTTATGACAATGATGTTTTATGCTTTGTTATATTTCAATCCTACCATAGTTCGATTAAGACCCGTTTTTCAGGCCATAAAAAACAAGTGTTTGCCTCCTTCGGAACTGACAAATAAGCCGTCGATCCCCAATCCTGCATTAACAGGCAAAAAGTCGACGTATTTATTACAACAGCATGCACGGTTCCACAAACTAAAGAAACGTATCTGTTGAGTTCTTTTCAACCCCCAAAACCTCTTTATTTGAAAATTTCTTATCACGCATCCGGTATATGAGCACAGAATCTTCCTTTGGATTCATCATTCTCTTGAGCCGTAGTTTAAGTTGTTTCAGCTTTGCCTCGCTAAGCTCGCCTTCAAAGACGCTGTTTTGCACCCAGGTCAAATACATGCGGCATATTTTTAGCGCCCTGACAACGCGTCTTTCGCCAATGTCATAAACCAGTATCACATACATAATTTACAAATCATTTAATTGTTCAAAAAACAAACCTTGTCCTGGAGTATAGCCTGTTACCACCAAATAGTAAACGGTTTGTATGGCTCCTGTTTCAGTAAATGTTTGATCAGTTTATAGCACTCCAGCCGAATCAAGCGGCGATAGCTGACACTGCGCCCGAGTTTTTTGTGTTTGATGGTGACACGCAGTCGCTCATCAAAACCACGCACAAAAATTTTACGCCCCGCCTCACTAAGCCAACATACCTTGCCTTTGCGGGTAAAGTGCTTGTCAGTCAACTGATTGCGATTAAGCAAAGTAAAAATTAAGCGATCAGCCAGCAAAGGCTTAAAAATTTCTGCAAGATCCAGAGACAAACTAAACCTCTTGGTGCCCGGCTCATGCAGAAATGAAACCAGCGGACTGAGTTGTGTTTTATAAATTTCACTGAGAATGGTTGTATAAACCATACTGTTGGCAAAGCCAATAAGTGCGTTTATTTCATTGTCGGGTGGCCGCCGGACGCGTTTCTTGAAATCAGTTTCCCGATCAATAAGCAGTGGCCAGGCCTTAAAATACGTTTGACGGATATTGCCTTCAATGCCCATTAGCTCAAAAATCTGTTTTGTAGTTTCAATTTTTTTCTGCAAGCGCTCAATGTCCTGTAAAAAGAAAGAACAATCTTTGCCGCGATTGTCGTAGTACTGCAGGTTCTTGACAATATTGACGCAAGCCCCTTTTACAAATGCCTGCGCCAGCTCCAGTCGCTGCGGATGGTTTTGCTGATGCACCACTTGCTGCACCAAAAGCTCACCACTGTTGAGAAACTCACGCGGGTAAAATGTGCCGCTATAAAAGCCGAAATAGTTGAAGACATGTACCGGTATTTGGCGACTGCTGCAAAAATTGAAGAACTTGCGGTTGAAATCCGTTTCACCGAACACGTAAATCGCCTCGATGTCTTCCACCGGAATCGCTTTCTTTTTGTCCGATTCCTCAAACTCTGTTTCCGGATCGCCATCTATCAGGTCCAGATCATCTGCAACCGCTTCTTCAAAGTCTGCCAGCACCCTGTCTTCGGCAATCTGCGCGTAGCGATGAAAGAACACCGTGTTTTGCTTGCGGCGCAAACGACCGGGGTTGAATATGTAGTAGTTTCTTGCCATATCTTTTTATGGAGTGCATTGACTGTGTCAATGCCTCAGCGGCGTTAGTCGCTGTAAAGACTCCCCCAAATGTCCTATCTTAAATATAGTCCACATTCCAATAAATTCTCTGCTTGCGTATGTACATCGACTGCCGGCGACGCGCATTGACAAAGTCGATGTACTCCATATTTTCAAAAATCATCCTTGATGCTTAAGTCGTTAAAAGGATATTTTTTGATAATATCCTCTTTATCGTAACCGGCTTTTGTTCTGGCAGCATAACTCCCGAAACGCCATTCCTGGGGTTGTAAAACATATTTGTGTTTAACCGGGTTAAACCAGATATAATTAATTCTCGCAAAATAAGAATTTTCGTAAGTGATACAAGTATCCCAGTAGTTGTGCCATATTTTTTCCGAACCCGGATTCAAAGGCATATGTTTTTTGATCCAGTTCGCGCTGAATTTATGAAAGTTGTTGATGACATTTGCCAGTGTGTCTGCATTTTCCGGTGCCTGCGCCATGATATGGTAGTGGTTATTGAGCAACGTCCAATCCTCAATCTGCCAATCAAAATGCTCAAAGCTTTTGAACATATATTCCAAAGTTCTTTCCTTTATCGCATCGGACAGGAGAATGTGCCTTTTCTTATAAGTTGCCCCAGTGATGAAATACTTCGCATTTGCCCTAAAAAGGTGTGGCGGCGCATGTTCGTATTTTTTAAAAGTCTCTATCATAGTTTTGTATGGAGTGCATTGACTATGTCAATGCATCAGCGGCGTTAGTCGCTGTAAAGGCACCCCCAAAATGTCCTATCTTAAATTTAGTCCACATTCCAATAAATTCTCTGCTTGCGTAATTACATCGACTGCCGGCGACGCGCATCGACATAGTCGATGTACTCCATATTTTCAAAAATCATCCTTGATGTTCAAGTCATTAAAAGGATATTTTTAATATCCTCTGTATGTCAATGCATCAGCGGCGTTAGTCGCTGTAAAGACTCCCCCAAAATGTCCTATCTTAAATTTAGTCCACATTCCAATAAATTCTCTGCTTGCGTAATTACATCGACTGCCGTTGATGCACATCGACATAGTCGATGTACTCCATATTTTCTATTTTATGGTTCTGCTAAAATAGGATATTTTGAAGGTAACCTTTTTTAAAAAGGTTACCTTCTTATGGAGCTACCTTCCGGTGACTTTTCTACGACGCCTCAAAAATACCGAGCTTTTCCAGAAGCTGCGGTTTGTCTTCCAGCGCCACGCGCGCAATCACTGTGAAATCGGCCTTCCATTCAGCAACCGCCGCCACGGCATTGTTGCGATCGAGTGTTGCCTGTTGCGCATCACCGCGCTCTTTTTCCTGCGTCAGCTTCGCCGCTTCCACAGCCTCATAGAGTTGTTGGCCGGCTTCCAGCCTTTCTTGCAAAACACCTACTTTGGCCAAATCGGCGATAATTGCCGGATCGGCGAGCGCATTGCTGTAAAATTGCTTCACCTGGATTAGCCAGCCGGCGATATCTTCTTTTCTGCGGCCAACCAGACCGAGCTTGAGAAGCGCGCCAGTGTTATCCTTTAAACCAACCCGGCCCAGTTTTACACAACGCATATACTCCTTGTTTGCCTGTGCCTGGCCTTGTTCAAGGATACCTGTGGCAGCGTGCTGCTCGCCATATTCGGTTTTTTGCTTCTGGTGCAACATCTCGGCGTTATCGCGCGCGGTCTTCGCTGCAATAAGCCTGGCCTCATCATAGCCAAACGGAGTGACTAACCCCAGTATTTCGCTATCTGACAAAGCATTCTCAATTGTTACTTTTGCCTCCAACAAACGTTGGTCAATTGATTTCTTAGGCATAAGGAACCTCCTTGTTTGGGTTAATAAATATAGCTCAATGATTGCTACCTGCCGCAATTCCGGCAGCAGGTAACCTTGTTTGACATAAAAAATCATTGTACTATTGGATATTTCGTTATCCTGCCCGATACTTTTCATTGCCGACCGGTGGTTTATCACTTTATCATGGTCGGCAATCATTTTTCCGTGGTCGTCTGTCATTTTTCTATGGTCGGCAATCACTTTATCACGGTCGCTTATCATTTTTCTGTGGTCGGCAATCGTTTTGCTCTGGTTGGATGACATTTTATTAGCTTCGTTTGTCACTTTTCCGCCCTCCAGTGCTACCTTCCGGAGGCTCCAAGCCTCCGGAAGGTGAGCAGCGGCTTTCAGCACCAACACAGCTCCCGATACGAGCATCGCCGGCAAAAGCCAATCTTTTTAGCCGTCGGCGGTTTCGGCTGGCTGACGATTTCCGTAATTGCTGCCATCTTCTCAAAAATCAGCTTTTCATCCTCTGCGCTCAGTTGCACCGCCACGCGTTTGCGCTGTTTCGGGAACTCAAGCACGCCTTTGAGTTGGCCGAATCCGTTTTCCTGCAAGCGCCAGAGATAGTACTTGAGCTGCCAGATGTGTGCGTGCTCTCCCCGGTCGCTCTTTTTGATTTCATGCACGTAGCCATCGGGTGTGATGCGGTCGAGTTTGATGCCTTCGAGCACGAGAATTTCTTTGCTGTCGCGGTTGTAGTGTTCCTCGTGCGTTAATTTTCCCAGCGCGACAATATCCGACTCCTGCTCCATCTGGATGTTGTGGGAGAAGAGCCAGAGTTTGGTGTGGCAAACAAAATAATAGTTCATTTGCGTGCCGGTGATGTTTTTTCCGGCAGCCACTCCGATTACACTCGGAGTTCTACCTGCGTCTTGCGTATCAATATCCTGCGTTTCCAAAGAGTAATCCTCGAATATTTCCTAGATGAACTTTATTTACCACCCACCCTCTGGAAGTTTTGAGCTTCCGGAGGATAAGAACATCAAGAGAAACCGACTTTCTCGGAGAAAGTCGGTTTCTGGAGGTATTTCATTCTCGCCATTTGCAAAGCAGTCGTCATTTTTTTCGTTTTAAGTTGTACTTGTTTACTTCAAACAGCCTATAGTATTTGGTTGTCAACATTCAAACGAATTCCTGTTTCATTATCATAATATTCATTTGATATTTTAGAAATACCACAGCACTCATCAGAAACAAGTGGTTTATTGCCATTCTTATGAAGTCTAATTTGAATAATTTGTCCTGCCATTCTTCTTAATTGATTTTGTAGCCTTAGTCGTGCCAATCTTCTACCAGTGTGGTCTTTTGTTGCAATTGTTTTCAATTCTTGATAATATTTTTGAAGAGTATCAAAATCATTATCATTTTCGCTTTTTGGAATAAAGTACCTATTTTGTTCCCCAAACTCGTTATCATCGATAAGTTTAAATTTCCCAATTTCTTTAAATGCTCCTTGTTTTATTCTCTCAATAAAGTCTATTTCATCATTCTCGAATTGGCTACTTTCATGGAGTCCAAAAACTGTCTTGTTTTTAATCTCAACAAAGAAGTTTTTTTGTAAGAATAGAAGTTCTGGTTCCTCAAAAACTCTATCCAGTATTTTTTCTTTTGCATAGTTTAAAAAGCGAGAATCTTTACCGCGATAAATCAAAGTAGATCTGCTTTGATTATTTTTTTGTAGATCAAAAATAATCATGCGCCCTTTCTTTTTGTATTTACCATTCCTATTGCAGCGTCCGGCGGATTGGACTAAATTGGGAATAGGGCATATATCACGATAGACAATTGGAAAATCGATATCGACCCCGGCTTCAATTAGCTGAGTTGAAATAAGAATCACTCGGTGGCCTTTTTCTAAAATAGCTTTGCAAGTGTCAATTTTATTGAGTCTATCATTTGGTGTAAAATGTGTGTTTAGTAAAACGATTTTTGCTTTTGATTTCCTCTTTGAAAGGATGTCATATAAATCCTTGGTATCTTGAATTGTATTTAGAATTACTAACCCGGATGCCGCTTCGTTGGCAATGAGATCTGCAAGTTCATGAATCTCGATTGGTTCCGGTATGCGTTCCAGATTATATCGATTGAATAGAGAGTTTTCAAAATGCTCTAGTGATAAAAGTTCCGGAGGACAAGAATAGTCATTAAAAAATGACTTTAGATCATGTTTGTTATTTTCTGGTAAGTCGAAATTGGGCATGGTCGCAGTAGAGATGATAGCATAGGAGTTAACCTTTCTACAAAAGGCATCGAGCAAGGCTATGAAGAAGCCGTAGAGTCGAGGCGGCAGCGCTTGAATTTCATCGATTAAAAAGATGGAATTTGAAAAGTTAGGTAGTTTTAGCAAAGTTGCATTTTTATTGCTGACCAGCGTTTCAAATAACCTGACGAATGTTGTGATCATAAATGGATAGTCGAATGTATCTTCGGCGAACTGTTCTGCCAATATTTTATTTGATTCATCCGGGTTTGCATCCAATTCTTTTTGAAATTCTTCAAAACTACTATTGTCAGCCTTTGAATCAATACGCCGAATATGTTCTGTTAGCCCTTTGAAAACGTCATAACTTATTTCTGCTACTTGTTCTGTGATGGAAAGAAAAGGCAGGGCATAAATAATTCTCATGTTTGGTTGATGTTTCAATATTTCATCTGCAAGCGCAAGCAGCATCATTGTTTTCCCAGAACCGGTTGGCGCCGTTAAAGAAAATAGGCGGGTTCCGTTTTTTAATTCTGAATTAAGATTTTTAACGGCTTCCACGCGCATTTTTGTTCTTAACTTATTGAGAGGAGATTTGATTGAAAAATTCGAAAGATACGTTTCGAGTTTATTATTATAGCTATGGCAGAATGAGCTAATATCGTCCGGATTCGGTGAAAACCCACTTGCATCTACTTTATCAGTTGCTATCAAACATGAAAAAGAGAACTGAGTTTCAAGAAAAAAATCTATCGGATTAGAAATCGTTCGGATGAGTTGAATGGGTACTGAACTGCATAAATGTTCTCTGTTTGGCTGCTCTAAAACGGAGAATGGTTTATGTGGTAATAACTCTTGAAGAAAATCCGATGCTGGTAAACATGTGTTTTGTTCTAAGAAGGTAATTAATCTCTTCGTTTCTTCTTCTTTGAGAATGATATTCTTGAAGTCAGGTAAATTACCGTGATGGTGAGCAATAATTGCCAAAATACTTGCCAACCATTCCTTTTGATTTCCAAATAAATCAAGAATACCGGACTGATTGTTAGCACAGAAGCTCAGGAATGAAAAAGCCGAAAGATAAGAATGATTCGAATACCCCTTTCCATTTTCTCCATCAAGTTTTTTCTGGAAATGGGGATTAATTTTGCCAACATCGTGGAATATCGCAGCTATCTCAGCAACCTTTGAATTCGTCCTTAATTGAACTCCTTCCAAAACTCCCCGCGTGTGATCCAAAAGGCTTTTGTTCGGATGAGATCGATATTGACTTATATCAAGCACCAAGGTTCTCCATCATCATATTTATAAAAGTCTCCGGCTACACGAATTTCGTGATTCTCAGAGGGATAGATTATCTCAACGTATTTTCCCGGAAGATTCCAGAAATCATCATTCTGGAACGTAGGTATTTTGTCGAGGCCTACACGAAATTTTGGGTTTTCCTGTAGGTCTATCGAATGTTTTCGAGTAACAAAACACTTTGCTGCAAACGAACCAGATTGTTTTTCTGAAAAAGCACCTTCTCCAAGAAACGACAAGTCAGCCGGACAATTGTGCAAGCCTAAGACAGGTGTAAAATTAGCATGTTTAGATTTTATTGACTGCAAAAATTGCATGAATATGACTTCAGAACGTTCACTTCGTAAAGCCAATGAAATTTTGTATTTAGGATTCTTGAGCAGTTCAAGATGTTTGGGAGCCTTCTTAAGTAAATTAACCGCTTTGCGCATAGTAAATCCCCATGTCTCTTTCTTCACCGGTTGCAGAATTTGTACCCCGTAACACAGGTCTTCGCAAAGTATTGGAAATAATGGGCACATCTTTTTTCGTTCAATTCCCAGCACTGCTCCAATTAAACCAACAAATGCTGTTTTGGTAATGAAATCGTGAGTGAGAGGGTTGTTGTTCGTCTCAGGCTTCTTGAAATGTGCCCAATTCCCCGCAACAATCAATTGAAATGCTTTCATATTTTTACTCAGCTGTTTAGTGAATTTGGGTCAAAGTCCATTTTGACTAATTTCCCGTCGGGAGTCTTTTCTTGCAGACCTTTCTTAAGCCCTTCAATTTCGGTAAAGTAACGAACCTTTGCAACAGCATCCGACTTCGCCGCATCCATCAATTTGGAAAAATCGAACTCAACATCATCAATGCTGCGAATTTGCTCACCTCGCAGGTCGTTCTTCGGCGTCATTTTGATTAACCTATCCAGGCCATAGATTTTTTTTGTCGGATCCGAGTAAATGATTTGTACCAAAAGCAATGAGTTCTGGTTTGCCTTACTACGTGTATTTATATTGTTGATACTTTCCCACAAAGATTTGAACATTAAGTTTATATCTTGCTCTGTTAAGTTGGTGAATTTTGCAGAATGTGGATTGATCCAGCCGTGAATTTGATTGATACAGTAGGGAACTACTGTGGTTGTACCAATGGCGCCGCGACTCTTCTCAACACTTGATACAAAAACTGAGGTGTTTTGATGCATTCTCAAATCAACCTCATTCATTGAGGGATTCAGTAAGGCAAACTGGACTGGTCCTGTATGGTTAACTGCATCCCCCTCTTCAGTCGAAATGCCGCCAAAAAGTCTCACATCAATACACTTTCTTAACAACTTTGATGCATCAATTGCATTAGTTTCATTGCCTTTTTTGTCTCTCTTTTTTACCGAAGAATCATTTTCATAACTTTTCTTTAGAGCTTTCATTCTTGCTGACGAACCTGATTCTTTACCTTCGGCCTGTGAAATGTCATTCCAAACATAAATTTCGTTTCGTTTTTCTTGGGGAAGATGGTCGTTAAGTGTCAAAATATAATCCCGAATATACCTTTTTATCCTGACGTCGCTGACGAGCACTTTTTTGGTTTCCTCGTCATATCGCTGTTCCCCAGTAAATGGATCGCCGTTAGGTATTGTGTATGTGCCTTCGTACAAAAACAAAATCTCTGACTTATCTTTGATAGATTGATTATTTCCTGTTTCCATTTTAAAACTCCTCGTAATAAATTGTTTTTGTTATCACAAAACTCTTATTCAGCCTCTAAAGCTTGTGGTTGGTCTTTTTCTTTTTTGTTTTGGGCAGTAGAAAAATAACTTTCAAAAAAACCAAAGGAGCACCTATGTCGGTCATACTTTTCCTCTGAAGAAGCTTCTAATTCTTTGATAGCTTCGGTTAATTTTTGTGAAGCATTGAATGTGAATTTTGATCGTTCATGAAGAACTAATTTTTCTTCTATGAAAGTCTTAAATTTAAGAAGCTCAGCCATTGTTGTTATCCGGCGAGATAATGTTCCGACATAGCTTTTTTCAAACGACTTAATTGGGCAGTCATTACGCCAGGCGGCAAATTGCTGCGCTAATTCTCCCAAAAGCAGTCCTATTTTGTAACTTTTTGAGTTTTTGATGTTCATCAAATGTTCTCCTTTTTTTTGAGTATTTTGAATTTGGGTTAGAAAGTAAAAGTCATATTTTAGTAAATTAAAATTGAACTTTTTCTTTGATGCTCCTCTTATATTTTCCTCAGTTTTTTCGACGAATCTCGGCAACAGAATTGGGTCATTGTAATAAATGCCGGTATAAATTTGCGGTAAGACTTTAAAAATGTGGCTTTGGTATTTCTTTTTTTCTGCAGTTGTGTCACCTAGTATATTTACGAATGACTGAGAAATCCCAATTGGTTTTAGCTTGGTCTTGATTTCTTCTGCCCGTTTACCATAAATGGAGCGTTTGATAATCTTGATTCGTCTATCAATTTCCCGCAAATAGCTTTTATCTATACCAGAAATCTCAATTACATCCACATCCGGACTTGAGCCCTTACTCTCCTTGCAAAAGACGAGATCAAATTGGATTATTTCATCGACTACATTACTTATCAAGGGTGTAAATAATATGTCTTCACTTTCAAGTACATTATCTTCCTTAATTCTCACCTCTTGGTTTTTTAGACCCCCATCAAGATTCCCAACAGAGATAGTACCTTTTCCGAAATTTTCAAAATTTTCAGCAGTCAAATTTTCACCTTTTGGTAAAACGATAATCTTTATGCTACTGAACGGTATTCGGATCGATTCTTTTTTGGAATAATCAACGGCATAAACTAAGTCCATTATATCCTCAGGCTTTGCAAAAGTTTTATTACGGTATCTTGCTTCAGCGCGAAAAGTTGGAAACTGTAAATCCTTTTTTGCAGAACTTAGCGTTTTATAGAGGTATTTCTTTAAAATATAGCCATTTCCTGTTTTTGAGGGCTCTACAAAATCTTCAAGAATTTTGTGATTAATAATTTTTAGTTCAGTAGAGTACTCATACCATTGTTTTCCATGAAAATCAAAATGGAGGAACAAGTTGCCGGTCGAATATGCTGAAAGTTTTGAAATCCATTCTTCTGAAAATTCAACCGCCTCCCACAGAGGGTCTTGTACTCCCAAAATTTTTTCAATTGTTTTATTGGCTGTTTTGCTTTGTTTTAGATTTGAATACACATGTTTGGCGGTAAGTTTTTTGAGTAATTCTTCATCAGATAAAATTTTGGTTAAAGCCCCATGATCTGATCTGTTTTGCAGGTATTCTTGAATGCCGCACTGGTATAGAAGAATTCGTTCGATGAGTTCAATGTTTTTTTTGTATTCATTTCGAAAACGCTTTAAAATGAAGTTCTCAAGCTTGGTTTCAATTTGATTCTGAGGAATTTCCTGTGAAACCAAATTCTTTTGATAGATTCCCTCGATTTCCCTAAAATTTTCCTGACCACGGTGGAACGAAGTTATGTGATAAGCCTTTTGTTTATTTTGCAAGTTCGCCATCCGATAATAACCACCCCCGTCTTCGTTACCTTTTAAAGGTGTATAGTAAATATCTCCGAAAATATATTTAACCAAACTGTCTGCATCAGATGTTTTGAAAGTCAGATAAAATAATTTATCACGGATTTTATTTTCATCGGTTATTTCTTCAATTGCGTCGAAATTAAATGTGAAATCTTTACGAACGGGTATTGACAGACGAAGGATTTTTCGTTTGTCAGTATCCTGCGGGCATGGTTTTACATAGCGATGATGTTTTAGCCCGGTGGGTGAACTTCTAAAGGCTTTCCCTATCTGCAGAACAGTATCAAGCATTTCAAAACCTCATTTTATTAGTCGATATCTTAAAATAAAACCGTCCCTCCCCACTCTCCCCACATCCAACAATCTACCCCACCCACTCCAAATACCGCCCGAACAACGCCGCATCCAACCTCTGCATTTCGACCCGTGCGTTAAAATCGATTTCGCCGTGCAAACCCGACTGGTCGATATAGAGGCAGAGTGCAAATTGGTAAATGCGCTGAGCCGGATAGAGGAAAAGTTCGCTGTTGTGGTCAAAACGTTGCTCGCGAATCAACTGCGCCAACCAGATGTTTCCTTTCGAAATGTGTAAGACATTCTCCAGAAAAGCATGAATGGGCCAGAGTGCACGCGCTGTTTCTTCATCATGTTGAACACACAGCTCCTCAAGAATACGTTTTAAATCCGGATGCGCGAGTTGGGCCAAATCCACAGCCTGTGGTTGCATAAAAAGGGCACACAAGTAGCCGCTGTTACATTCCTCCCGGTGGTTGAGCCGGTAACAGGCATCACCAAAATAGCCCCAAAGTTGCGGGTAGCTTTCGTCGGACGGCCGGCTGGTCAAAAAGTCCAGCAACTTTCTGTAGGCTTGCTCAGGCTGGTTGAGAACCAGGAAGCAGTAGCCGACATGCAGCGTTTCATCTGCATCGGTAAAGCCGGCAAAATCATTTGGTACAATTTGCACAATCCGCTCACAGATCAGAGTTTCAAGAAACGAGCGCGCGGCAGCGTTTAAATTCGCAGATTCCTTTTGTAGTTCAAGCCAGGCCTTTGCCAGACTTGCCGCTTTACTGTGGGGGCTGAGTCCAAGATCAATTAAAAAATTGGTACATTGCAGCAGCGTCTGAACATCCGCCAGATAGAAATCTATCTCGGAAGCGGTTTCCAGTTCAGTTTTTGCCTGCGGCAAATCAAACCGTTGCAAACAATCCAGCGCGCTTTGTTTGTGGTCAACCGTTACTGAAAACAGCCCTAATTGATCAGGCATGATTTCTAACCAATTTTGACTTTAGATTTTTCACTGTTCTCTACCTCCAGCATCCCAAACCCCATAGAACCGGCCTCGCCCAATCCGCATTCCCAGGCTGTTTGCAACAGTTCCGGGCTTCCGGTCAAGGTGAAGTGGCTCTCAAATCCCCGGCGTTTGGTTTCATCGGGCCGGCCTTCTTTTAGCGTGATCAGTTTGGTTTTCGGACGATCGTGTTTTTCGAATGTCAGCGTGAAAGTGTCGTCAGCAGGAACACGTCCGTAAATGATCTGATGCTTCTGCACCAGATTGTTTTTTAGCGCTACGGAAAGGTCGGCGTCCTCGGGTAAGAGATAGCGTGGAGACATTTTGCCGTCCTTTTCAATCATTGTACTGACAGAGATGGGCGATAGCGTAGAAAAACGCATGCTTTGTGCAAAGTCCGGCGGTGCCAGCGCTTCCACCTGCTCAACTTTAAAGGTTGCCCGCAAGCCATGCGCGCCAATTGCAAATTCCGTTGCTTCAAACAGGCCCAGCACAAAATTCTGGACAAAATCATCTGTCATCGGGCTACCCACGTACAGTGTCCAATCATCCTTTGGGCTGAATAATTGCACCAGATTATCGGTCTTCCGCGGTCTGGCAAACGAATTGAGTAGTTTGGAA
Source organism: Candidatus Zhuqueibacterota bacterium (assembly GCA_029262005.1). Taxonomy (GTDB): domain Bacteria; phylum Zhuqueibacterota; class Zhuqueibacteria; order Oceanimicrobiales; family Oceanimicrobiaceae; genus JAJDAG01. The sequence goes on along the minus strand of JAJDAG010000149.1, from coordinate 112,906 downwards.
AATGTAAACATTTTCAACAAGCGGCCGCTCAAGGCGGCATAGCCCTGTTCGTGCAAAAAACTCGCAAAGGGTTCCGATGCTTGTCCGAGTATTTTATAAATGGCTGCTGCCAGCAGGTGGGAATAATTTATGGGGATAATTACCGGCATCCGCGCCGGACGCAATGTCAATTTCAAACGCATAAAACACTCCCTTCAATCACTAAAGAATCCGCCATCGACATAATGTCCAGCGGTTGAAAAAATCAATAATTTCGCTATTCGTGACCGGCGTTACAAAACATAGGGCAGTAAAATAGGGATTGTACAAATTATAAATACAGGGCCTTTATACAATAGACGCTGCCAGGTACTGAATCCTCCCAAAAAAAAATTAAAATGATGGTGCCTGGAAATTATCCAGTGATGTGAACCGCAAAAAAACGGTCTGAATTTGTGCTGAAAACATCCCTCGGGCAGGGAGACAAAAAACAAGAGGCCACCTTATATGAGATGGCCTCTTGTAGCGATACAACTTCTTTTTACTACGGTGCTGTCATGCCGAATGCTTCATAGTTGTAGGCAATAAACTTATCCCATTTATCGGGCACTTCATCTTCCGGGAAGATAGCCTCAACAGGGCATTCCGGTTCACAGGCGCCACAGTCGATACATTCTTCAGGATGGATGTAAAGCGTATCCATAAAAGCTTCATCTCCTTCAGAAAGCTCAGTATCCTCAATTTCGTAGATACAGTCGACCGGGCAGACTTCAACACACGCTCTATCTCTTGTATCGACGCACGGTTCAGCGATAATGTAAGTCACGTTTTCACCTCCTTTCACTGGTATTTTTTTTTAGAGTAATATGATTGATTAGCATCTTTCCACCATTCGCAGGCAAGTGTGGCAAACTTCTTCAACAACTTCGTCATAGCTGACCGCAATACGGCCACTTTTTAAATAGAAAATAGTCTGCATAATCGTGCCCATTACCATGGCACCGGCAAGCTGGTCATCCATTTCACGGAATATACCTTGCTTCCGGCCTATGCGCAGAATCTTGTCAAGCATTTGCTTAGGCTTCATTTTCTCGCGAGAAAGTTTCTTTAATTCGGTTTGATGCGCTGCAATCACAAAGGTGTAACGCCGCTGCTCTTTACGGGAAAATTCAAAAAATCCGCAAACATACGCTTTCAGCATTTCTTGCGGCGTCTTTGCTCGTTTGAGGTAACCTTTGAGAAAAAGCCAGAAATATTCGAGATTGTCCTCAAACACGCGCTCAGCCAGGGCATCCTTACTGACAAAATGACGATAAATCGTTCCCTCTGAAATGCCGGCACGTATGGCAATATCACGAGTGGTCGTCGCTTTGATGCCCTTCTGCATAAATAAAGTAAGTGCGGCATCAACAAGGTCCGGGCGTTTGGTAAGAGAGCGAGCCATTGACAAATGCCTGTTAGGTTACCTGATTATGAAGTCAATCCCACAACTTCGTGAACAGCGATGATGTTGCCCAAATAGCACATCAGGCCATGTAAGTGTTTACTCACCGCCGATAATAATAATTCTACTAATTAGAGTCAAGTTGTTTATCTTATGCAAATTGCAACGCCCCTAACCTGCCGCAGTGCAGGAAATAGTTTACCCGATTCTACGTTAAAAACCGCTTTTCCCTCTTCGAAAGGGATTGAGGATCTCCCTTTGCATAGCCTACCCTGAGCTTGCCGAAGGGGAGACAGGTTTTCGCTAGTCCGGAGCGAAAAGCAGAGGAATGTTAGTCCCGAGGTAACAGATTGACTGTAAATTTTGGATTTCATGAATAGTCCAGGTTAAAAAAATCCGTGCATCTCTGTGTAAATCCGTGGCTAACAAATTCCCGGCTATGCGGGGTCAGACATTACCCACACTGCTCAACATAGCGCCGCACCTTTTCGACTTAACACAACTTCCGGGGTTTACTTTCTGCCCATCTTTAGCTATATTTTCACTTTTCTTAACAGTTCAAATCAACCCGGCCTTATCAACAAACAAACCACTTCTCGTGCACATGAAATCAACATCTGCAAACCCAATCCTGAAAAACGATGCCGCCGCCGGAGCAGCCACGCGAGCGGCACACATCATTTACGGTATTGAAGATAAGCCACCGCTTCGAGAGGCGGTTCCTCTCGGCTTGCAGCATCTGGTGGCCATGTTTCTCAGCAACATTGCCGTACCGCTCATAATCGCCAATGCAATTGGCCTCGGGGCCTCTGACAAAGCCTTTTTTGTTCAAATTGCGCTCACGATGGCAGGTGTTGCAACCATTGTGCAAGCATATCCACTCGGCCCGGTTGGTGCCCGTATCCCCATGGTGATGGGCACAAGTTTCGCATTTGTCGCCGGCATCATCAGCATTGCCAGGCAATACAACCTGGCCACTGCTTTTGGCGCCTGCCTGGCCGCTTCGATTGTGGAAATCGTTATCGGCTACTACTACAAGAGATTCAGCAAAATTTTTCCACCTTTGGCCACCGGCATTGTTGTTATGCTCATTGGCCTGACTCTGATTCCAGTAGGAATGGATTACGTTGCCGGCGGTGTCGGTGCAGCCGACTATGGTTCGTTCAGCAATTTGGCTATTGCTGCAACAGCCTTGGTGGTGACACTGGTACTCAACCAATTTTCCAAAGGATTTTGGCGTTACGCCAGCATGCTCATCGGCGCAGCAGCGGGCTATCTGCTTGCGCTGGCCCTGGGCAAAGTAGAATTCGTGGCTGCAACCACGAACCAATGGTTCAGCTTTCCGCAGCCCTTGAAATTCGGTTTGGAATTTCACCTGGCACCGATTATTGCCATGAGCTTTATTTATGTTGTCAGCGCGCTGGAAACCCTCGGTGACATTACCGGAACGATAGCAGCGGTTGGCCGAAAACCAACTATCAGGGAGATGAAAGGCGGCCTGGTTGCCGATGGCGTGATGAGTGGCCTGGCAGCGCTTTTCGGTGCTTTCCCCAACACTTCATATTCGCAAAATGTGGGTTTGGTAAATTTTACCGGCGTCGCAAGCAGGCATGTCGCAGCCATCGGTGGACTGTTTTTGCTGTTTCTCGGTTTCGTACCCAAAATCGGCATGCTGATAGCCACCATCCCGCCGGCAGTTATCGGTGGTGGCGGCCTCATCATGTTTGCCATGATATTTGCCAGCGGCGCCGCTATTATTCACCGCGATGTCGAGATGAATCAACGTTCCATGATCATCATTGCTGTTTCTGTGGGGCTCGGTTTGGGCGTCGAGTTTCGACCGGATGTGCTGCAGAATCTACCTGAAGCGGTGCGTACTTTATTTAGCCAGGGCCTTGTGGTCGGCGGTCTCACCGGCTTTTTATTAAACTTGATATTTCCAGAAAAAAAGGAATGAGAAAACAACATGGGCTCATACAACTTTGCAACCGTTAACAACTGCGTACAATCCATGAAATTAAGTCTGTGGCTTATTTTGTTCACGGCCACTCCCGGTCTGGCGCAAACAGCAATCGATTACCGAATCTCATTCGTTAATCGCGACCACCATGAAGCAAATGTCCAGGTGACATTTACAGAAGTCAGCGCTGACACCCTTGCAATCCGCATGAGCCGCAGTTCGCCCGGCCGTTATGCCCTGCATGAATTTGCCAAAAACATCTACGCTGTTCAGGCCGAAGGCAGCAAAGGGCAGAAGCTGGAATTTCACCGGCCAAACCCGCACCAATGGTCTGTTTACGGGCACGATGGCACCGTAAAAATAAGTTACACGATTTTTGGCGATTTATGCGATGGCACCTACCTGGCAATTGACAACACCCACGCACATTTAAACATGCCGGCCACATTCATGTGGGCCGCCGGGTTGGAAGACAGACCGATTCAAATTGTCTTTGAGTTGCCACGAAACGACTGGCGCATCGCAACCCAATTACATCCCACGACAAAGCCGAATCGTTTCACAGCCCCTGATCTTCAATATTTTCTGGACAGCCCTACGGAAGTCAGTGACTTCGATCTGGCGGACTGGCAAGTGCAAAGCGGTGGCTTGACTCAGCGCATTCGCCTGGCTCTGCACCATGAAGGCAGCACAGCCGAGACAGCAGCTTATGCCCGGCTTTGTGAGGCTGTTGTTCAAGAGCAAATTGCAATTTACGGGGAATTGCCTCTGTTTGAAAACGGCACCTACACGTTTATCGCTGACTACCTGGCAGGCGCTGATAACGACGGCATGGAACACCGCAACTCAACCGTCTGCACATCTTCTCGGGCCCTGACAAAACACTTCATCCGCACCCTCAGCACGATTTCGCATGAACTTTTTCATTGTTGGAATGTTGAGCGAATCCGACCAAAATCGCTTGAACCATTTAATTTTAGCCGTACCAACATATCCGGGGAACTCTGGTTTGCCGAAGGCTTTACCAGCTATTACGACGGACTGGCACTGAAACGGGCGCAATTGGTCAGCATTGACTGGTTTGCAAATGACATTTCCAGAAATCTCGACTTTGTACTCACTTCACCAGGCAATCGTTTTTTCAGTCCAATAGAAATGAGCCTGCAGGCGCCTTTTACCGATGCCGGTGTTGCAAACGATCCTCAGAATTTCAAAAACACATTTATTTCCTACTATCCTTATGGTTCGGCTCTGGGGTTGGCGCTGGACTTGTTGCTGCGAACACACTTCAAAAACATCAGCCTGGACGATCTGATGCGCGTGATGTGGCATAAATACGGCCGGCGTGAAATTCCGTACAGCAACAAAGACATCAAAACAACGCTGGCAGAAATCACAATCTCACCAGAATTTTCAGAAAACTTTTTCAAAAAATATGTTGAAGGCCGCGACTGGCCGGATTATAAAAACTTACTTGAGCATGCCGGTTTTCTTCTGAGAAAGAAAAAGCCGGGTGAAGCCTGGTTCGGCCCGCTCAACTTTAAGTTTAAAGACGGTAAGATGTTAATGGCTGCTTCAACCCTGATCGGCACACCACTTTACCAGGCAGGCATTGACCGCAACGATGTTATCATGCAGTTGGCAGGTGAAAACGCACCGGCAGACACAGCCGCACTCGAAACGCTTTTGGCCAAATTCAACCCAGGGAAAGAAATAGACTTTGTTTTCAAGAAACGAGGAGAAACGCGCACAACCAAAATCACCCTTGAAGAAAATCCGACGCTGGAGGTGGTCTTGTTTGAACAGGCCGGACTGAAAGTCACTGACAACATGGCCCAATTTCGTAAAAACTGGCTTGGGAGAAAGTCAGACGCGGATAAAGTGAACGTCAAACGGCATTGCCCGAAATGCAAGCGTGCCTTCGATTTTCAATTTGAATATTGCCGGTTTGATGGCGAAAAACTGGGGCTCACAGCAAAGTAAAATATCGGTATTCACATGGTGGCAAGAAACATCACCAATCGCAGTTGCTAAGTCTTCATTATGACAACCCGGTCTGCGGCCGCCGGCTTATACCGAATTGACGATTTGCACGATGGCGACGCACGGCAGTTAACGCATTTTATTCCGCCAGTCGCTTGATAATGACAAGTGTGCAATCATCGTCCCATTTGCTGCGATTTCCAAACTTGTAAACAGTCTCGAAAAGGGTATCCCGGATCTCTTCAGCCGACTTGTCCTGATTTGCAATGACAAGTTTTGTTAAACGCTCGATACCAAACGTTTCCTGTGCCCGATTTTCCCGCTCAAAAAGCCCATCGCTGTACAGCACCAGCACTGAACCCGGTTTCACTTCAGCAAACGAGCGATGCAGTTTGATATCCGGAACCGCGCCCAAAATCAAGCTGGTCGCAGTCAATGTCTGTACCTCATCGCCGCGAACAATCAAAGGCGCCGGATGGCCGGCGTTAACAAAAATCAGATGGCCATCCCTCTCAATTTCGCCGTAAAAAAGAGAAACAAAACGGGAAGAATAGGTGCTGCGATAAATAACATTGTTGAGCTTCCCCAGACTGTGTACCATTTTAAGGTGACGCTCAATACCCATGCGTAACCCGATTACACAGTCACGCACCAGCAGGGCAGCGGATAATCCGTGACCGCTGGCATCGCCAATGCCGACACCGAGAATATTGTCTTCAAATGTGAAAAAATCATAAAAATCGCCACCCACAACTTCTGTTGGCTGGCAGCGGCTGGCGATGTCATAACCCTTGATGGCCGGCATTTGTGATGGCAATAAACTTGTTTGAATTTGTGCTGCTTGCTCAAGTTCCGTGCGTACGGCCTCGGAAAACAAACGATAATTAAGAGCGGTACGAATTGCATTGAGCGAAAAAATAATTTCCTCACGAATCCAGCCGGTACCCAACTCGAACAGGGCAATCCAGCGTTGCTCCGGACTGCGAATCATAAACGCGGCAGGAACCCCATACGTCCCGCTTTCGCCGATTCCGGGGTCAAGGCTTAAATTTTGATCATCAAAAATGTAACTGCGGTGTTGCAGCACCATTTGCAGTGCTTTGGCCTCGGTGGGAATTCTGCGCACAATCTGGTTATTTTTCATTTTGAATTTATTGACGAGAACAAACTCATCCCCTCGCTCCTGGTAGAGCCGCAATTTGCCAAAATGCAGCATCTCACCAAAACTGCGCTGGACTTCACCCAGAATGGAAGAGACAAATTTTTCGTCTGTTTTGCCGCGACCGATTTTTTGTAGAAGTTCGTCGAAAGCGCGATAAAATGTTTTAGGGTCGGCCATAGGGAACGCAATTTAGAGATTAACTGTTTTACTTACAACAAATAAAAAAGCAAATACGCTTTTGACGATTCACCCCAAGCGCTTGATGCGTTTGCACCCCCGGATTTTGACAAAGCCGGTGGCATAAAATAGCCCGGAATGACCACTCGTCAGCCGGGCTATTCTAAACACATTTTCAACGCAAATTATCCGCTGGTAGAAAATTTATCCCGGGTAACCTTGGCGATCACACCTGCCAGGAAAATTAATCCCACCAGGTTCGGGCCCGCCATCAGCGCGTTGCCGATATTGCCGAGATTCCAGACGATATTGAGATAATTAAAACTCTTTCCTGCAATCGGAGTCAGAATTGCACCCACAAACAGGAAGACAATAAATGTGTAGCGAAACGGCTTGATAACTTTATCGCCACCCAGATATTCAATACATTTTTCACCGTAGTAGGACCAGCCGATCAACGTTGTATAGCCAAAAACAAAAGATGCGATGGAGATAATTGCACCGCCGACACCCGGAATGACAGATTCAAAGGCCTTTTGAGTTAAAAGAATGCTGGTAAGATTGTCAGCGGCCCCGGTGCCCTGCCAGGCCTGCGTTTGCACATAAGCGCCTGTCAAAACAATGCTTAGCGTTGTCATCGTATTCACCAGAATACTGTCGATAAAAACGCCGGTCATGGCGATCAAGCCGTTATTGGTTGGTTCCTCTGAGCTGGACGCACCTTGTGCGATGGCTGCCGATCCCAGTCCAGCCTCATTGGAAAGCAAGCCCCGGCTGACACCGTTCTGAATAGCCAAACCTACCGAAGCACCGACAAGTGGTTGGAAACCAAACGCTGATTTAAAAATCAACACAAATGCTGCGGGAATATGACTAAAGTTGGCAATGATGACCCAAAGTGCAAAAAAAATGTAGAAAAAGATCATTGAAGGCACAAGCTTTTCGGAGACATGGCCAATTTTCTTGATACCGCCAATAATGACCATGCCAACCAACACAGCGATCAGAGCGCCAATAGCAATGTAGTAAAAAACAGGCGCCTGCTGCGCCGTTGTTGCGCCATTGATCCATTGGTTCAAAGTGCCTGCCAGGGAAGCAGTCATGGAGTTTGACTGGGCCATATTGCCTGTGCCTATCAGACAGGCAATGGTACCACAAACCGCAAAGGCCGCCCCCAGGAATTTCCCAAGTTTCTTGTTTTTGAGTCCATTTTTTACGTAGTACATGGGCCCACCGGCCATGGTGCCATTCGGTGCGACTTCGCGGTAATGAACACCCAAAAATCCTTCAGCATATTTGGTCGCCATCCCGAAAATTGCCGCGATCCACATGTAAACCGGAGCGCCAGGACCGCCGATGGCAATGGCAGTTGCAACACCGGCAATATTTCCATTTCCAACGGTCGCTGCCAGGGCGGTCATCAAAGCTGCAAATGGGGAAATGTCACCTTTGCCTTCTTCAACACGCGCCTCACGGGAAAAAATCAATTTCACAGAATGAACGAAGTGGCTAAACTGCAATCCGCGGGTGACGAAAGTCAAAATAACACCGGTACCCAGCAACAGGGCAATCATCGGCGTACCCCACATGATGTCATTCAATGCCGTTGTACTGTCTAAAAATAAATCAAAAAAACCTTTTTCTCCCATTGTGCTTTCCTCTCTTGCATAGTTGTTAGTGGCAGCAAACTTGAGCTGTGTACCAGATGGACTGACGCAGGCAGTGCACCTGATATTTCTCAAGTACTCAGAACAGGGGACAAATTGAAGGGAAATGTTGACTAAAAATTAACATAATTTCCATCTTAGTCAAGCCCTTTTTAGCAAACTCAAATTAAAGAGAAATTTAAGCACGATCTCATTTTACCGCACTTGACAAGAAGCCGGACTTTCCGTACATTCGCACCTGGCTGGCCGGCACGATTCCCCTATCATTGTTTTTGAGAATCAAAAAACAGAATCGAAGCGCCCTGGTGGTTTCGGCTTCTCACATTTGGTTTGGCGTATTCATTTTCAGCAGATTGCTATTGCCCATATTTTGTCCGGGTGTTGCTTCAATAAACGTAAAACGTATCTATGTTAAAACAAATTTTGGAAATTAGAGCCTGGATCGAACGCTACGAACGATTCAACCCATTGGTGTTTTTTTTCGGCGGCTTTACCTGGGACAGCGTTACACTGAAACGCATCGACCAACTGCCGGACAACCTGGTGTTACTGCTCTACATAGTCGGGTTTGGCATTTTGATGAGCATCACTTTGCTCGTAGACAAGAAGAAACTGCAACATGCCTTTGTGATCAAACATCAACAATGGTTTCCGCTTGTCTTACAATTTTTTCTCGGCGGCCTTTTCAGCGCCTATGTAATTTTCTATTTTCAAAGCGCCTCGCTGAGTAAAACAGCTCTCTTCTTTGCAGTCATGGTCGGCCTTTTGATCGCAAACGAATTTCTGCAGAAAAAACTAAAAAACCTTTACCTCCTGCTGACGCTCTACTTTCTGGCGACCTTTTCATTTTTCATTTTTTTTATCCCGGTCATCCTTAAGGTCCTCAATGTTTTTACCTTTATTGCAGGCGGGCTCTTGAGCCTGGGGTTGGTTGCCGGCCTGATCTTTTTTCTTCACAAAAACGATATCTTTGATTCCCACAAGCATTTCGTGCGTTCAGTCAGCGTGATGGCCGGCATGTATTGTCTCATGAACCTGCTGTATTTTTTCAACTGGATCCCCCCAGTGCCGCTTTCTTTGAAATCCGGCGGCATCTACCACCACGTCAGTCACGATCTGGAGGCGGACAAATTTGTCCTTCGATTTGAGCAACCAAAGTGGTACCAATTGCTCAAATCTTCAGATCAGACATTTCGTTATACAACAGGTGACACGGTCTCATGCTTCACCGCCGTGTTTGCACCAACAGAGTTAAAAAAGAAAATATTTCACCATTGGCAAAAATATGTGCCCAAAAAGGACGAATGGATTTCTACCGACAAACTGGGCTTCAACATTACGGGTTATCGTGACGGTGGTTATCGCGGCATTACCCGCAAGCGCAATGTTGCCGATGGTGCGTGGCGAGTTGATGTGGAAACAGAAGAAGGCACTCTGCTGGGCCGCATCGATTTTGAAATAGAAACAGTGGGTGAGCCCGTGGAATTGAAGACAATCTTCCGCTAAAAGCCTGAAGGAATAAACAGAGATAGACCGTGACCGAAACACTTTCATACATTGCCCTGGTTTTAATTGGCTGTATTGCCGGTTTTTTGAACGTGACTGCCGGTGGTGGCAGCTTGCTCACTTTGCCATTTCTGATTTTCATGGGTCTGTCACCGGCCATGGCAAATGGCACAAACCGCATAGCAATTCTGCTGCAAAACATATCTGCTACCGCGCGTTTCCACCACTTTGAGGTTATTCCCAAAGGGATTATCCTGGTAACCTCAATCCCTGCAGCTTTAGGTGCTATTCTCGGTGCACAAATTGCCGTTGAAATTGACGAAATGTTGTTCAAACGACTGTTAGCTGTTGTCATGGTCATGGTCATGGGTTTTACATTTTTCAAACCCGGACTTACAAAACCTGAAGTAAAGCCACAATTTTCCACATACAAAAAGATTGTTCTCGCAGGCATTTTTTTCCTGATTGGCATCTACGGCGGTTTTATTCAGGGGGGAATCGGCTTTATTCTCATCTCGGTGTTGTCGCTGGCAGGCTACGACCTGGTACGCGTAAACGCGCTCAAAGTGCTGATCGTCCTGATTTTTATTCCTTTTGCATTGACGGTGTTTATCATAAACGGTCAGGTTGACTTTATTCGCGGGATGATTCTGGCTTGTGGCAATGCCACCGGAGCCTGGTTGGCCACAAAGGTCGTTGTAAAAAAAGGGCACAAATTTATTCGCTGGTTCGTCCTGGCAGCCGTGACGGGTTTCGCCATCAAATTGATGTTTGGTTGAGCAAAGGCGTTTCGAGGCTGCTCCCCGCGCCATTTTTAACAGAAAAGTAATTCGCAACTTGAGCATTTCCCTTGAAAAAACCGGCCTTTTTTTTATATTGCTTGCTGGGGATTTGCACATCCCGACAAAATTCATATTACAGAAGAGCAAAGCCGCTGACTGTGCTTTGAGACCTGTGAATTTCATAAAGCCTTGAACTTAGCCTAATAATAATTAGCTTGAAAAATAAATTTTCAACACAGAGAGCGCAAAGAGTTCAGAGAAGGGTGAGGTGTCTATTTTAAGACTTTCACAAAAATACCGAACTTTTAAAATATTTGCTGTTTAGATTTCTCTCTGCGGAACTCAGCGTTAAATTTTGCAGTGCATATTTCACGCTAAATGAAACGGCTCAATGCGGGCATTCGGTTTAAACGTTACTCAGGTTGTCAAATTTCACAACAAACTTCATTAAAAATCGGGAGAAACAGGAACATGGAAAGTCCATTCGAGAACAGTGGCACCGAATATCGTGCGTTCATTGAACAAAATTTGTTAAAAGAGCGCACAATTCTCATTTACGGCGGTATTGACCAGGACGTTGCACGAGACGTTACTGAAAAATTGTTGTTCTTATCCTCCACCTCTAACGATGACATCAAAATTTACATCAATTCACAGGGGGGGCATGTTGAGTCCGGCGACACCATTTTTGATATGATCCGTTTTTGCGGGCCCAAAATCAAAATTATTGGAACCGGTTGGGTTGCCAGCGCCGGTGCGCTCATTTACTGCGCCCCGCCTGTTGAAAATCGGCTGGCCTTGCCAAACACGCGTTTTATGATCCACCAACCATTGGGCGGTATGAGCGGCAGCGCCACAGATATTTCAATCGAAGCCAAAGAAATCGTTAATATGCGACGCAGACTAAATGAAACCATTGCCAAGCAATGTGGCCAACCCGTAAAACGCATTGAAAAAGACTCGAACCGTAACTACTGGCTCTCAGGCCCGGCAGCAATCGAGTACGGGCTGGTTGGCAGGGTAATTCAAGCAAAAAAGGAAATTTAGCAATTCGTCTAATTGGGTTCTATGTTTATCTGTGTGGGTACAATTAAGATATGTATTCGCCACGGATTGGCACGGATGAGAATTTGGATAGAATGAACTTAAAATTGCTAAAGACTCCACCCCTCAAAAGGAGCCACAATTACTCAATAAGTTAAAAAGTAAAGGGAATTAAAGTAGGATCATCAATCAATTTCGGCAAAGAAGCAGTCGAGTTCAAACGGTTTGTTTCTGAGCCTGAATAAAGAATAAATCCAGAATGATTTTATTGTAATATTTTATATTTACGACAGTTAGGCATTTAGCCAAATTCAAAGTCAGTTTTTTTAACGCGGAGAACGCAAAGGACGCAGAGTTAAAAGTGCCTAAATTTCAAAAAACATTCAACCTTACAGAGTATGCCCGGATTAAGTCATAATTTAAGGTCAAAAGCCGTGCATCCGGTTGTCACTCAGGGGGCGTCCTTTCGCTAAAGCTAACTGCTGTTAATTAAAAAGATTCCTCCTGAATGACAAAGGTGCTGTGAATTAAGCAGGATAGTATCTTTACTTTTTTTTACTCTGCGAGCTCAGCGTACTCTGCGGTTTAAGAAAAATTAAAGTTAGCAAAAACCGGTGTTTCATCTGTGGAAATTCGTGAGAAATACTTATTTAAACGCGTGATTGATAACAACTGTACCCACACAGATCAACACAGAACCAAAAACAATCACCCACTCTTAAAGACCTAAGATTCTCTTTTGTAACGGGGTGAATCCATGGTTCTCCATTTTCTCTTCAACTTTGTGATTTTTGATATATGCGGTTCTTTGATACCGGGACCAATATAGCAAAATCTTACCGTCTTCTTGAGAGTTTTTTCCTAAACTGATTCTCTTAAATTATGTGAGGTCCTTGCTGCTCATTTTCTAAAGGCCAGGCTCGCGAGCATTTTACCGGAGACATCAGCATGAAATCCAAAACCTCATTGCGCAAAAATTATATCTTTTTGTTTGCGGTATTTATCTTTCTAACCATGCGTGTTCATGCTCAGAATATCGTTGCGCCCGCATCCCACTGGGGTGGACTCATGTACCCAAACCTTGAGCCAACCAAAGAAATCGGGCTACAGTTTGCCAATTTCACCGAATTTGACAAGAACAAAGAAGTTGATGGTGTCTGCCTCACTGACGATCCCAGGGGGCGATACAATCACATCGAAGAGACTATCGGCTTTAACATTCTGGCCATTTCGCAAACCAGAAACCTGATTCGCAAGGACAAATTCCAGAGTAATTTCCTTTACCAGAGTGCATTGCTTTTCGGGTTTACCAGTGACCAGCCGACAGAAATATTTCAAAACGAGGTCATCCATAGTCTGGCAGGTTTGTGCACAGTGCCCCGAAACAAGAAAAGATCAGATCCCTTTCTGCTGGGATATTCCGGCCAGCTAAATTACAATTTTTTTGCCCTGGACCGCTCCAGTCAATCCAGCATACAATTTTCACCAACACCCATTTTTGCCGGTGCGGGTTTTTCCTTTGGCACGGTCATGCAGGAACTGTTCACACAAATCGGTTTTCATAATTATAAATTTTTAAACTTTAGGGCTACCGAGCGCTGGTTCTACTTCAGTTTCTCTGCCATGTCAAGACTGGGAGTTGCTTACAAAGGGCTGGTCTTCGATAACATTGCCAACCAGTACATGGCCAATCAGGCCTCCATTCGATTGCATCTGCTGGCTTACTCCTTTCCCATCAACCTGGAGTTGGCGGTTACCGGGCATTCAGGCGTTTTTCTCAATGACGCCGTAAGCGCTGAGAATGCCGTTTCCGTAAACGATGTGGTGCCGTTGCCGGAGTATTTTTATTCTTTACGACTTGAAATGGGATCGTTTATTTTTGAAACGTTCAATGATCAGCTAGGGGGCAAAGACAAAGGGCCGACCTACGGCGTTCGAGTTTCTTACCGGCTGTTGCCGGGAGAATCCCTGGCCAAAAAAGCCTTGGCCGGGTTGTTTAAGCTACCGATTTTCAGGAACCTTTTGTAATAAGAGGCATGATATGAAAACAAAATCAAACTGTAGAAAAATGCCTGGTCTTTTTTTCCTGCTTCTTATGATCACAGTAAGTTTGTGCTTTTCGAGTTGCAGTTTTCTGGGTTTTCGCACTAGCATTCGCCTCAGTGAAACGTCCATCGACCTGGCAAGCAATGTTTATCTGGTTGAACGCCACCTGCCCATCGTTGAATTAAAATGTGAATGCCAACCGCTTTGGGGTGTGCCGTTCACGCTGATGTTGCAACGAAACTCAGAGGACGACTCCGTAGAACTGAGCGAATTTGTTCTTTATGAAACCGGCAGGCGAGGGCTATCCGACAAACGCATTGCGGATCAGCCATTCTTCCTGCTGGATGTGAACACAAAGGCCGCCATTGAAATGCGCCAGAAAGAACGCTTACAGCAAATTTATCCACAGAATACAGAATACGATCACAAGACCATCTGCGCGAAGGCGTGCGCCTACAAAGAGATTGACGATGGTGCTGAATTTTATGGAGGAGACACCTTGAAATTTATGGAAGGAGACCACCTGGTGGCAGAGCGGGATGTGATTCTGGTTTTTAAACCCAAAGCCTTAAAAAATGGCCGTAAATACAAAATTGAATTTACGCCGCGCGTCAATAACAAAGCCGTGCCGCCGGTAGCCTACCACTTCCGCCAGGTAAAAAACAACAATGCCATCGCCTGGACTGTGGGCCTGGCTGCTATCATCGGCTTTTTGGTGCTGACTACACGGTAGGGCCAACTTTGGTAATGGTGCAGAACAAGTCGTGCCTGCATGCTTGGCTGTGCTACAAAGCTCACAGCCTTTTTAGCATTTGCCAGAACGTTGACCCTATTCATATCCGCAAAACCCAGCCAAGAAATCGCCTGCTACACGGTTTTCTCGTCCCAAAAACCCGTTTAGCGTTTGTTCAACCGCACTTGTCGGGGTCCGAACTGGAGCTTTTCTGCTTATCCCCATTTTTTTCACTTGAGTAAGAAAAGCCGAATAGCACGTTGAAACGAATCCGTACTAATTCTAGCAAAGTAGATTCCGGTGGGTACGGTTTGAAAATTCTGATCAGTGCCATCCCATACAACACGAAAGAGATCGGGCGATTGATACTTGTCAACAAGTTTTTTAACTTCCTGGCCATGCACATTATATATCCTCAAAACTACGTGACTGGCCTCTATGAGAACATATTCTATTGAAGTCATCGGGTTAAATGGATTAGGGTAATTATGCAGACCCTTAATAGTATGAGTTGTAATTGCAAAACTGCTTTTTCCTGCCCGAACCACAATGCAGTCATTGCCTTTAATTGCCGGACCATTCAGAACTTGACCAGTAAGATCAAGAATTGCACCTTGTTCGTGATCGCTGACCTTGACAAGTTCCCAAACACTTTTCTTATCAAAGTCGAAAAGGAGGTCGGAGAAGCCGTCAGCACCCAGAGTCACGCACTCACATGGGGCTATCCGGTTTATTGGTGTAGTTACATCTTGAGTGAACCATGATATTGGTTGCACACCTCCTAACATTACTCCTGTCGGATCAACCGTAGAAATATCAAAAGTGGCAGAACCAACTATCGCAACTCGCAAGATATCGCTGCCTCGCCTGGTCAAGTGATTAGGGCACGAGTGTGGTTGAATATCAACAGAAATCGTGATAGTCTGATCAAAAAAAAAGGATCCAATATCGACTCTTGTACTGTCTGGGTCCATTGGGCTATTAGGGGCACCAGCGTCTATACAGGGGGAGCTGGACACAAGATGATAATCTCGACTGCTTTGATTTACAAATTGTGGATTCGATGAGATGTCTCCCACTCCGGGAGAAATACCGAAGTAATTACGCCCATTACTCCAAACGTCATTATACGACGGGATAGGCGCCCCACCGTTGACGGCCCTGATACCAATGGTAGGATGGTTAGTAATAATATTATTGTAGATTTTTGGCGATTCATTATCACAGTTAATAGCCGTGCCGTTAGAATCTATTGTATTATTGAGTATAATGGACCCTGTACTTGCATTGATACCGTATCTGGTATTGCCATAAATTATGTTATTATGAATAATGGGAGAGCCCGGAATTCCAACGTGAATACCATCTTGCTCGTTGTCGTGCAATATATTATCTGCTATTATTGCTGAACCTGAGCCGACAAATACTGAAGCCCCTTTGGTTGAATGAATATCATTATTCAAAACTAAAGGGGCGCCACCGTCAATCTGAACAGCGGAAAATAAAGTCTGACTCATCTCGCAATTCTGAATAGTTGGCGCTGAGTTTCTGATGGCTACCGCCGATAATCCGAAATCAAACTGTGCATACTCAATAAAGGATGTGGAAACACTTGATGGATGAATTATGACCCCACCCCAAACACCCGGTATTGGATTGGGCAGATTGGAAGTAAAAATTATAAACGAGTTTGAGTCACCCCGTGCCGTTATAGTGCCCAGTATATTCACATCTACTCCTGTTTCAAACTTGATTGTGACTCCTGGCTCAATCGTTAAAATGACCCCCTGAGTTACGGCAATAGTATTCAACACGATATAGGGACTACCGCCAACTCCCCAGATCGTATCCGCAGTAATGTTGTTGGTGACATAGGTTTGAGCCTGTACTTGATTGTTGTGGAGAAACAAGATAAGAATAAATAAGCTAAGTCTTTTCATGGAACCCTCCTGGTTTTAAATATTTGATTGGTCTTTTGAGGCTAAGGATCGAGTTCAGGAAGTCTCGAGTCACTTGGTTGGGAAAACTATCTTTTTCAAAATATATGCCTTAATTGCCGCACATGCGGAAAGCCGTAGAAAATCCCTATCTCATCTCCAAACTTCTTCTTCATCGCGAGACGCACGGAGAGCGGGAGTCGAAATAGAGTTTCCCTGTTTATCTATTTCCACAAACTGGCGTTTGGAAACCAGCACAGCAAGCAGCCTCCGACGATACGGGGAAGTGGGATCGATTGTGCTTAATACAAAAAATGCAATTGGGTTGGTGGTGATTTTACTCTGCTCAGTTTCATCCGCATAAAAATGGTGCGCTTGTCGACTTTTTAGCATAAATCCCGGAATGTGAGTTTGATTTTTTTTCTTGCAATTTGAAGATTGAACATGCCACTTGCAAGAAAGTGGGCGCCTCAGGTAAGCAGATGCGCATTATCCGGGTTGACCTCTTTAATTTCCGCGGTACTTTTGCCACCAGAGCCTTAATCGTTCGCCAATGCCTTTTTCAGCGCCGTTTTCAGTTGGCTCATAATAAAGGCGATCTTTCAAGCCGTCCGGTAAATATTGCTGTTCGACAAAATTGTGTTCGTGATTGTGAGGGTAAAGGTAGCCATCTGCGTAGCCTTGACTCTTCATCAAATTGGTCGGAGCATTGCGCAGATGCAGCGGCACCGGTTCCACGGGGTTTTCACGGATGTCATTCTGAGCCGCGGAAATGGCTGTGTACGAAGCATTGCTTTTAGGTGCGGATGCCAGATATGTGGTCGCCTGTGCCAATACCAAACGGCCCTCGGGCAGGCCGATGTAAGTGACCGCTGCAAATGCCGACGTAGCAAGCACCAGCGCCTGCGGGTCGGCATTGCCGATATCTTCGGAGGCGAGAATAATCAGCCGGCGGGCGATGAACTTGGCGTCCTCGCCGGCCTCAAGCATGCGCGCCAGCCAGTAAAGCGCCGCATTGGGGTCTGAGCCGCGCACGCTTTTTATAAACGCAGAAATTACGTCATAGTGGTAGTCGCCCTTTTTGTCGTAGGGCGTGGCTTTGGTCTGCAGCGCCTCTTTAACGATTCTTGCATCTATCCGGCAGGTCTCATTTTTTGCCCGACCAGCCAATTGAACACTTAACTCCAAAGCATTCAGAGCATTGCGCGCGTCACCACCAGACATGTTGATGAGCAGCTTCAGGGCCAGCTCGTCTATTTCAACGCGCTGCTTTACAAGCATTTCATCCTCAGACAACGCCCGTTTGACAATGCCTTCAATCTCCTCAAATGTAAGCTGTTGCAGTTTGTACACCCGGCACCGCGAAAGCAACGGTGCGTTGACTTCGAAAGAGGGGTTTTCAGTGGTGGCGCCGATAAGCAGGACGGTGCCGTCTTCCACACTGTGCAACAAAGCATCCTGCTGCGCCTTGTTAAAGCGATGAATTTCATCGATAAACAGGATGCTGCGCTTGGAGAGAGAACGATTGACTTTTGCTTTCTCCAGCACTTTGCGAATATCGGCCACACCGGCTGTGACTGCGCTCATTTCAAAAAAATCTGATTTTGTTGCCCGCGCGATCATTTTAGCAAGGGTGGTTTTGCCAACACCGGGCGGCCCCCAAAAGAGCATGGACACCAGCTCATCATTTTCAATAGCGCGACGAATGATTTTTCCCGTAGCGACAAGATGGTCCTGCCCCATAAATTGAGAAAGTGTTTTCGGGCGCATACGGTCTGCCAGGGGACGGTTGCCCTGGGCATCGGCTAACGCTTGTTTTTCAAAAAGATCCAAGCTATTTCACCAGTATCATTTTACGAGCTTGAAAAAATGAACCTGCCTGTAAACGCAAGCAGTAAACACCGCCAGCCAGTACTCCGCCGTCATCGTTGCGCTCATTTCAGTGAAGTTTATGCTCGCCTGCAGGCTGTTTGCCACAGACATGTTCCGCCTGAATACGCCGTGCAAAACTCAGTCAATCCGTGACGGAACATTCCAATAGAACCTGGTAACACCATTGTCCGCGCCAAACCAGATGAAGTCACCATCCAGCAAAATCGAATAAATCCGATTGCTGATGAGGCCGTCTTCAATGGTAAACTTTCGCCAGCTATTTGAATCACGGTCATATTTTCGAACGCCGTTGTTGGTTGCCGCCCAGACAGCCTCTCCGGCTGCCACAACTTTATTGACAACCGTGTTTTGTAAAGCGCGACCCGCCGGAACACCAAGCCATTCCCGTTTATCTGTATCAAAAACATCGATGCCGTTGTCACTGCCAAACCAAATTTCATTTTCATAACGTGAAATGGAATTAATCGAGAGACTGAAAGGGCCTTCAATTTCGTTGCTGAAACCACCGACTTTTGTGTGGATGTCGTAAACATAGACTCCGTTGCTCGTTGCAGCCCAGAGCAAATTTTCCACCAACTCAAGATCACGCACTTCTACCAGCGCAAGGTTATCCGGGTTGAGAGGTTCGATTTTTGCGCTGTCTTTGTGTGCCAGGTTAGCGCGGATTATGCGACTGATCCCATTATCGGTGGCAACCCAAATTGAAGAATCATCGACTGCCACATCATGCACAACGTTGTCGGCCAGGCCGTCAAAGTGAGTAAATGTTGTCCATTCAGCCGTCTCATTGGTATAGTAAGAAAGGCCGTAAGCTGTGGAAAACCAAAGTGCATTACCATCAGAGGTGATCTCATTGACTTGATCGCTGCGTAGCTCAGTGACATATTTCTGTTCGAAAAACTGCCACTGCTCACGCTCCCTGTTCCAGGCCGTTATGCCCTGGCTGAGTTCTGAGATTGTGGAACCGCCCAACCATAAAACATCAGGGCTAAAAGTCATGGCATCCACTGAAAAATTTCTTAACCCGAACTCCAACATATCAAGCCTGAGGGAGCGGGTGTCCGCTTTGCCGGCTCCGAAACCCCGGGTTGCAATCCACATATTTCCCCAATCATCTTCAACCGCGCTCACAACTTTTGCACGGCGGAAATGCGCATCTTCAACAATTCCATCCGGATTAAAGAGATACCCGTCAGACATGAAAAAGTGTGGGAATTCCTTCGGTGCAGGTGCTCGCCGACCGAACCAGCGTATTCTGGAGTTTCTGTTGCCGTTAATATCGCGCGCCTCCAGAATTGTACCGCCGAATTTACTGCATTCATACACCCGCCCGGCATTTGAAACTAAAAGTATTCCATCCGCATCAATGCCAATGGATTCGATTTCATCGTCTCTGGAAAGGCCAAAGTCTTCTTTAAACAAATTACGCCACTTGCGTGCGCTCGGCTGGTAGTAACTGATTGCATGGCGGGTGGCGCACCAAATTGTGTCGGTATCCTCATCAAAGGCGACCACCGAAACACTGTTGTCCGTAAGACCATTGCTGGTCGTCCACGGGAAATCCCACGATTCGCGATAGCGATGAAAACGCGTAATACCGGCGTGCTGCGTGCCAAAATAGATATACTGCCTGCCAATGGCAATTGAAGTGGCAAAGCGTGCTACCGAGTAACTAACCCAGTCACCTTCGCTGTAATGGGAATTTGTTTCTCTTTGTCGGACGAATGTTTCCTGAGCATAACCCACAGAAAACGAAGTGAGCAGTTGCAGCACGACCAGAGATGCAAGGCCTTGCCACAAATACCGGCAACGGCCGGGAGAGTCAATTTGCAATATCATTGTTTTTTTCATTATCTATTATACTGGAGAGGACAGGAAAATGCAAGGATTATCCTGCCGCACACCCAAACATTCACCTGGAAAATGCAAGCTGGCTTAAGTCCAGCCTGGCACAGCGAGTCAGTCCGTGCAGAAAACTTAATTCTGGTGGGCTTAAAGTCCTATCAGACTTAACCAGTGGCAGAATAATTACACCCAATACCGGTTCATGCAACAATGCAAAAGACTGGTTTTTTTTGAGTTGAGAAGATGCTGATTTCAGCGCAGCAACAACATTTTGCCTGTGACGACTCTGCCGGAATGTGAACGCAACCGCGAAAAATAGACACCCGACGAAACATTATTTCCCAGTGCATCGGTGCCATCCCAGTGGATTGTTTGTAGCGCTGAATTGCCTGTGTCTGCAAATGACCACTCGCGGATCATTTGACCATTTAAATTATAGATGGCTAACTGACTGGCATCTGCCGCAGCCAGGACACCCTTTTCTGTGCCGAATAATATCGTCGTTCCAGAATTGAATGGATTTGGGTAATTTTGCAACAAAGCAAAATCAACCGGGGTCGACTCTTCTGGTTCAAGATTATCAAAAAACAGCAATCCACCTTTTTCAGAGCCAACAAACAAGTCGAGATCACCATCTGCGTCAACATCCACGAGCGCCGGTGCTGAACGAGATTGTACCTTGACAGACAAGGCGCTATCCTGCGCGAAAACCGGATTCTTCGCTGTGCCTGTGTTGCGAAAAAGCATTAAACCGTTGGCATCAGAGCCCACCAGCAAATCCCAGTCGCCGTCATTATCAACATCTTTAAAAAAGGGCGTGCTGTAATCACCCATATCAATCGTCGCGAACTTTTCATCCTCCAGAAAAAAAACAGGTACAGAGGCCGTGGCGGTATTGCGGTAGAAGTTCAGACTACCATCTAATTCGCCTGTAAACAAATCCAGATCACCGTCGGCGTCAATATCAATAAACGCCGGAGTGCAATAGTTGCCCACATCAATGTCTGCGTAATTTTCAATCACAGTGGGAAAGTCAGGCGAACCAGCGCTGCCCGTGTTTTCAAGAAAGGCCAGGCGGCCGCTCCAGTCTCCGATAAAAAGATCAAAATCGTTATCCCCGTCAATATCTGCAAATGTGGGGGCAAAACTAAAGCTGAAGTCGTTCTCGAGATAATCCTTGCTCGCTAAAGCGAATTCAGGCGCATCGACAGCACCGTTGTTTTCAAAAAAATAAAGTCGAGCGCTCTGCGCTGTCAGTGGTGAGTCCGGATCAGCTTCGTTGCCGATAAACATATCGAGATCTCCATCGTTGTCGATATCGACAAACGCCGGCATGGCATGCGCTGCAACATCTAGCATCGAAACAAATTGCGTGTCTACTAGGGCAAAAGCCGGCGCTGTGGAAGAACCGGTATTGCGGTAAAAATAAAGGTTTGACGCAAGGTTACCAGTGGGTGCAAAAGCGCCTCCAAGCACGGCGACAAACATATCCAAATCACCATCAGCATCAATATCGTCGAAGCGAGGCGCATTGAATCCTGCGGATAAAAGCGGTTCCTGCAAAGGGAATTCTCTACTGGTTATGGCTATATCCGGAACGGCGCAGTTACCGGAATTTTCGAGAAAAATCAGGCTCGTCTCAAAAAAATCACCCCAAAAAATATCTGAATCCAGATCATTGTTAATGTCGACAATGCTCAGAGAACTGTTTCCGTGCCTGGCCAGTGCCCGCGTCTCTCCAGTATTGTCAGTGGTCGGGGCGCTGTTGCCAATGGCCTGGCCGATGATAGAAATATCCTGAAACGAATCCGTAACAAACTTAAAAATCGGAATATCCTGAGCGCTTAGTCCGATGTTTTCATAAAACGAAATGGTCCCGGCAGCCGATCTGCCAATAAAAAGATCCGCGTCACCATCGCAGTCAATATCAGCAATTTCAGGCAAACTGCCGACATCAAAAACAATCAGGGCATTCTGTGCATCGCGTAAAGAATCTGCCGTAAGCACAAAGCCAGCTTGATTGGCGCCGCCGCTATTTTGCCAGTAGCGAATACTGCCAAGCGAATTTTCAGTAAATAAATCAAAATCACCGTCGGCATCCATATCAATAAATTTATACCAGTTTCCGACATCCAAATCCTGGTATGCGTTTGTCCGCCAGACATACTTAAATATCTGCGGTGTGCCGATATTCTCAAAATACATAAGACGGCCGGGTGAGTCAGAGCTAGCGCTCTCCTCTTGAATGAAAAGATCGAGATCGCCGTCGCCGTCAATGTCTACCAATTGCGGCCGGGGCGCATTAAAACCACCCAGAAACGGGAAATCAACCGCTTCGCCGTTTCGACCCTGCATGGGAAAAGGTGAGACTTTTTGAACAAAATCAAATTCCTGTGCCAGGAGTAACGGCGCAAACAAAGAGAAATGAGCAGCCAAAAGTGTTATTATTGCAGCTTTACTTTTCATACGAAACCTTAAATTGCACTTAATGAAAAAAGGTTAGTGAAAATTATTTTAAAACACAAACAGCATGAGAAAAAACCTGGACTAATTCCAACCTGTCTGCTGTATTCTATTACAAATGAATTTCTATATTCATTTCATCTTCCATCGCATCATGGTTTTGGTTTTGATTAATCCAAATAAATGGCTACTTTTTATTATGAACAACATCAGACTACTTTTACTTTTGACCATTGCGACAGTCACCGGTATGAATTGCGACCACAAACTCAAACCAGAGCCAGCTCCCTTAAATGAAAAGGAGCAGATTCGACAAGCATTCACCGATCCAGCCGGATGCGCGCAGTGCCACCCGCAACACTATGCAGAGTGGCAAATCTCAACCCATGCGTATGCATTTACAGATCCGATTTTCTTCCGACTTAATGAGATTGGCCAGGCGCGTTCAAATCAGGAATTGGACCAATTTTGCATAAAGTGCCACAGTCCCGTAGCTATGTTGCTGGGTGAAACAGAACCCGGCTTTGACCCTGCAGCACTGTCGTCGTTTGCAAAACCCGGCATCCAATGTGACGTTTGCCATCGTATCACCACCTTGAGGCGTGGTCAGGGCCAAATCGATTTCCGGCTGGACAATGTTCGTCAGGGCCCGATTTCCGACCCGGTTGAAAACACATTTCACAGCTCTGAATTTGATCGGCGCTACGAGCAGTCACAAATCTGCACCTCCTGTCATGACGTCTTTTCACCAACGGGCGTGCAAGTGGAATTCACTGCTAAGGAGTGGGATGAAAGTCCTTATTCGGCCATGGGACTTGAATGCCAGGGTTGTCACATGCCGGCCTACCGTGGCAAGGCAGCCACACGTGGCCCGGAACGAACGGTGCATCGCCATTTTTTTGTGGGCGTTGACATCCCATTGGTAGAATTTCCAGGGCGTGAACAGACCATTGAAATGGTGGACACACTATTGAAAAATTCGGTTTCAATGACGGTAACTGCACCAACCCAGGTAAAAGTTGATACGCCGTTTGTGGTTGAAGTCAGCATTTTAAATGATCAGGCCGGACACAATGTGCCCACCGGCACCGCTTTCGAACGCCAGATGTGGCTTGAAATAATTTTAGCTGATGTCAATTCAGGAGAAACAATTTACCAGAGCGGCACGCTTGATTCCGGGGGAGATTTACGCAACACCCACAGTGATGCGGTGCAAACCGGCGCTGCCTCTGAAGACTCAACTCTAACTTTGTTTCACAGCATTATCCGAAAAAATGGAGAGGAAATCCCCTTCTTCTGGGAAGCGGACCTCATCGAAAATAACACCATTCCACCGTTTGAACGGCGAGCTTCGGCATACACCGTTCCGGCTTTACCAAATGCCACCACGCTGGCGTTGCGCGTGCGGCTACGCTTCCGCTCGTTCGCGCCTTACATTTTGCGGGCCATCGAAAAAGCGGAACTAATCGACCAGTTGGTTATCTTTGATATGGAAGAACACGCGCAGCAAATTGAAGTGAATTAACATTTCAATGTTTATTTGCGTGATTTTGATATGATTGCAGAAGCCCGGATTGAATGCCTGCTAACTACACATTTACGAATCACCGCTTGCCCCGATCTTTTCTCTGATGAGTTTCTCCAATCGCGGCATTATTCGCTGTAGCTCTGCATTAATAATCGTTGCGCAGTCTTCATAAACCGGCAGACCGGCACCAATCGGGTCATCAATACTCTCGGTTCCTTCCTCTTCCGATGCACGATCGAAACGACTCAAAAAAAACACATTTTCCCTGCATTCAGGAAATTGTGCCTGTAAAAAGTTATAATGATTACGCGCCATGGCAAAAATGATATCCGCCTCCTGCGCCAGCTCCACAGTCATTCCCTGTGACCGGTGGTTTGAAATATCTGAACCCAAATCTTGCACCACTTTAATCGCGAAGATTGTGGCTGGAGCGCCCTCAATACCCAATGTTCCAGCCGACTTAATGACCACTTTTTCTTCGAGATCTGCAGGCACTTTGGCTTTCAATAAACCCTCGGCCATAGGACTACGGCAACTATTGCCGGAGCACACGAAAAGCACACGAAACACATTATCTTTCATAAAATACCTCCATCGAGGTCAATTATTTTTTCAAAACCTGCTCTACAAAAAATCGGCACTTTACCTTTTTCTGATGCTCCCCAAATAACCAGCGCTACAAGCCGCAGCCAGCACTCGGTTAATAAAACAAGTTAACAGGCCAGAATGGCTTTGGCTGATATCGCGCCTTCCCGCAGTATCACAACCTTGCCAGTGGACACATCAACCACGGTCGATGGAATACCGGAAACTGTCTGCCCTGCATCAAGGATCAAATCAACGCCGGCCTGCAGCGCAAGCGGCATCCCGCGCACATCTCGTGCAGGTGTTCCACCGCTGCTGTTGGCGCTGGTGGAAGTAATTGGGCGCCTGAGCAAGTCAACCAGTGTGTTGGATATTTTGTGGTCTGGAAACCGCACGCCGATGGTGTTGTTCTCTGCCGCAAAATAATCCGGAATTGCAGCGGAAGCTTTGAAGATCAGCGTAAGTGGTCCGGGCCAAAAGGCAGCCATCATAGCCGATGCTGCAGATGAAACCGCAGTGCAGTATCGTTGTATATCTGCTTGTGAAGCCACCATCATGGTAACAGCCTTGTGCGCATTGCGTCCTTTAATTTTATAAAGCCTGTTAACGGCATCCTCACAAAAAATATCAGCACCGAGTCCATACACAGTCTCGGTGGGATAGGCAATGACACCGCCTGCATCGAGAATACGCACGGCTTCGGCAAGCTCATCTTTACCAAAATTATCCGAATTAATTTTAACTACAGACATGGCTTTATGCTTCAGACTGTATGATCATCGTAGCCAGACAAGCGATCTTCGTTATCCCACCGGGTAAGCGTGCTCCGGTTGCGCAAACGAATTGTCGCAAAGGCCCCGATAAAAAGCAGGAGAATAAATATCCATAAGTACAGCTCAAAATCGAGGAGAAACTTCCATCGGTACTTTTTGTTCAGGTACTCATACCACGCAAGTTCATCCTCAAACAGCTCAACGCCAAAATGTGCTTGGAAAGCCTGCTCAAATGAATCATTGCCATCGAGATTGTGGATGAGTTGGACGATGGCATCGAAGCCGTACTTGTCACTGATATAGAGCGTAAATGAATAGCTCTCTTCGTAGGCCAGAGTGGCTTTTGCATGCTGAAACTTGAGCACTTCATCAATTTCGTCCAGAGGAATAATCGAGTTGCTGATAAGCGCTTTCGAAATAGCTTTGCCCGCGGCAAATTGTTCATCCGCTGCAACGTAAATGGCCAGACCTTCATTGAACCATTTTGGCAGCATGAGCCGCCGCGGCACGGACTGTCCTATCAGTACATGGGTCAGCTCATGGCGCACAAGTTTGGCCAGTCTACTGTTTTGAGCGGTCTTGGCAGGTGATTTCAAAATTATCAAACTGCGAACAGGGTCGGCAACACCTTCTCCCCAATGTGGCACAGAATTGCTGGTGAGATCATCAAATATGTTTTGTGATGGCGCAAGAAAAACGCTCACAGGCGAGGTAAGTTTGAGCTTCATTTGGGCGGCCAAATCAGCATAAGCCAACTGCAACAGAGAGGCTACTTTTTCTGCAACCACCCGGTTCGGCTCAAAATAGTAGATGGCAAATGGAGATGACTGCAGTATCAGCCAATCATTTGTGCCGATCGGGTGGTTGGCCCCAGTCATCCCGCTTGAGAGACAAAGGAAAAGCAAAGAAATTATTACATGCCGGAGGTTAAAGATCATTCAAGCGCTTGC
Source organism: Candidatus Zhuqueibacterota bacterium (assembly GCA_029262005.1). Classification (GTDB taxonomy): domain Bacteria; phylum Zhuqueibacterota; class Zhuqueibacteria; order Oceanimicrobiales; family Oceanimicrobiaceae; genus JAJDAG01. The sequence goes on along the minus strand of JAJDAG010000149.1, from coordinate 86,449 downwards.
TCAATATCCTGTATAAGATCATCAACATATTCAACCCCCACGGATATTCTAACCAAACTATCAGACAAACCGATTCGCTGCCGTTCGTCAGCCGGAACCGATGCGTGTGTCATGGATGCCGGGTGGCTAATCAGGCTTTCAACGCCACCAAGGCTTTCGGCCAGTGAAAATACACGGACCTTCTCCAAAAATGCTTTGCCCCGTTCAAAACTGCCCAATTCGAACGAAATCATGCCACCGTATCCCGGCTTTCCATACGGGTCAAGCTGCTGTTTCTTTGCCAGTTCATGCTGAGGATGAGATGGCAAACCGGGATAAATTATTTTCTCAACTTTGGGATGTTCTACAAGGAAACGGGCAATTTCCCCGGCATTACTGTTGTGCTGACGCATGCGCAATGGCAATGTTTTTGTCGCCCTTAGCACTAACCAGCAATCAAATGGGCCGGGCACGGCGCCGGCTGAGTTTTGCAAAAAGCCTATGCGTTCCGCGATGGACTCGTCATTTAACAGAACAATTCCGCCGACGACGTCACTATGGCCGTTCAGATATTTTGTGCTGCTGTGAACGACAATATCGGCGCCCAAAGAAAGGGGTCTTTGAAAATAGGGGCTCATGAATGTATTATCTACGGCAAGCAACAAATCCTTGTGCTTACAAAATGTTGCCAATTGAGCAATGTCGGTCAGCCTCAGCAATGGGTTTGTCGGCGTTTCAATAAATATCATGCGCGTATTCGGCCTTACAGCTTCCTCAACCCTTGAAAAATCCGAAGTATCGACAAAACTGAACGTGAGGCCAAAGTTAGCCATAACTTGTTGAAAGAAACGATAAGTACCCCCATAAACATTGTCCGCGACCACCACATGGTCACCTTGCTGCAAAAGGTTGGTGAGGGTTGATATGGCTGCCATTCCGGAACTAAATGCAAAACCAAAACGCGCACCTTCGAGTGCAGCAACATTGGCTTCCAGCGCCTCCCTGGTTGGGTTGGCAGTACGAGCATACTCATAGCCTTTGTGCACACCGGGCGATTCCTGAACATAAGTAGAGGTCTGATAAATAGGCGTCATAATGGCGCCGGAGTCCGAGTCCGGCTTTTGGCCGGCATGAATCGCGTTAGTAGCAAAATCCAATTGTTTTTTTTCTATCATTCTGCAAGATACTCCAAAAGATCTGACTTGGTTATGATACCGGTAATTTTCCCACTATCTTCAACCAGCACTGCAGGATATTCACTCGTGAGATAATTTTTTGCATCAAATATGTGGCGTTTGCTGGAGATGACCGGGAGGCTTTCCAGCATCACCTCTTTGACTGGTGCGTCAAACAGCTTGTTATCACTTATGACCTTTGCCATGATATCGCCTTCTTCCAAATGGCCAATCGGTCTGGTGCTTTCAAATACAGGTATCTGTGAAATGTTATGTTTACTGAGAAGGGCAATCGCTTCACGCACAGTCTGCGAAGGTGAAACCGAAATGAGGGAATTCATGCCACTGGACTTTACGGCCAAGGCACGATCCAGTGTAATACTCGCTATATCCCAAAATCGATTCTCACGCATCCAGTCATCAGAATAAAAAGTAGAGAGATACTTTACCCCGGAATCCGGGAACAAAACAACCACTGTCTGGTCCTTGGCCAAATCACGCGCGACTTGCAACGCAGCAGCAGCAGCAAGACCGCCTGAACCGCCAATCAAAATACCTTCCTCTCTGGAAATGCGACGTGCTGTATTGAACGATTCTTTATCGCCAACATCGATCACGCGGTCAATATACTCAAAATGAATCGTACTGGGAATAATATCTTCGCCAACACCTTCCACTTTATAAGGTTTTGCCTCAGCTATTTCCTGCGTGTTAAAATAATTTTTTAGAATGGACCCAACGGGGTCCGCGCCGACAACTTGAAGGTTTGCGTTTTTTTCCTTCAAAAATTTACCTGTCCCACTAATGGTGCCGCCAGTCCCCATGCCCGCAACAAAATAATTGACTTTCCCATCTGTTTGCTCCCAAATTTCAGGCCCGGTTGTCAGGTAATGTGCTTCAGGGTTGACCGGATTAAAGTACTGATTGGCCAGAATGGCATTGGGCGTTTCTTGAACGATTTTTTTGGCCACTGAGTAATAGCTCTCCGGCGACTCAGGCGCCACAGCAGTAGGTGTAACAATAACCTCCGCACCAAATGCTTTAAGGTTCCGCACTTTCTCCTGACTCATTTTGTCCGGCATGGTAAAAATTGCTTTGTAACCTCGAAGTGCAGCTACCAGGGCCAAACCAGCACCCGTGTTCCCGGATGTTGACTCGACGATGGTACCGCCCGGCTTCAACGTGCCCTCCTTTTCAGCGGCATCGATCATCGCAATGGCGATTCGGTCTTTAACACTCCCGCCAGGATTAAAAAACTCCACCTTCGCTAAAACGGTTGCTTTTATGTCTGCTGTAACACGGTTTAGTTTCACCAGAGGCGTGTTGCCTACTGTTTCAAGAATACTATTTTGGTAACGCTTACTCATTAATAAAACTCTCCAGATAAATTATAGGTTTGTGTTATATTGCCCACGGCCTGCCTGGCAAAACAATTCAATTAAGCGATTTTTTCAATAACAGCATCAACCAGAGTAACCAGAATTTTCTTCACGCTGTCAACATTGCTCACATCGCAAAATGTAAACTCACAATGAGCCTGCAGGTTCATTTTTATTTCTAAGAATTCCGGTGGGAGTATTTCGGCGCCACCAGGAACATTTGCTGCTATGACAATGGGAAGCTGCTTTATGGAAGACAGCGAATCAACCATTTTCTGAACTTCAATATATGAATCTTGTTGACTCCAGTTGAAAAGAACAACGTAACCCAGGAGTTTCTGCGAAACCAGATCCCACAACGGGCTGTTATTTTCCACGGAATAGTTTACACCATACAGGTGCACAACGAGTTGATTGTTTATGCGAAGTCTGCCAAAAATGAGATCATCGGTTTGAACCACGATTTCATCCGAAACATTTCTGATAAACTCACGCTTGGCGGAAGCGTTGGGGCCGACAACAGCGATTTCTCCAATTCTCATAATGGTCGATTAATGCGGGAAAAAGCTCAGCCCTTGCCTCGATTCAAGAGTTTTTCTCGAATCATCAATAGCTCGCTCTTATTGAGATGAATTTGGTTGGAAATTGTCGAGGGGTGAGAACCGCGACTACTTTCAGAACCTCCAAATCTATCTATTCGACTCGAAAACTTCGTGGCGTCTGACCGAAGCGAGGAATGAAGAAAACTGCCAACAAGTCGCGTGATTCTCGAATTCGGCGACTTTGAAAGCTTACCGTTAAAGTTGCTTTTGGCGCTTAATGCCTGTGGTGGAGATTCTTTCAATCGCCCCTCATTAAACAGCTTTATCACGGTTTTCAAAGTTCTAAGATCATCGAGTTCAGAATTTTTAACAAGGTCAAGAGTTTTGCTGTTCCCATTTACGATGCTGAGCACAGCCTTCTCATCTTCTGAGCGTGGAAGTATGCCGTTTTTTTTATTTTTGGTCAGGGAAGTTTGCAAAGAAGGTAATCCCTGACAAAGCTGATCCCAACGATCTTTATAAACCATGCCGCGCTTAATCAAGTCCGCTGTCGAGACATCAAATCGACTGGGTTGCTCGACCGCCTCAATATCAAAACGGAAGGTGCCATCGCTCCAGGTAAACATACGAAACAGCGCCTGGGCAGGTGGCACCTCAGCCATTTCAACATCAACAATTTCTCCATCCCGGATAAAAATCACCCCCTCATCATCGCCGCTCAGAACAACTAAAACACCGGACTTCTTGCCGATTTCCAATGCCTGTGCGGTTTCAATGATGTTCATATCGCACAAATTCCCGGCGAATCCTTTGCTGTTGCGCGCAGCGGACAATTCAATACTTTCTGATTCTTCAAGAAGAATTTTAATTCGGCTCACAACCTCACGCATATCGAAAGGTACCGTGATATAATCATCAACGCCAAGCGAGATGGTGTGAACACGTTCATCAACCGAGCGATGACTGCTCATCATAACAAACGACACACGCCTTGTAGAAGCGTTTCCTTTGAATTCACGCAGAAGATGATGACCATCTACTTTGGCCAGAGTTAATTCTGAAAGAACAAGGTGAGGTTGAAATTCCCTGCTGAGGTTCAACGCGGCAGTACCGTTATTGACCACCTTCACCTCATAGCCTGAAGTTGCAAGCTGCTTTCTCAACTTCTCTACATCTGATGGCGTATTCACCGCGATAAGTATACGCTTACGTTCCATGAGAACTTAGTTGGTTGATTGAACCTTATTTTGCAATGGCTCAGTTTCAACGTTGCGATAAGAAGGTGATTGAAGCTGGCCTATCAAATGTGCGAGGGAATCCGGATCGGTTACATCGATCTCAATTAGCTGCTCATTGTCATCCATTTGCAATGAATAACGAACAAAGTCGAGTGGTATTTTTCTCTCGCCGTCAGCGCGCACAAGTGCAACAACATAAGGAGCCTGAATTTTCTTTTTCAAGGAATTTATTAAATAACCGGTGTACTTTAAGTTTGCCGGATTTTCCCCCTTGATGAGGACCACACAACCAACAAGGCTATCTGAAATTGGTTCGAGCATTTGGAAATATCTTTGCTCTGTGGACAGTGCGATAATCTCCAAACGCCGTTTTTCAGGTGTGGTGATTTGCCCGATATCCATTGTTGTTTCCACCGGCCCAATCTTTTTTGTTGTGAAGCGCCCATTTGTCATGGTAGAGACAAATCGTTGTCGGTTCACCTGATCGCTGCTGATAATAACGAAGTGTCCGGGTGAGTGGTACTTGCCGTTGAACAAGGAATCGTAAACTCCGGAAACTCCCCTGGCCGTTGACTGCAAGGGTGTGGCTGCAGAAATTGAATTGCTATTGGCAAACATCTCTCCGTTTGTAACAGGTGGGGCTGCATGCACGTCTCCAGTACGATTTTGAGGTGGCTGCACCTGATCGCTGTCATCCTGAGGTGTACGCAAACTCGACTCAGAATAATCAAACCCCTTTTCAACCGTATTGATATTCGGTGGTTCGGTTGGGGGCAGAACCGGTTCCATGGGGGCAGGCGTTGCCAATTCTTCTTCCCAATCCACTGCTTTGGGTGGAGGTTCTTCTTGCGCAATTGGGCGAGGTTTGACCTGAGTTGATAATGGCATTTTAGCCACGGGTTCAATCGTTTTTTGCCCAGATTCCGGCCTGCCGTTGATCTTTACAACAAATCCCTGCTCATAGAGACGGACCATCCTTTTGAGCGTTTTTACATCATCGAGTGCACTTGTAGCCAGGATTTGCTCGATCGTCCGTTTTCCATCAAATAGTGAGACAAACTTATTCGCATCCGGCGCGACCGGCTTTCGTTCCAGAATCTGTTTAAACAATGGCGTTTTTACCAGAACAGAATTGATAGCAGGTAACTGTTCCAGAATTACTTCGCGTTCCTGCACCTGCTTAAACCCTTGTAGCAGGAGCCCAAGATTACTTACAGTAATCTCATCCTTAACGCGAATATCTTTAAAAGTCATAATATAATGCCCGTAATCCCAGGGCAACATCTGATAAACCGCTTTCTCTGCACGGAAATTACCCAGACGAGCATTTACAACAGCGCCGCCTCTGAAATAAATTTCACCATTGCGCTCGAATCGGTCATACAAAGAAAGGACCCCTGTGCGCTTTTCAATGCCGTAATTTTCCAGCAACTGCTCAACGTTTTTTTCCTCCAGGCGCCCAACTATCTTGCGAGATGTTTCTGCCTCTTCACTCGTGACTCTCTCCATTCTTCGCAGAATCATATGCAGTCTTGCGATAACCTCTTTGACATGGAGCGGCTTGATCATATAATCCTTAACGCCAGTCTGAAGACTTTTTATACGATCTTCTAAATTACGCCTATTGGTAAGGAAAACGAGCGGGATGGCCGCGTAAACAGGATCTTTCTGCAGTTTATCAAGAAGTTGAAACCCGTCAAAGCCGGGCGTGTCTACTTCGGAGACGATTATATTGGGTTGTTCCGACTGAACTAATTTCCAGCCTTCTTCACCATTGCCTGATGTAATAACACGGAACTTTGCAGCTTCCAGGCTTTCTCTGAGTATTTGTAGATTTTTTGGATCACCATCGATGACCAGGATTTTCGGGCTATCCATCTGTTCTTACAACCTATGAACTTAAAATAGAGCTAATTCTGATGTTACAATTTGACAACGATTAGGTGCCCTAAAGGTTTATATATTTTGAATATAGTTAAATCCCAATCGTATGTCAAGCTAATTTCTCTCCCCAAAAAACAAAAGGCCAGTGAACAAATAAATGAACCACTGGCCTTTAGGGAAAGGGATGCTCTATCGTTTACCGCCTAATTATTCACAACTTAAACCCTGAAGTCCTTTCACTAAGTTATGTACCTTTTGTGAGACCGGCTTACTGAGTTCACAACTCAGTATCCTGTGAAACACCCACAAATTGTAGTATCGATCAAAGCATTCGCAACACTGACCAAGATGGTCTATTATTCTCGTCTCAGCTGCTTTCTCAAGCAAATCTCTCTGTGACAAAAAGAACTCGATATCGTGGTCCGCCAGACATCCTGTTGTTGTTTGGTAGCTCAAGCCTTTCACATGGCCTCATGTTAAGTTCTTTGGGCGACCTGTCTTCTGTAGGCCTTTTTGTTTTAATATACCTACATTTTTGAGTTCTTCGGAAAAAAATTATAATAATTCCATAAGCGTCTCTCGAAACCACTTTTTGATTAACTTGCCAAGGTACTCAAAAATCGTTCGTTCCTGCGAACGATAGGCCTTTTGGCTCAACGCCGGCATGTAGCGTTTTAAGTGCTTAATGTAAGAATCATATTTTTTCCCCTGACTGATGTCATCTAAGATTTCGCACAAGGCTTTGTAATAAATCTCGCCTTTCTCCGGTGAGATTTTTTGTGTATTCACATACTGACCTTGAATCTTGATTTGGATACGCCCAAGTACCGCCTGCTTGCGTTTTTCAATTTCCTTTAACTTCAAGTCGTCCAGCGGTGATGTGTCTGTGAATTGTGCAGCAAGCCGATCTCGCACCATTTCAAGGTTTGTGTTACGCATGATTCTGGCGACCATATCCAAAGGCAGATAATTCTGATAGCGTTCATCCTCACGAACCACACAGAGCATTTTTCGAATTCCAGCCGAAACCGGATCTTTAGGGCAGAAAACATTCAGGTATTCACCGCGCAAAGAGCCCTCAGGAATGGACGGCTGCGTTTTACGAAGGAATTCTTTGAACGCATCATTGGACAGATCTTCTTCTAATTGCATTGCCTCTATAGTGCCGTTTGTCGAACCAATATCACTCGCATCAGTGGAATTGTTTGCATTGTCATTTATGCCATTAAGGGTGTAAATGTATTCACGACCCATTTCCCGAAACGTCTCAAACTCAGTTGAGCTTTTAATTGCAACCTTAATGTTACGGACAATCTTTGCACCTTCCGGGTCACGCTCTTTAAATATGCGCGAAAGCTCCTGTTTGGTTTTCTTGATCACCAACCTGCGCAGCAACACCAAAATTTCCACATCGTCTAATTCCGGAAGATTCGGGGCGTTGTTTTGAAAATATTTTCTGAATTGGATAAACTCGCCATCTTCATTGCGCATAAACAATCCCGCGACACAGTCTAAAGCAAGATCTTCCAGCTCCCCCATATTTTTATTTCGTTCCCACCGGATATGCTTGCCAATCACCTCCTGATATTTCAGGTAGCTCAATGAAATCTTTTGAACCAAATCAACAAACTCGGTCAGTTCAATCTCCCTGTACTCTCCCTGGCAAATACCGTTAACAAGCTTGGACAAGCCGGTATTGGTTTTGGGCCGTGTTCTGGTTGCAATGATGTCCATAATATCCCTTTTCTTGTTTTGGTTGGCATGAATGACAACCCGTCCCAAGCAATATCTATACCACCGGAACAAAACATAAAAAACATGCCTGAGGGTATACCTATGTCATTCTTTTGCCAATAAATCAGGATTACGGCAAGTGTATCAAACGTGTGTTTCGCTGAAACAAATGTATCACGCTGATACTCATTTGATTGAAGCATAGAAGATGCAGCACACACTTTTGCAACGGTGAGGGATGCGTATGAACATGCAAGTGTTTGGGCGTTGAAAAATTAGAATTTAGGGAGAAGATTTGTGTTCCCCGAGGGGAGGCAAAGCCAATCCACCTTGGAAGCACATGATGAGGCGTTATCTTACCTTAACATTGGGAGGCCATACTTCTTGGCCTTGCGATAAATGGTCGCGCGACCAATGCCAAGCTTTTTCGCGGTTTGTGAAATGTTACCTTCACATTCAAGCAATGCTTGCCGCAGGGCGTCTTCCTCAAGCTTTTCAATCCATGAAGAAAGCTTGTTGTCAGACTCATAGATTTTCTTTTCGCCCAACGAACGAATGGAAGCCGGCAGATCTTTGGCTGTGATTTCTGGTGGATTTGCCAAAACAACAGCGCGTTCAATAGCATTTTCAAGTTCACGGACGTTGCCGGGCCAGTGATAAGCCATGAGAAGCTCAAGTGCCTCAGGAGAGACCTGTTCGAGCTCCACCTTATTTTCTCGCTCAGCATACTTTGTCAAGAAATGTGCTGCAAGCAGAGGAATATCATCTTTACGCTCGCGTAAGGCCGGTACCTTGATTGGAAAAACAGAAATTCGATAAAAAAGATCCTGACGAAAGTCACTGTTTTTCACAGCTTCTTCCAGATCCTTGTTTGTGGCAGAAATCACCCGGGCATCGACATTGACAAGTTCACTTCCCCCAACGCGTTCAAATTCACGCTCTTGCAAAACTCGCAATATTTTAGCTTGCATTGCCTGGGTCATGTCGCCGATCTCATCCAAAAAAATCGACCCGCCGTCTGCCATTTCAAACTTACCTGTGCGTCTTCCGGTGGCACCGGTAAAAGACCCTTTCTCGTGACCAAACAATTCGCTTTCGAGCAAGGTTTCGGGTAGAGCACTACAGTTTACGGCAACAAAGGAATTATTACAACGCTGTTTGTTGTGATAGTGAATGGCTTTGGCTATAAGCTCTTTTCCTGTGCCACTTTCACCTTGAATTAAAACAGTCACGTTGCTGTTTACTACTTTTTCCAATGCCCGAAACACTTCCTGCATCACGCCACTCTGACCGATGATATTTTTGAATTGATATTTGTCTTTCAGTTCCCGCCTCAACTCATCCACTTCCCGCCTGAGACTTGAATTTACCATCGCATTGTTGACTGTCACCAATAGCCGGTCACTCGCGAACGGTTTGGTAATAAAGTCGTAAGCACCAAGCTTCATTGACTGAACAGCCTTTTCGATGGTGCCATGGGCAGACATCATCACAACCGGAATCAAAGCCTCCATTTCCTTAATGCGTTTCAGGGTTTCGATGCCATCAATACCAGGCATCTGAATATCCATCAACACAAGATCCGGCGTGGATTCATGGACGACTTTAAGACAAGCCTCACCATTGCTGGCAGTGCGGATATCATACTTTCTTTCTTTCCGCAAATTAATCTCAATCATCTTGAGAATATTTTTGTCATCATCGACAACCAGAATAGAATGTCTTGGCGCTTTGGGACTCAACTTGTTTCTCCGTTTGAAATAGCTTCAAGCTACAAAAGTTTATATGGTGGAAATAGCTGTAAGGTATTAAAGAAAATGTACTTTATCAAGTATTATTGCAAATATTCACCCGGCACAGTAATTCCGTTGATACTTTTTCTGAAATCGATGAAACACAGCTACGCCACTATACGCTCAACGAAACCAGCTACAAACCAACCTTCCTTTGCATGACAAACAGGTTGGCAAACACGCTCATTTAATTTTTTCCCCGGTGCGATGACCACAATTCACACGCTTGAAATGGCATGTTCTATTCGCAAAGCAATGTCAAGCGCCCGCATGCCTGCCTGGCCGTCAACAACGGGCTCTGTTTTCGAACGAATAGCCTGAATAAATGCAGCAAGCTCTGACTGCAGCAAATTCTCTTCTTGATGCACTTTTACAGCCGGAGAGTCAGCAGACAGCATCCCGTTTTGAAGTACCTCCTGGCTCGCACTGTTGCCTGCAATGTTAAAACGGTGCATGGAACGCTTAACAAAATCAAGTTTGTAGTACCACCGACCATCCATGATCTGCATTTGGCGTTTTTTCTGATGTGAAATACGACTTGCCGTCAAATTTGCGATACATCCGTTTGTGAAGAGAATTCTGGCATTGGCAAAGTCCGTACTGCTTGAGCGGTTGGCCATCCCTGTTGCATCAATCCTTTCTACCGGACATTGCACCAAATTGAGCACTAAATCAATATCATGAATCATCAAATCGAGAACCACTGATACATCTGTCCCTCTTGCCGAATAAAGTCCCAGCCGCTCAGCCTGAATATATTTAGGCCTAATGCTAAAAGTTTGAAACGCGCGATATGCCGGGTTAAACCGTTCGATATGCCCCACCTGCAACACAAGCCCTTTCTCTCCGGCCAAAGCAGTCAATTCAGTAGCCTCGGCCACAGTTGTGCAAATGGGTTTTTCCACAAAAACATGCACATCCTGAGATAAGGCCCGACGGGTGAGTTCATAATGCATTGGTGTGGCAGCTGTAATCACCACCGCATCGACAGACTTGAGCAACGCATCTAAATCATCAAATTCGAGAGTCTGAAATAGCTTTGCTGCCTCAGCGCCATGCTCATCGTGGATATGATAAACACCAACCAGACTTGCATCCGGCATTTGCAAAAGCAACTTACAGTGATTTTTCCCCCAGGCGCCGACACCGAGCTGCCCGATTCTGATACTCACCTACTCCGCCCTCAGTCGATTATTTTGAACAGCCATAGTAAAAAAATTTCAATAGAGAATCAATCATTTTTTCTCCTTCAATTTTCTTGACAGTCTAAAGCGAATACTCTATATTGACCCCTATGAAATATCTACCTTTCCTTTTGCTATTCGCGTTGATTGCCGCCGGGTGCATCACCAACGAATCTGAATTCAAAAAAATCATTACCCTTGAATATCAACGCAGACCGTGTGAAGAGTTGCTACCTATGTTGCAAAACTCTGAGCCACGTATTCGTCGAAGGGCTGTTGAGGCTTTTGCCAAGCTGCAAGATACGACCTGCGTCGATGCAATTGCAGATCTGCTTGACGATGTCAACCACACCGTACGCATTGAGGCGGCTTTTGCCTTAGGCCAAATCGGCAGCGCCTCCGCCGAACAAGCCTTGCTCAAACGACTAAACAAGAAGGATGTTGACGAAGCGAAACGGCGCATTCTTGAGGCTCTGGGTAAAGTTGGCGGAGAAGACGCATTTCCAACCATCGCCAAACAATTGCTTGCGCTTGAACCAACAATTCGAGGTGAAGCGGCGCTTGCCATAGGCAGGTTGGCATACCGCAGCATTACTGACTCGACACTCACCGAAGCAGTGACACTGCTGTTGAGTGACCGGAATGCAGATGTTCGCTGGAAAGCCGCATACGCCTTAATGCGAATCGACAACAACCTGAAGCCGGGAGCATTAAGAAAAGCAGCAGAAGATGAGGATTTAAGAGTACGGATGTATGCACTGGCAGCGCTTGGAAATATTAAAAACTACACCTTCATTGAGCCCATTGCAAGGGCGCTTGACAATGATCCGGATTGGCGCGTTCGGGTAAATGCAGCCAAGGCCTTCGCCAAATACCCACTCCGTTTATCAGCAAATCACCTGTCCGTACTTAACCAGCCGCAGCCGGTACGGGTGGCTATCATTGAAGCAATTGGCAAAAGCGCCCTGTTAGAACCAAAGCGATATCAAGCCAACAGTCGTGAGTTAAATTTCTCCAGAAGCCAACTGGAAGACATACTGACTGCCGGCAACAGACATACCAAATTTAACCAGGCAGAAAAAGGAGCCGCACTCCTTGCTTATGCCCACCTTATGGGCACTGAAGCATTGGCATTGACGGAACAACATCTCAACGTCGGTAATATCAGGCTACGGACGCATGCAATTGAAGCTTTGGGAGAGATTGGCTCAAAAAATGCATTCAAAACTTTGAAAGAAAAGTACGCCAACTCAACCCATACCGCTGTCAAGACTGCTATTTTGGAAGCAATCAAAAAAATAAATGGGACCAATGGCACCTCCATTTACCTGAAAGCTCTGGAAGAGAATGATGCTATTCTTATCGCTCTCGGCGCACAGGGTCTTGCCGGCGATTCATTAAAAAACAAAATTCACGCAAACAAAATTGTCGCAGCCTACCAGAGATTTTCAAAAGAAATGGGCACAGAGTCCACGCAAATGGTTTTTGCGGCAATGGCCGCATTTAAAGAGCAGAAAGCCATACCCGTGCTTGAAGAGGCATTGAAATCGAAAGAAAAACCAATCGTGTCTGCAGCTCTGAACGCGTTACAAAAAATAACCGGAAAAGAAGTAGCAGCGAGCGAGCACCTTTCACCACAAAAGCTCAGTGAAAACCCCGATATCGCAGCGGTATTTACGCTTTCAGGCACGCATGCAATCATCTCCACTGACCGAGGCCAAATCAAAATTGAACTCCTGCCTGAAGATGCACCTTTAACTGTAAATAATTTTGTTAACTTGACGAAATCCGCATATTACGACAGTCTGACTTTCCACCGAGTTGTGCCAAATTTCGTCATTCAGGGCGGGGATCCTCGCGGTGATGGATGGGGCTCTCCTGGTTATGCCATTCGCTCAGAATTTAACAAAAACAATTATTTGCGTGGCGCGGTTGGCATGGCCAGTTCTGGAAAAGACACCGAAGGCAGCCAGTTTTTCATCACGCACTCAGCGCAACCGCACCTGGATGGCCGATACACCGTTTTTGGCCGGGTTGTCTCCGGCATGGATGTTGTCGACGCAATTCAGGAAGGCGACATTATCAACAAAATTAGGATTTCTAAGTAAGCTTCGCATGCTTGAACAGGGGCCGGTGTCCCCAATTTGGCGAACCGCCGAACATTCCAAATTTTAAATATTTTATACACCGCAATGCCACCGAGTCGTGAAATTCATTACATTATCGGGCGCCACCAAACTTCAAGTCATTTACATTGAATAGCAAATGAAAAAACAATACAAATTCATACCGCTTCCCGGTTACAAAGAATATCCCTTAGATGAAATGAAAAGACGGGCGCTGGCGTTTTACAACACAATCAAGCAAAGGCGCACGGTACGCGACTACTCCAGCCAATCTGTGCCGCGCGAGATTATCGAAAATTGTCTAATGGCAGCAGGGAGCGCACCCAATGGCGCCAACAAACAACCATGGCATTTTGTGGTTGTCAGCAATCCCGACATCAAAAGAAAAATAAGGCAAGAAGCCGAGAAAGAAGAGGAAGCGTTTTACAGCGGTCGTGCAACGGATGAGTGGCTGGAAGATCTGGAGCCGCTCGGCACAGACAGAAATAAACCCTTTCTTGAAACAGCGCCATATTTAATCGTCATCTTTGCAGAAAGCCACCACCTTGATGCCGACGGCAACAAGTCTAAAAATTACTATGTACAAGAGTCCGTTGGCATTGCATCCGGCATCCTGATTACAGCAATCCACAATGCCGGTTTGGTGTCATTAACACACACGCCAAGTCCAATGGGTTTTCTCAACAAAATTCTGCATCGGCCAGCCAATGAACGGCCGTTTCTCATTTTAGTCGTTGGCTATCCGGAAGAAGGGGCACAAGTACCCGACATCAACAAAAAAAAGCTGGATGAAATTGCATCTTTTTTAGATTAGGAAAAGCCATGACAAGGTGCCAATGGGCAGGTAGCGACCCGCTTTATATTGAATATCACGACGGAGAATGGGGAGTGCCGCAGCACAATGATCGTCGTTTGTTTGAGAAGATCATTCTTGAGGGCGCGCAGGCCGGTTTAAGCTGGATTACCATCTTGCGAAAACGTGAAAACTACAGGCGGTTGTTTGATAATTTCGACGCTGAAAAAATTGCCCGCTACGACGAGAACAAAGTGAATTCCCTGCTCGCTGACCCCGGAATCATTCGTAATAAACTTAAAATAAACGCCGCCATAAAAAATGCCCGGGCATTTCTGGACATTGCTGCGGACTTCGGCAGTTTTGATGCATACATCTGGCAGTTTGTCGAGGGGCAGACTGTGAAAAACGCCTACAAATCAATGCAGGAAATTCCAACCGAAACCAGCGAATCAAAGGCCATGAGCAAGGCGCTGAAGCAGCGCGGATTTACTTTTGTCGGACCAACCATCTGCTACGCGTACATGCAGTCTGTGGGTATGGTCAATGATCACCTCATTGATTGTTTCCGCTATGACCAGGTTTAAAGCAATTTAGCTATTTGCATTTGGCTGTTGGTCATTGGCAAACATTCAGCCCTTTTGGTCAGGCAGGGAGGCATGCATTTGATTCATAACCTGAATCATTCACAGCACTTTTGTCATTCAGGATAAATCTTGTTAATTTACAGCAAATTACCAAGCTAATGAGACTCCTCCTGAGTGACAGTCCGGTGCATGACGTTTGACCATAAATCGCGAATTTTTGAATTAATCGGGCTAAGCAATGACCGACATTTCTCTTAAAGAATTGCAAACCAAAGTGGACACCTGGATAAATACAGTCGGCGTTCGCTATTTTTCCGAATTGACCAACCTGGCGCAACTCGTTGAAGAAGTTGGAGAGGTTGCCCGCATCATGTCCCGCACTTACGGGGAGCAAAGTTTCAAAAAGAAAGAAGAGCAGATTGAGCTTGCGGATGAATTGGCGGATGTACTTTTCGTGCTCGTCTGCATTGCCAATCAAACCGGAATTGATTTAACCAAAGCGATTGAAAAAAATATGGCAAAAAAAAACAGACGCGATCACGAACGCCACGAGAAAAATCCAAAACTAAAATCATGACTTCTGAAAATCGAGCCCATCCGGTCTGAGCAAAATGCCGGCATTTTTTACACAATTTCCCGAGTCACCCCTGCAGCCAAGCGAAAATATTTCCTACATAGATATTCATTTGGCGCGCACGCTGCAGCGTTTGAATGGCGACAAAAATCCATTGCTTTTTTTAGCAACCGCGTTGGTGAGCAGCCAAACCCGGGCCGGGCATATCTGCCTCGACCTGAATCTTCTTGAGGAACAAAATTTTCTGAATGAGAAAATAGGCGATCAAATGGGTCGTCTCCCTAAATTCACGCTTCCGGAACTCCTGAATACGCTGAGGCAAGCCAGTGTCGCCGGAAAACCAGGTACGGTGAAACCCCTCATTTACGACGATAAAAAACGTCTCTATTTAAAGCGCTATTGGGATTATCAAGACAAACTCGCACAATTCGTGATAAAACGTGCAGCTCTGCCCATGCCGAAAAAAGGTAATTCGCAACAGATCATAGCCAGACTCGATGCGTATTTTCCGGCGAAAACAGATGCCATTGACTGGCAAAAAATGTCAGCCGCAACCGCTGTCTTGAAACAGTTCTGCATCATTGCAGGCGGACCGGGCACCGGCAAAACCCACACCGTGGGCAAAATTCTCGCCGTGCTGCTGGAGCAGCAACCGCGCAAGTTGTGCCGCATAAAATTGGCTGCGCCAACCGGAAAAGCGGCTGTGCGCCTGCAGCAGGCCATTGCCGGCGTTAAAACAAACCTGACCTGTGATGATAAAATCAAAGCAGCTATTCCGGATGAAGCATCTACCATTCACCGACTGCTCGGCTTCATTCCTTCGTCCCCATACTTCAAACATAACGCGGAAAATCCACTGGCGTTAGACGTTCTGGTCGTCGATGAAG
Organism: Candidatus Zhuqueibacterota bacterium; assembly: GCA_029262005.1. Classification (GTDB taxonomy): domain Bacteria; phylum Zhuqueibacterota; class Zhuqueibacteria; order Oceanimicrobiales; family Oceanimicrobiaceae; genus JAJDAG01. The sequence continues at coordinate 70,574 of JAJDAG010000149.1, read as the reverse complement.
CCTCCATGATTGACCTGGCGTTAATGGCAAAACTTGTAGAGGCCATGCCTGAGCACGCCAGGCTCATTTTGCTGGGAGACAACAATCAACTGGCATCGGTAGAGGCCGGCGCTGTTCTTGCAGATTTAAGCGGCAACAACAAAACAAGCTATTCTCCGGATTTTGCGCAGCAGCTTTCCGTGCTCACCGGCCAGGCTGAAATTCAGTCGTACGCAGAGAATAAAGGCCCTGCCATCCGCGACTCAGTCGTTAGGTTGAAAAAAAGTTACCGCTTTGAATCCGCTGAGGGCATTGGCGCTTTGAGTCGGGCGGTGAATGCCGGCGAAGCAGAATTGGCGCTGAAACATATGCACTCAGAGGCCTTCCCCGATATTCAATGGCAACCTTTGGGCATGGACAAATTACGCAATGAGCTCATACAAAACGCCGTGATTGACACTTCCCACCCGGAGCCAAAGCGCATCTTAAAACGATTCGAGGCGTTCAGGATTCTCTGTGCACTTAGAGACGGCCCGCAGGGGGTGCAAACCATCAATGCCCAAATTGAACAATTCGTTAAAAACAAGCTGCAAGTCAGCGCGGAGCAGCGCTGGTACGCCGGCCAACCCATTCTCATTGGTCAAAACGACTATCAACTTAATCTGTTTAACGGAGATGTCGGCGTAATTTTAGCGGACCCGGAAAATGCTGATGAATTGACTGCCTGGTTTCCTGCGGCAGAAGGCGAATTCCGGAAGTTGCCGCCGTCAAGACTGCCACGCCATGAAAGCAGTTACGCCATGACCGTGCACAAAAGCCAGGGCTCAGAATTTGCCAAAGTGCTGCTTGTGCTGCCGGAGCAGGATTCACCGGTTCTAACCAGAGAGCTAATTTACACAGCCATCACGCGTGCATCCGGTTTTGTAGAAATCCGGGGTAACGAAAACGTGTTCGCAGCAGCTATTTCACGCCACATTCAACGCTCTTCAGGGTTAGCCGATGCGCTGTGGGAATCGTGAACGTTTTCTCGCTCCCACGCTCGCTGCGTGGGAATGCAGCCCTGACGCTCCTGCGTCCGCCCCGGAATGCACAGGCGAAACAACACGACGGTCAGCATCTCAGCATGCAACATCCCTCTGCTTTTCGCTTTGGACGAGCGAAAAACTGTCTCCCTTCAAAGGGAGTTTGACCTGCTTCCCACTTATGAAAGGGGACGATTTGTGAAACACCCAGCGAGCAAATCAGAAAGGTGTCCCGCACACACAAACTCAGCGTCAGCTAAGAACTCAGAGATATGGGGCAGGGTAAGCAAAAATCTCACGAGGGATTCCTCTCCTCCGGTTGTTGGCAAGTAAGCCAGGCCTCGCAGACAAAAAATTGATTCAGGCCTAATTCACTTCAGAAAACAACTTCCGAACTGTTCGATTTCCAATAATAGAGCTGAAAACATTGAAAGTTTGCTTTTCCCAACGAATTCTGCCAGCAATGATAGCCGGCGAGATCTCAAGCTCGTCAGCAATTTGGCAAATTTTCGATTCACTGTGGTTTTTTAATAGAAGAGTTCTTCGGGCTTGCCAGACCTCTTGCGGAATCAGGTAATCACGGGCAAATTGATTTGCCTCCACTTCCTCAGGGTTCTCTCCCTCAAAAGCTCCCGTTTCTGTGTCATCGAAGAACACTCTGTTGGTCGTGTTGAGATGAAGTTTGATGTGCGCCAGCTCATGCAGGAGCGTGAACCAGAAATTGTCCAGGCGGTCATGTCTCAAAGTCATGCCAATGACCGGACGCCCATTGGCGGTCATAAAACAGGCACCATCCAGAAAAGTTTTGGGCAGATGCAGCAGGAAAATAAGTGGAATCCCTTTTTTATTGAGCAGCTCTTGCGCAAGTCTCGGCCCCTGATCGTAGTAGCTGAGTTTTACAATTTCCCGGAATAGTTTGTCATTAAGTCTCTCCCGATCAAAGATGGGCAGTTCGTGCTGCTGAGCAAGATCAAGCACCCTTGCATGCCAAGCGATTAATGCATTCCAGTCAACTTCTTTTTCCGACTTTCGACAATAAACGTGTGTGGGTTCACTCCCTTCAAACACTGCAAACAATGCTTCCAGCAACTCTTCTGCCTGTTCTCGCGCCTGTTTCAGCGTTCCGTTAAAAGATTTGAAATAACCTCGCTTGAAAAGCTCCACAAAAGGATAATCTGTGCTGTTATAACGGCAAGCCTGCAACTCTCCTGCTGGCTTTTGCAACAGTACTTCAGCCGGAATTCGCAGCCCTTCATACAATGAACGAATCATTGCCAGGCTCAGTGAACGTTTTCCTGCCAATACTTCGGAGACTTTGCTTTGGCTGCCTAGATACTTCGTCAGATCTTTGCGGGTCAGTCCTTCCTGTTCCATACGGAACTTGATTGCTTCAACAGGATCAGGCAAATCAATTGGGAAGTGCTCTTTTTCATACTGGTCGACGAGAAAGGACAACAATTCAAGTTCTTCCTCATCCTCGCAATTTGGCCTTGCATCCATCAACGCTTCAATACGCTTGAGCGCAAGCTGGTAGTCTTCCCCGGTTTTTATTATTTTGGGTTTCATCAGATTGTCTCCGCGTCAATTTTATCGTATTCATCATGTGTACCCACAAATCGGATATACACAACGCGTGTATTATAATGGATTTTCACCACCAACCTGTAATCGTTCCCTTTTATATTGAACACGACTCGGTTGTCACCAAGAATGCTGGCATTTCTGTATTTGTCCTTGATATCCTGAGGCGTAGCCCATGATCCTTGGTTGGCTTCATGAAACCATGACTTAAGTGGTGCCTCAGCAGCAGCATGTTTGTCCCAGAATGTACTGAGCGCTTTCCTTGTTATTATCCGCACATTTAGTATAGTTCCTTTTTCGGCAAAAAGCAACCTCAATATCCCAAAAAGGGATGTTGCTGGGAATGCTACGGGCTGTCCGTCATTAGTTGCCGCTTTACATTAGGATCTTCCAGCCTATTTCAGATTAGAATTGAACCGTACTTTCGTAGGTCAGCGTCCACCCCGGACCGGGCAGGCAAAACAACGCGACGCTGAGCGTCTCAGCCTGCATTCCGGCGGAGACCACCGGAACGAGAGCGGTGGACAACTTAGTAACTGACCGATTACGCCCCTGTTACATATTCGTTGACTTTCCAAATTTTGAATATTATTTTGTCTTATGAGCGATATTTTTATCAGTTACGCCACGGCAGACCGCAAACGGGCGAAACAAATTGCCGATGCACTCGCGGAAAAGGGCTGGTCAGTATGGTGGGACCGGAGGATTCCGCCTGGAAAAACCTTTTCGCGTGTTATCAAGCAGGCGATTGATGAAGCAAAATGTGTGGTGGTTTTGTGGTCGGAAAACTCTGTTGAATCCGATTGGGTTCATATCGAAGCCGCAGAAGGCGCGAAACGAAAAATCCTGGTTCCGGCTTTGATTGAAGAGGTGAAGATTCCGTTCGAATTCGAACGCATTCACGCTGCCAGTCTGAAGGATTGGCCGACATCAACTTCGCACACTGCGTTTGATGAATTTATCCGTTCAATCGGCGCGCTCCCGGGTGTTCCCGAACCGGCAGCGCCAAAAAATTCATCTCGACCAACAATGAAGAGAACCGCAGTCGGGCCCAAACCAGCCGTTAAGCCAGCCCCGGTTAAAGCCAGGCAAACCATGTTCTCAACTGCAAAAAAAATGTTTGTCCATGATTCATACCGCAATTATAAGTGGTTTGTATTTGTAATCGCTTTAGTTTCTGCTCTGGGATTTTTCTACCCCGAACTCAGACAGTTTTTTTTGCCGACCCGGCCGGTGGCACCTGGTTTGACAAGTAAAGACGTCGTTATCGCTGTCGCAGAAAAAAAATCAACCAGTACATCCCCTGCCCGTAAAAAATCGGTAACAAGGTATAAACTCAGAAAAAAAGCGCTCACACTCTCCAAAGACAATGTCAAAAAAATGGTGAAGAAATACGACTATTATTGCACTGATAAATATTCCTGGTCAAAACCGCATAGCAATCCAAAGGGGAAAGGCCTGGTCAATGATTTTACCATACAAAAAAACGGTAAAGTCATTTACGACGCTGCTACCGGTTTGACTTGGCAGCAGTCAGGTTCATCCCAATATATACTTTTTTCGCAAGCGCAGACGTTTATTAAACAACTGAATAAAAATAATTTCGCCGGCTATTCGGACTGGCGGCTGCCTACTCTGGAAGAAGCCATGTCGTTGATGAAGTCGAAAAGGAACAGCGCTGGAGCATTTATCGATCCCGTATTTGATGCAGCTCAACGTTGGATTTGGACTGCTGACAAATATTCTGCTTCGGCGTGGTGGGGTGCCTATTTCGCCTTTGGAGTTTGCAACGGCAATGTCGACAGGCTCAGGTACGTTCGTGCCGTACGCTGAGGGGCGGGTCGAATTTTTCTCATTCTAGTTCCCATGCTGCATGCAGACGGACACCGTCGGCACGAGATAGATATATTTGTCTGTTTACCTTTCACCATTTCATGACATTATTAAACAAGGGCCATGGCAATACTCAACATAAACCGTGACAGGGAAACCACCAACCGCATTCGCAACAACGACCGTTCGGTGCTGGGCGAGCTGTTTTTAAAACACGAAAAAATGGTGAAAAGTTATATTTTCAAAAACGGCGGCAACCTGAGCGATGCCGAAGATATTTTGCAGGAAGCAACCATCGTGCTCTGGCAAAAAGCCTGTTCCGATGATTTTGAGTTAACCGCCCAATTGAGTACTTATTTGATGAGCATTGCCAAAAACAAGTGGCTGGCTGAAACGCGCAAACGCAAACATCGCGCTGCACAGGAAATTCCGGCGAATGTAGCCGATGGCAGCCTGTCGGCGCTGGATGACATCATTTTAACCGAGCGCGCTGCAAGCGTGAAACAGGCCCTGAACAGCCTCAACGAGGTTTGCCGGGAATTGCTGCTGTTGTTTTATTTTGAAGAACGCAATTTTCGTGACATTGCCCGAATCATGGGTTTCAACGGACCGGACGTGGCAAAGTCCAAAAAATATCAATGCAAGAAAGCCCTTGAAATCGCCCTTAAGAAAAGCATTGCTGAACCCGAAGGAAAACAGTTATGACATGCCAGGAAATAATCCGTGCAGAACTGCATGAACTGTACCTGCTGGACCGTTTGCCCGATGCGCAAAAATCAGACTACGAAGCCCACCTTCGCGACTGTCCTCGTTGTCAACAGCGCTTGCAGCATGAAAAAGAATTGCTAGCAGGTATTCAAAATGCCGGACGTGTGGCCATGAAGCAGGAAATTCAAAAGCAAGTGCTTGCGGCAAAAACGATTCGGGCCAATCGCTGGTCTTCAGTTTACAGAATCGCTGCACTCGTCTTCATCCTTGTTTTGACGCCGACTGTGTTTTTTGTTTATAAGACTCAGGTGAAGCAAGCCGATCTAACCCGGCCGCAGACGGAAGCTATCCCTCCAAAAGAAGCCATACTTCTACCGGAGAAATCAATGAGTTCACCAGACATGGACGTTGTGATTTCCGAAGAAGAAACGAAAGAAAGGGACAGCCAACCAGCCGGAGCAGGCTCCGGTTTGAGGCAGTCGCGAAAAGAAAAAAAGCAGGATGCCGGGCATTCGCCTGAACCACAAAAGCCGCGACAGGAAGCAGATAAACTGGAAAAGGCAGAAGATATGAGACTGCCGGTTCAGACTCGCATGGCCCCCAATATGCTGAAAAAGAAACCCGCGCCAGGTAAAAAACTGGAAATGACAACCGCTTTAAGTAGAACCGCAGCAAAGCGCAGCGCACGAGAATACGAGCAGGTAGCTGAGCTTGATGATTCTGAGTCAACAGGCTTGGCAAAATGGACTTTTCAGGTAGGCAACAAACAAATTGTCGTTAACCCGGTGATTGCGGAAGCATTCAAAGATCAGGCAGACATCTATCCGAGATCGTTTGCTGTCGAGCTTTTGAGCCTAAACAAACACACCTGGACAATGACCTGGCGCCTGCCCAAACACATGACTCAATTCGCCAATGACGCTTTGCAGATGAATTTTACAGGCCGGGATTCAATTCGTGTGACTTTCCCCGGAGATAATGTTAACTACCGGATTAATTTGAAGGAAAAACCACTGCGGGCTGTTCGGGTTTTAAAATAGAGTTGCCACTGCTTTTCGTTCCCACGCTTCCAGATTGTGTGAAAAAGTCATCCGCGATCAGGTCTATACCTATCTGAAAAAGGCTCGGGGAAATGTCCGCAGGAAAGGTCAACTACGCGCAGGGAAGGGTAAACTACCCCCGGGGAAGGTAAATGTTGCCCGGGGAAGGGTCAAACACACCCGGGGAGGATAAATATCGCCCGGGGAAGGCAGAAAAAGTCTCAGCGCTTTTTATTTGACATTGGTAACCTGCTGTTTTAGCTTGCTTCCACACATTTCCCACACTTCTTCATTGACCAACTAATGGAGGCTGCGCATGATTAGAAAATCTTGTTTGCATTACATAAAATTCGTTTTGGTCCTTTGTTTTTGTCCGGAGTTCGGTCTTTCACAGAATGCATTATGGGTTGAAAACCTGGCGCTATTTAATCCGAGTGGCGTTGAGATTAACTCTTTCAACTACCGGTTTAAGATCATCGATTGGAACCATGATACTTACCCCGACATTATAATTCACGAAAAAAATAAGCTGAATTATTATGAGCATACGGGTGGGAATAGCTTGTCCTGGCAGCAAAAGAACATTAATCTTCCGGCAATAAAGACCTGGGATAGCAATGAGTTTTTCCCTGTGGTCAGCTCTAATTTTGATGTTGCAGATGTTGACCGTGACGGTGATTGGGACATTGTTTCCGACTCACTCTATTTTCATAAAAATGTCGGGACAAACGAATCGCCGGACTGGGTTACTCATGACAAACATTTGTATGACAGAATTCAACCTGCGGTCATTTCCGGTGACAGTGTCAAAATGTTTTTCAACCTGCGCTTTCTTGATTTTAATGGCGATGACAAACCGGATATTGTTGCCAACTATTTTTCTACAAACTCACCATCGCGGTCGAGACCAACGCCGCAATTGTTTTTATATTCGGATAGTTTAGACTCCTGGAACCATATTGATTCTGTTTTTAATTCTGTCAATTTCGAGAACTACTCGACCGTATTCCACAACATAGCTGACTTTGAGAATGACGGTGATTTTGATCTTCTGCAGATGGTTGATCAGGCATCCGGAAATGACGCATCCACCGGATATTATTTTCTTGTTCATATTAACCGGGGAGACAATTCAACTCCGAATTGGGATAATAATTACGAAACCACCTGGCCTGTTTCGTTAGACGGACTTTATATATTCTTCGAAAGGCATGGCCGGTTTTATGATATGAACGGAGACGGTCGTGAGGATTATATTTTCAGCGCGCCCAATCGCAATTTGGAAATATTGGAAAATCAATCGACCGTCGCAAACGAGCCATCTTTTGCTGGAAACAAAAAATTTGTCGGGCGATTGAATGTAGAGGCAGAAGCAACACCTTTTCTTTTTACGCAGGAAGGGCAAGCCACGCAACAACTCATTGTCAGCGAAAATTTTGAAAACATTTATAGTCACCAGTTTGGTTTTTTCTATACCTCGGGGCGGCTCAGAACATTCGGCTCAATGGACAGTCTGAGTCATGATTGGGATGAACTTAGCACATGGCTGGTACCGGAATATCCCTATGGGAATAAGCTGGATTATTTCATAAATTTTAGTATCAATCCTTTGACTGCCCAAACAGGGGTGGCTGTTTCCCATCTTCGCAAAGATTACGGCCAAACCGTTGGAGAATACAGAGTTGAATTCTTCAACATGAGCCCTGACAGCACGCAAACCACCTGGATAGCAGATTCAGCCTACCTCGCTTTCTTTGACAATTCTGACTTGAAGTTCAGTTTGCCCTGCCTGGTAAACCTGGATCAGGATATTGACCTGGAAGTGGTTATAAAAAGAGACTCCTCTTTTACAGCTTATCAAATGACGGGTACAGTCGCGGCGCCCGATTGGCAGGAGGCCCCTGAATTACTCAGCGGCGTTGAAAATCTTCAGCGGCATCATTTAACCTTTGTAGATTTCGATGATGATTCTGATCCGGACTTGGTGTTTGGTAACCGGGATGGCACGCTTGATTATTACGAAAATCCTGGCAACGATACTCAACCGCGCTGGCAAAAATCTGACTCCGTGTTTGACGGTTTGGACGTTGGAGAAAATGCGGCGCCAGTGTTTGGAGATATCGACAATGATACCGACCTGGATTTAATTATTGGCAACAAAGCCGGCTTTCTTTATTACTACGAAAACCAGACCATTGTCCATGTAGAAGTGAAGCCGGGAAATAATTTGCCTCAATTGCATTCACTAAGCCAAAACTACCCTAACCCGTTTAATCCTGCCACCAAGATAACTTTTGCGCTAGCGCGGGACGCTCTTACATCCCTGACAATTTACAATATCAAAGGACAACTTGTTGACACAGTGATAAGCAGAAAAATGAATGCTGGAGGTCACGAGGTTGAGTGGAATGCAGCCGGTTTCCCTTCAGGTCTTTATATTTACAGGCTTCGAATTGAGGGAATGAGCTATTCTAAAAAATTATTACTGATAAAGTAAGCGGCGGATGCCGCGTTCGAGCATTTTCCCGGACTTGTGATAAAACAACACGACGAGGAGCGCCTTATGCTGCATCCGACGGAGACCGTCGGAACGAGATATTTATCGAAGTAGCTAAATGCCGAGGAACATGACCATGCCGCCTGTCAACGCGATGATCAGCCCTGCGGCAATATGACCAAAATGCTCCACTTTTTTGAACCGAATAAAACTGAGCCCGATAAATCCCAACAATGTCTGACCGACCATCATAAAAAGCGTTACAACCGCAAAAAGCGCTGAGGTTAGGAGCACGGCGGACCACCCTTGTGCCGCGCCAACAAACATCAATGGAATCAGTGGCTCGCAAGGACCCAGCAGGAAGACAACAAACAATGCCCAAAAAGTAGTTGCACGATCTGCATCGACATGGTGGTGGTGATCACGCATTCGTTTCAGCCCCCAGACAGAGTATGCCAGGCCAAAGCCAATCAAGAGGAGTCCGGCCACTTCAGCCCTGCCTGACTCCATATTACTGAGACTCGTGAGCTTGAAGCCTAGAAGCAAGCCCACAGAACCGATTGCAATAGACGAGCCAACATGGCCGAGTCCACAAAGAAAAGTTATCCAGGCCAGCCTGGTTTTTGACCAACCGCGGGCCTTTGCCAGGCTGACAAAAGGCAGCCAATGGTCGGGTGCCAGGGCATGCACCACAGCGATTGTAAAAGTTGAAACGAGTAGCACCGATAACGAAGGGGCAGTAGTCACCGCTATCTCCAATTTGAGTAAAATAAATTCATCTCAGCAAATTCGTGGCAACTGCTCGCCAACCAGCATATCAACAATACGCCAGCCACCGATACCGGTTTGCATGGTCACCAGGCCCGGTCTCTCTGAAACAACATCGCCAATAATAACAGCCTCGGCACCCAGTGGATGCGCCCGCATGGCAGCCAAAACTTCCTCAGATTTGTCGCGGGCAACCACTGCGACCAACTTGCCCTCATTGGCCACGTAAAGCGGATCCAATCCAAGTATTTCGCAGGCGCCGGCAACCGGCGCGTTGATTGGCAGCCGGTCTTGTTTTATGCGAATGCCAACGGATGAGGCTGCGGCAAATTCGTTCAAAGTAGCTGCGAGGCCGCCGCGAGTAGGATCGCGCAGTGCATGAACAGCCTCGCCACCCGCTTTGAGTATTTCATCCACCAAACCGTTCAGGGCCGCTGTGTCGCTTTCGATTGGCGCATCAAAAGCAAGACCCTCGCGTTTCGAAAGAATGGCCATTCCGTGATCAGCAAGGCTGCCGCTGAGTAAAATCATATCGCCCGAAACAAGACTCTTTGAGCTAACAACATAATCGTGCTCTATAAGGCCGATCCCGGCCGTATTAATGAAAATCTTGTCGCCTTTGCCCCTGTTAACCACTTTCGTGTCTCCGGTCACGATCATAACGCCGGCGCGGTCGGCAGCCGCTTTCATCGACTCAACAATCCGCTGCAATTCTGCAAGGGCAAAGCCTTCCTCAATAATAAATCCTGCACTGAGAAACAAAGGCCGCGCACCGCTCATACAAACATCATTCACCGTGCCGTTTACTGCCAGATCACCGATGTCGCCACCTGGAAAAAAGATAGGGTCCACAACAAATGAGTCGGTGCTAAAAGCAAAACGCTGACCGTTGACATTGAGCACAGCTTGATCATCCAGTTTGTTCAGATGCTCATTATCAAAGGCCCATAGAAAGAGCTTACTGATCAAATCGTTCATCATTTTACCGCCACTGCCGTGACTGAGCTGAACCGTGTCGTGAGAATTTATCGGCAAAGGGCATTGGCCGACAAATCCCCGAGTTACATTCTCTTTCATTTGCTTCCTGCTTAAATTAGTGAAGTTTCGCTTGAAACAAATCTTTTGGTTCTATGTTGATCTGCGTGGCTACAATTGCCATCAATCATACGCCAGAATAAATATTCCCCACGGATTGCCACAGATGAAACACAGATTTTTGCTAACCTGAATTACGCATTAAAAAATTGAACACAGAGCTCGCCGAGAATACTGAATCCCGCAGAGAAAAATCTAAACAGCTAATTTGTAAGAATTCAGTGTTTATGTGAAAGTCTTACAATAGATATCTCGTCTTTCTCCGAGTCCTTTGCGGCTTCTGCGTTAAAAATATATTTTTCAGGTTAAGCCAACTGATGCCGACTGTAAGCGTAATACGCCGAACAAGCACCTTCGGTTGAAACCATGGTTGCGCCGAGCGGTGTTTGTGGATTACACTGTTTGCCAAAAGCCGCGCATTCAAACGGCTTCTTCAACCCCTGGAGTACCAGGCCGCTGATACATTCCTCCGGTTCCTCAACCTGAATATCCCCAACCTGGAAAACAACTTCAGCATCGTGGTCGGAAAATTCCGGCCGCAAACTCAGGCCACTCGCGGGAATTTCGCCAATGCCCCGCCACTTTCGATCTGAGACCTGCATAACCTTTTTAATCAACTCCTGGGCAGGACGGTTGCCCTCCCTGCGCACAACCCGTGCGTATTGATTCTCCACTGCCACAGTACCAGCTTCCAACTGTTTTACCACCATCAAAACGCCTTCTAGAATATCAACCGGCTCAAAACCTGTCACCACGATGGGCACTTTGAACTCATGCGCAATGGGTTCGTACTCCTCGCACCCCATGATGGTACAAACATGCCCGGCAGCAAGATAACCTTGCACTCTATTTTGCGATGAAGAAAGAAGCGCTCGCATAGCGGGCGGCACAAGCACATGCGACACGAGAATAGAGAAATTTTTCAGCCCTTCCCGGTGTGCCTGCCAAACAGCCATGGCATTATTGGGCGCCGTGGTTTCAAAACCGACAGCAAAGAAAACCACCTTCTTTTCCGGATTTTCGCGTGCGATTTTCACGGCATCAAGCGGCGAATAGACAATCCTCACATCGCCGCCTTCCGACTTAACCATAAAAAGATCTTTTTCTGAGCCGGGCACCCGCAGCATATCACCAAAAGATGCAAAAATAACATCCGGTTGAGCGGCGATCACAAGCGCCTTGTCGATTTGCTCAAGCGGCGTCACGCAAACAGGACAACCGGGCCCGTGAACAAGCTCTATTTCTTTTGGCAGTAGCTGGTCAATACCATTCTTAATGATTGAATGTGTTTGCCCACCACAGATTTCCATAATAACCCAGGGATTCCTGGTCACAGACTTTATTTCAGCAAGGATGCGGCGGGCAATTCCGGGATTGCGATATTCATCCAAATATTTCATGATTTGCCTCCACCGGTTTCCTTGTCAGGTTCGCTGTTTTCTAAAGGCATGCCGAAAATATCCGTGCCCTCCTCTGCCGCTGCTTCCACCAACGCGTCCCACACTTCGTAGGTTTTCTGAGCCTCTTCTTCATCGATTACACTGATGGCAAAACCGGCATGGACAATGGCATATTGGCCGATTTCCACATCCGGTACGTAGCTCAGGCAGGCTACGTTCACAGTACCCGCGTAATCAATGCGTCCCATTTTCAAACCATTTTCTTCATAAACTTCGAGAACTTTTCCCGGGATTGCCAGACACATATTCTGCCTCCTTTACTATTGAATAGACGCATTTGCAACCACTATCTGACCCAAGGCAAGCCCGCCGTCGTTTGCAGGGACTTGTTTGTGGGTCAGCAGCTCAAATCCTTCCTCAGCCAGCAGTTTCTTGATATGTAAAAAGAAATACTGATTCTGAAAAACACCGCCGCTAAGCCCGACGCGGTTGACACCACATTTGCTGCGCGCTGCCACAGCCGCCTGCACAAACACCTCAGCCAAAGTACGGTGAAAACGGGCTGAAATGGTGCCGACCGGCACGTTGTTTTGCAAATCATCCACAACGCAGCGGATAAGCGATTTCACTGCCAGCGCGCCATGCAGCTTGCCCGCGGAAACCAGGTTAAAGTAGCTTTCCCGCACCGATTCATCAATGGCCATTTCCAGCTCAATGGCAGCCTGAGCTTCGTAGTTTATTTCTGTGCGAATTGCAAGCAAAGCTGAAATGGCATCGAACAGTCTGCCACAACTTGATGTCAGAGGCGAGTTAACCTGCTTGTCGATCATTTGTAGAATCATGTTAAGCCTGTCCTGTTTCAGACCGGCCATAAACGGCAAATTCAATTCAACTATTTCTTCCCCGTAGGCGTGATACAAAGCGCTTACAGCCATGCGCCACGGCTGCTGAATGGCAGCACTGCCACCCGGCAAAGGCAGTGGCTGCAACCAGGCAAATCGCTCGAAAGATCGAAAATCGCCAATGAGCACTTCTCCGCCCCAAATTGTGCCATCAATGCCGTAACCAGTGCCATCAAGAATAAGGCCAATGGTTGTTGCATCAATTTGATTTTCTGCCATGACGGCGGCGAGATGTGCATGGTGATGCTGAACGGCGACCGTTGGCAATTCGTTCTGCTCTATTGCCCACTTGGTTGAAAGATATTCCGGATGCAGGTCGTGCGCAATAAAGTCCGGTTTTATTTCAAGAATATTCTGCAAATGTTCGATGCTGTTTTGAAAAAAATCCAGGGTTGCCGGGTTGTCGAGATCGCCGATGTGTTGGCTCATGAAAACGGCATTATCACGGGAAATAGCAATGCTGTTTTTCAACTCACCACCACAAGCAAGAATCGGCTTGTTCGTTGCCGAGGCCAGAAGTACCGGGGTCGGCACATATCCCCGAGAGCGCCGGGTGAACTGTAGTTGAGAGCCGGCTACTCTCACGACTGAATCATCACAACGCTGCAGAATTTCCCGGTCGTGCAACAGGAAAAAATCTGCCAGAGACTTTAGCCGTGCAAGCGCCTCTTCATTGCCGATAACAATAGGCTCTTCAGAATAATTGCCGCTGGTCATAACCAATGCTGCAAAATTATCCTTCAGGAGAAGATAGTGAAACGGTGTGTACGGCAACATGAACCCAAGGTAACGGTTGCGCGGCACGACCTCTGGCGCCAGCGTGGGAGTGTTTTTTGAGCGCAGCAGCACAATTGGCCGCGTTGGCCCGGACAGCACCTCCGCCTCAGTTTTTGAGACAGTGCAGTAGTTCTCGACGGCAGCCAAATCAAGCGCCATGAGTGCAAACGGTTTTTCCGCACGGCCTTTGCGCTGCCGCAACTCCCGAACAGCCAAAGAATTGTGAGCATCAACAGCCAGATGAAACCCTCCGATGCCGCGCAGGGCGCCTATCTTGCCTGATTTCAACAAAGAAACCGCTGCCTCGATGGGGTCATCCGTGGTGACGACATTTCCAGAATTATCGAGTAAGCGCAATTTCGGCCCACAATCAGGACAAGCATTCGGCTGTGCATGAAAACGCCGGTTACCAGGATCATGATATTCTTCTGAACAGGCAGCGCACAGTGAAAAAATTTTCATGGAGGTGAGAGGCCGATCGTAAGGAATGCCTTCAACAATTGTGTATCTGGGGCCGCAGTTTGTGCAGTTGATAAAAGGATAGCGGTGTCGCCGATCTTCAGGCGAGAACAGTTCGCGCAAACAATCGTCACAAACACTGATGTCGGGTGCAATCATGACCGCTGATCTGGCTGTCTTATGACTCTGCTCAATCCTGAATTCATTTTGGCGTTCAGGTTGAATCACCTCAATTGTGCAGTCAATTATTTTTGAAAGAGGCGGGGCTTCCCGGTGCAAGCGGCTGCGGAAAGTCAACAACCTGTCTTCGACGCCTTCAACCTCGATCAGCACGCCGTTACTATTATTGTTGACAAAGCCACCGAGATGACACTCCCGCGCCAACCTGTAGACAAAGGGTCGAAATCCAACGCCCTGTACAATGCCCTGAATTTGAATTTTGTGGCGAAGTGTCTTCATGTTTGCCGAGAGGAGTTTACGCGCTCACTCCCTGCTTTTCAGCCACCAGTTGCTTCACCCAGTCACACCACGCATCAAGCCCAATGCCGGTGCGGCAAGAAACTTCAAAGACTTTAAGGTTGGCATTTATCTGCAGGGCATTTTCTTTGACACGCTTCACTGTAAACTCAGAAGTGCCAAGCAGGTCAATTTTGTTAATAACCATAATGGATGAACGCCTGAACATGGCGGGGTATTTCAGTGGTTTATCATCGCCTTCAGTTGTACTGATAAGGACCACTTTCATATCCTCGCCCAGATCAAAAGAAGATGGGCAAACAAGATTTCCCACATTCTCCACGATGAGCAGATCGAGGTTATCGAGATTCATTTCAGGAAGAACACGGGAGATCATTCTCGCATCGAGATGGCAGGCACCGCCGGTTACCAGCGGCCGTACAATTTTTCCGCCCGCACGGATGAGCCTGTTTGCGTCATTTTCAGTTTGCACATCTCCGGCAATAAGCCCGATGCGCAACTCATTGTTTAGCTCGGCAAGGGTCTTCTCAAGCAAACTGGTTTTTCCAGAGCCTGGAGAACTGACCATGTTGAGAGATGCGATTCCTTTTGCTTCCAACTCCTGGCGAATTGAGGCTGCCAGAAGATCATTTTCCGAAAGTACTTTTTTCTCCAAATTAACCTTTTGCGACATAAATTGCTCCCTTTCACTTTTGGGTTTCACCAGAAAACATCAAACTCAGGTTTCATTCTCAACATTATCCTCAACTTCAATGTACGCGATGTCAAGCTCTTCACCTTGTGTCACGGTTATTTGTCCTGACTTGCAAGTTGGACAGACGAAGACATATTTTTCTACAGCAAATTCATGTTCGCAGGCCTGGCACTTTCCATTTAGGGGCACTCGTTCGATCTCAAGTTTTGCCCGCTCAAGTGGAGAGTCCCGACAGATAATCGAAAAATTGAACTCAAGCGCCTCTGGAACAACGTCACTTAAAGCGCCGATGCGCAGTGCGATTAAAGTGACCGGTGGCAATTTTTTCAGGGCCACTTCATTGAGAACTGTTTGAAATATAGAATTGGCGATGGCGAGTTCATGCATAAACACTCCCGCTCCCGGGAAATACGATAAGCCTCTGTGGCAGCTCACACCGGTGACTAAACTTGGTGTCTGCTCTGAAATGACTGATGGTACATTTTAAGAAATGAAAATGAAAAAATCAAGCATGGACTGTCATGCCGAAAAATCCCTGAGTGAGTCTCTCAAATATACGCGGAAGATATGTCGAATTAAACGAAATGAAATTTTACAAAAAGCTGCTTTTGCGGCACATAAGAAAATTTGGCAGAATTGATGGATTGATGGTCCGGCAGGCAGTTCTTGCCCGGCATTCCATCAATCCACAATTCGCTGCCAATTCTTGTTTTACGGAGTAGGACGCTTTGGTCTGGCGAGCGACAAAATATAATTCACCATGTGCCAGGCATCTTTCTCACGGCCCTCAAGAGATTTTGCGTAAGATGGCATGGGTGTGCCATTAAGACCGGTCATGAAAGTGCGATAAATGTCCTCAGGTGTATCGCCACCGCGAAAAGTAAACGGCTTGGTCAGATCCTGAGCAAACATTTTCATTTTCAAATCATCAAACATGTTGTTGGTAGATGGGCCATCACCCAAACCGTTGTGGCCATGGCAGTCCCAACACTTTAACTCTTTATAGACTTCCCTGCCGCGTTGAATGCTCGAAGCAGTCGGTGCCGGGCGATTGTCGATAACAATAGGGTCCACCGCCGGCGTTTCTGCAAATGCCGAAGACATACTTTTTATGTAGAAAATAACCTCCCACCTTTCAGATTCCGACAGACCTTGAAAACTCGGCATAAACCCGGGCACGCCGTTTGTTACTGTGCGAAACAAATCCTCGTCAGAAGGCATTTCCCCAGTTGGAGTTGTACGAAACTTGTACGTTCCAACGGTAAAATCCCTTGGTCGGGGTGCGAGGTAGGCAGCCATAAAAAACGCAGACGGACCGTCTCCTTTACCCTCTGAACCATGACAAATGTAACACACTTTGTCGTAAATACTTTTTCCGGCAGCAAGTGCATCTTCAGTGCTTTGCGGCTTTTCTGCTAAACCAAGATTGGTGCAAAAAACAACAGCCGTCAGGCAAACAACAAAAGAACTGATAAATTTAAGCATAATTTACTTTCCTCCAAGTGCGGTTATAGTGCAAACTCAGCACCAACCATAAACGAATTTCGTGTGCGCTGTAACGGGTGCACGCCATCATCTTCAAGGTTAATGTCATTGCGAATAATAAACCCAAAGTTGTCAACCGGATAAAATTTTGCCTGTAGGCCAAGCACGGTATTGTTGGCTTTTACCGCCTTCATTCCACCTGCATTCATGTGATCAAAGCGGGTAGAAAGCATCAGCCATTCGCGGGCAAGAATATCTAATTCCACCGTTAAACCCCAGGCATCTTCGTCAAAATTCGGCCGCATCATCATTGGAATTTTGTCAGTACTTTCTACCTTGTCAGCGATGTAAGCGCCGTACAAATCCAACATTTTCCAGCGTACATTCGCGCCAATCCCCCAACGCGTAACATCACCAAACTCGCCCGGGCCCATTTGCATCATACCTGTGTCCGGGTTCATGACCATCCCCGGCACCCGAACGCTGCTGTTTGCCATGTAATAAAAAGCCGATACGCTGCCGGAAAGAAAATTTGAGCTCCCCAGGTCAACTCGACCCATAAAATAAAAATCTTTTTCCTGGTTGAAATCTTCGACATCGGCACCACCGCCTTGCAACATACCAACTTGATAGAGAAACGCAGGCCCAAACGGTCTGCCATGTAGATCAATACCCAATTCAGCAGGGCTGTTGAAGAAAAAAGGCAAAAGCGGAAGCAAACCATTGCCTTCACCATCAAACAGTCCAAAAAATTTCACAGCAAATGCATTTGGAACTAGGGGGGCTCTTTTCAGGGCGCCAGGTAATGCCTCACCCTCTTCAACTTTAGGCTGAATTGGCAGCAAGAACTGACGATGAGTCGGATAAGAAAAATACGGTGACGGATCAAACTTTCCGACCCGGAGGCCGGCGATATTGTAACCACCAAGGTTATTTAATATAAAGAACCCTCGTTCAAGGCCAAATTCTTCATGCCTTACATTGCCTTCTAACTCAAAGAAATAACTGATATTTTTCTTAAGAGTACCGGCAAATAAAATATTAAGAATATCCGGAGCTGCAATATTAAGCTGGTTCTCAAACTCTTCTCCGCTTCCTTTGTCAGTAAATTTGAACCACTCTAATGCCTGGGCGCGCATACGCACAGCCATAATATAACGCGTCGGATCCAGTGAAACCGGGCCTAGATTAATCTTACCGGTCAAACCGCCATCTTCCGTCCCCGGAAGCTGATAGCCATTTTCCATAAACTTTTCCCCGAACGGGTTTAAACGCGGCTCCCTGGTATGACAGACGTTACACCGGAGATTATATTTGCGAGCGTAAGCCGGCAATGCCGCAGCATCGTTGGGCGCACTGAACGCGAATAAAATAAACAGCAAAAACATAATTGGGCCAAGTTGCAGCCCCGGTGCTTTGAAAAGCCTCTTAGACATTCTTTCCTCCTGTTTCTTGTTAAGCAGATTCGGTTCGTGTGTGATGTAACATGTAGTCAATTTGTGTGCAATAGCTCCCCCCCTTTCGTGAAGAAATGAAGTTTCTGATGTTTGGCGAATGTTGCTTTATCTTCTATTGAAACGACATTGATGTAACGCTGTTCTTATCCAAAAAATATTGTAAAGATCGGCGGAATGATTGCAGTTAGTCTTTCAACCCAAAGCCGAATAAATTCAAACTGAACCGCTGTTTGCCACTATCGTGGCAAATGGCCCAAATCCAGAAATCCAAACCTTTTTGGGTGATTTCGCGCTGGATTGCACTCAGAAGAGTTTTATGACTCTACGTCGGACAAAGGGAAAAAAGTTGAACCGTCGTTTGGAAAGTGCAAGGCATGTAAAGCAATTTTATTCTAACAATTTTCACGCCATAATGGGTAAGTTACCGAAGCATCACTTGCGGCAATATCGTAACCGTTTAAAACTTAATAAATTGCGGGATTTTAACAAAAAGGAAGGAAGGAAAGCAAAGCTGACAACTAAAAATGTTTTGCGACACCCAATGTCGCAAAGGCGAAATCCATTGTCGTTTTCGGTTAGGTTTTAGACACCCCGTTCTATAATGGCCACAAATAAAAAAAGTTATAGCAGGCCGCTGGCTATAAACCTGCGGCGTTTCTAACGTGTTTCTTCCAGGGTTAATTTTCACGGATGCCATATTTTTGCAAGAGTCTTTGAATGCTTCTTACCGTGACGCCGGCGATATCCGCTGCTTTGGCAACATTCCCTTCAGCAACCTGGTAAAGATTGTGAATATACTGTTTTTCGAACATTTCTGTGAACTGTTTCCGTGCTGCCTCAAGATTCAGGTTTGTCATTCGCGCATGATACGGGTAAGACATTTCTGTTTCTCGAACATGAGCGGGCAGCGATGATGGGTGGATGATGTCACCCTGCTCCAGCGTCACGCTGCTATGGATCACATTTCCCAATTCACGTACATTTCCGGGCCATGTGTAACGCATCAAACAAGTCATGGCCTCGTCAGAAATAGCTTTCACACTCTGGGCTAAATGCCGCGTATGTAGTCTTAAAAAATGGTCAATCAACAAGGGAATATCATCCCGACGTTCGCGCAACGACGGCAGTTTTATATTCACCACATTCAAGCGATAGTAAAGATCTTCACGGAAGTGACCTTTTTCAATTTCGTCTTTGAGAGTTTTGTTTGTGGCTGTAACGAAGCGTGCATTTACGCCCAGCGTCTGGTTGCTGCCCATGCGCTGAAATTGGCGTTCTTGCAAAACCCTTAAAAATTTTTTTTGCAAGTCCAGGCTCATGTCACCAATTTCATCCAGGAAAACGGTGCCTGCATTGGCGAATTCGAGCTTGCCGATTCGACGCTCAATCGCTCCCGTAAAAGTACCTTTTTCATGGCCGTATAATTCACTGGCAAGCAAAGCTTCCGGCAGGACAGTACAATTAATGGCAACAAACGGCTCCTTTGCGTTCGGCCCATGATCGTGTATTGCTTTTGCCACCAATTCTTTTCCAGTACCGCTTTCGCCTTCAAGAAGAACAGTTGTTAAATTGGAAGATGCCGTAATGGAGCCAATGGCTTTATACACTTCTTGCATTGAAGGACTCTGGCCGACAATTTCGCCTATTTCATCATCAACACCCAGTCGGGATTGCAGGTCGGTAACTTCACGCTTGAGTGTTAAAGTCTCAAGGGCCCGCTTGGTGGTCAGCTTTATTTTCTCTCGATCCAGCGGCTTTGTAACATACTCATAAACCCCCAACTGCACGGCACGGATGGCATTTTGCATTGTGCCATGTCCCGTCATCACGATCACAGGAATATCTATTCCCTGCTCCTTAAGCTGTTGCAAGGCCTCAAGACCGTTGACTTCCGGCATGGCGATATCCATATATACAACTTGCGGATCTTCTTTCTTGATAAGCTGCAAACACTCTTTGCCATCCGCAGCGGTGACCACTTCATAGCCCTCTTTTCTTAAAGTGAGACTGAGCGAGTAGAGGATACCCGGGTCATCATCTACGATCATTATTTTTGTTTTTTTCATCAACCTGCACCAAACTCGCTTAAGATTTTTCTTGTGCTATTGGTAAAACAATGGTGAAGGTGCTGCCATGCCCAACTTCACTCTCAACCAGGATAATGCCCCCGTGTTCGGCAATGGCCCGCCTGGCCATGGTCAAACCAAGGCCGGTGCCATTGGTCTTGCTGGTGTAAAACGGGTCAAAAACTCGTTCAAAATTCTCAGACAAAATCCCGCAGCCGTTATCGGTAACGCGCAACTCAACTACGCCCTGGCCTGCTTTGAGTGTTACTGATTTGTGTTCGTAGTTGTCATACAGTCGGGTTTTTAAAGTTGAGGAAACTGCCTCAATAGAAAGCGAACCTTTGCTGTCCACAGCATCTTTGGCATTTAGTATGAGATTTATCAAAACTTGCCGAATTATTTCCACATCAAGTTCTAAAAGTGGCAGGTCGGCAGCAAGATTTTTTTTAAGCACAATTTGTTTTCTTTGCAATTGATACTTGCAAAACAGCAGGCTCTGATCGATGGCCTCGTTAATACTCATTTGTTGATAATTTAATTGGCTGGGCCTGGCAAATTCCAACAATTGACTAACAATGGTTTCCATTCTATTTACTGCTTGAATGGCGACTTCTATCGACTCTCCTTCCTCCTGGTCACGATTTTCTTTATCCGTCATGCATTGCAGAATCAGGTTTACAGATGACAGGGAATTCCTCATTTCATGCGCGATAATCGCAGCCATTTCTCCTGTTGCCGATAGTTTTTCTGTCCGGACAAGTTGTGCTTCAAAACGCTTGCGAGCAGTGATGTCCGAGACAATTTCAAGAACTTGACCGCTTTTGCCGTTATGGTGAATCGGGATTGCCATGTGCTCTAAGAACTTATCTTCTCCGGATGGATCGACAATGTGTGCATCGCCTGACTGGATTTCTCCGGTTTCAATAGCCTTCTGACTGGGAGAAAGTGTGCGTGTTTGATACAAAATGTCAGCCAGGGCATACTTTTTTCCGAGAACATCATTTCTGGTTTTGTTTAACACACTCTCGAATTGCGAACTAACAGATTCCACTCGCAACTCTTTGTCCAACATAAGAAAAGCACTGGGTACATTATCTAGGATCAGTTGCAATTTATTTTTTTCGTTTTCAAGTTCACTGGTCCGTAGCTCAACCAGGCGCCCAAGTTGGGTCTTGTTTTTTTTGACCGCCTCAGCCATCATATTAACAGTTTCACCCAGATGCTCAATTTCATCGCCAGTATTAATTTCAACCCGTTGGGAAAAATCACCGGTTGCCATGCCCCGTGTAAATTGAATCAAACGAAGAATATTGCTTTTAATCCGCCGGTTGACAAAAATAAGCAGAGCGACCCCCAAAGCAACAACTGCAATGCCAATCAGCAATCCCCAAAAACTGATATTTGCCATTCGTTGATTCGCGGAAGCCGAATTAACCGCCATCTGCAATGTGCCAACATCACGCCCATCATGCACTAAAAAGGATGTGATCAGAAACGTATGCCCTGACAAATGAAAAAGCCCGTGCGGCTCAATACCAATTTCCTGCACACGAGTCGATACACTTTCAAAAATATTTTCATGAATTTCGAACGGTGTATACTTTGCCAAACTGCCAGCCTGTGCTACAACCTCCTGATCCAGATTTCTGACCACAACAAAGAGCATATCCTGTTTCTTAAATGCAATATCCAAATATTGTTGCAATTCCGGCATATCGCCCCTGGCCAGAGAAGGAGCCGTGAAACCGGCAACTGACTGAGAAAAAGAACTGAAGTTTTCCCACAAAACTTCTTCGATCAGGCTATGAGTACTGCGCAAAGTAAAAAAGCGAAACAATTCACCTATTATAACAAGAAGCAAGAGGATTGAAAAGATCGCCCTAAGCCTTAACAGACTTAACGGAAAATTCTTTGACTTGAAATTCATAAGCAAACGGAAGTAAAATTAGGTGAGTAAAGTAATGTGCATTATTCAGCATGCATTACAGGTTGTTATCATCTCTCACTCGGAATTGCACTGAAAAAAAGTGATCCTGGGCATGCTATTACATAGATAAGAATAACAGCGAACACACGGATGCGCAGAACCATTTAAAAAATTACACAGAACATTTGCACCAGTGAAAACAATTTATAGGAAAAAATCTAAATTGCAACTGAATTTAGTTAAGATAACTGGAGGCCCAATAGCTTGGTGGTATTGGCCTGAGGTTGGCATAGTGAAACGCCTCATTCAACGATAGGGGGGCATGCTTTGGATAGAAGGCCACAGTTGAAAAATTTCCCTGCTCACTTTCACGCAGAATCAACGCGAACCCAATCCAATATTTTAATCGGTTCGATCACATTTTCCTTTTCTACAAAATTCAGTACGCACATTCGTAGCGTATTAGAAATTTCCTGGTCCTTGGCGACCAGCAGCAAATCGGTTTTCGTCCGTATGTCATCTGCCAGAACCATACCTACCTTAATATCTCCGGCATTTATTTCTCGTATAAGAAACCCTTCTTTAACGCGCATTACCTCGGCGTTGAGCGCAGCCAGAATATCTGGGTCGTACCATGCTATATCCTCATACATCTTTTCAACAGCATTCTCCGGCGAATTGCCCGCCTCAACCAGTTCATCATACTGATGCACGGCGAACAGGAGTCGACCAAGAAATGGAATTTTATTACCACGTACAGCGTCTCTGGGCAAACCACCGCCGTCAAACTTCTTTTCTTGATAAGCAATCCCCTCAGCAATCTCTTCAAGACGAGGAATATTGGTCAGAAGGTCACCGCCAACCCGAAGGCGTTTGTTATACAATTCTTCCTCCTCTTTAGAAAGAACCAAACCGTCGAACTTCCTTTTCAGTAACTCTTTGGGAAGTGTCAGGCAGCCGATTTGTGAAAGTAAAGCGGCAACATCCACCTGCCAGAGATCTTTTAGATTCAAGCGGGACGCAACCTTTCCAGCTACTTTGCGAACACGAATTGAGCGGTTAAAGACCCATGGATTTACAAGCGACATCATATCGATGAGAAGTTTTATTATGCCTTTAAGAGTCTGATTCAGCACTTCTTTTTCAGACATCCTGAGACCGTAAAAGTCAAGTCCATCCGTGATGGCTTGCGACAAGTGTTCAACTGTGCAGGGTTTTGTCAAAAAACGGAAAATATCTCCCTCATTAACCACTTTAACAGCATCTGCCATGTTCGCCTGACCGGTCAACAATATTCGCACGCTTTCAGGAAAACGTTCCCTGACTTGCGCAAAGAAACTCGTTCCATCCATGCCGGGCATTCGCATATCTGAAATAACCACCGCATACGGGCCAACCTCAGAAATCATTTTCAGACCCTCTTCACCGCCTTGTGCTGTTTCAACTTTGAACTGCCGTTGCAGGCTCCGTTTATATCCTGTCAGGATATTTTCATCATCATCAACAATAAGGATTTTATCTTTCATAATTCTACTTCTGTGGTTTTAGTGTTTCTACAGATTTCTTCCCATTTTGGGAGTTGACTTAAAGCGCCTATTCTTTGTAAATAATCCAAATCAAAAGTAGTTTCGGCAACAGGGTAATCGGCATCGTGCATCAAAAGCTCTTGAACATTGGCAACATGGACGGCCGTCAAAGAGCTTATATCCAGATTTGTGCAGACTGAAGGTGCATGATGAAATGCCACAGCTTCTACAATTGCGTCAGGCAATCCCCAAAGACCTAGCAAATAACCGCCAATTGCCGCATGCGTGGTTCCGAGGATTTGCTGCTCGGCCTCAAAAAAGGATAACTTTTGTTCCTCGGCCAAAACAACGGCCTGATTATATTGCTCCGGTAAATTCTCAACAAGAACCAATATACCGATGTCATGCAGCATGCCGGCCATAAACCCGTCATCGCAATTCTTTCTTGACTGATCTGCACTCTGAAGAATTGCTTTGGCAAGTGTGCCAACTGCAAAACTGTGCTTTACGATTTGCTTGAGGGAGCGGCCAGGCATTTTGACATGACTGAATTTAGAGAAGATATGTACCGACAGTATCAACGTACTAATTGTGTCCAGGCCGAGTAGCCTCGCAGCCTGAACAGGGCTGGTGACATGCTTACTCAGACCAAAAAAAGCAGAGTTCACAAGTTGTAATATCTTCGCGGTCATACCAATATCTTTGGATATAAGTTCACCTATTTTCGTCAAAGTGACATCCGGAGATTGGAGCTGTTGCAGCACCTCAAGATACAGGTTCGGCAGACTAGGGAGCGTGGTGAGTTGCGAGACCACCCGCATCAGTTTCTCGTCGCTAAGGATAGACCTGAGCCCCACGGCATTCGAAATGGTCTTCCGCACTGTCTCCGGATCACACGGCTTGGCCAGAAACTGATGGGTACTGCCTATCGACTTAAAAATCAAGTGGGGGTCGGAATAGCCCGAAAGAATGATTCTAACTACATCCGGATATCGCTCTTTAACCGTTAAAAGCAACTCAGCACCATCCATACCAGGCATGCGCATGTCTGTGACAACAACATCCACTGGCGACGATGCCATGACTTCCAATGCTTCCCGGCCACTGGTGGCAAAACATAAATCCCACTCCGGCTCTAAGCACCGTAATACTCTGCGAAGCCCATAAAGAACAATTACTTCATCATCGACAAACAGGACTCTCTTTTTCATGAGGCCACACCTTTGCTGGCAGAAATTGCATCTCCAGGCAGCCTGACTATGAATGTCGTTCCCTTGCCAACCGCCGTTTCCATGTCCAGGGTGCCACCGTGTTTATCGACAATCGCCGCATGGCAAATGCACAGGCCCTGCCCCGAGCCGTTACCAATTTCCTTGGTAGTAAAAAACGGGTCATAGATTTTCTGACGTATTGACTCAGGAATACCCGGACCAGTATCCGTGATTCGAATTTCAACCCACCCCTCTTTGTTTTTAGTACTTATTGTGATGGTTCCGTTTGGTGCATCCCCCTTGAGGCGAGAAGTGGAAATAGCCTGGGCTGCGTTCATAATAATATTCAATAGAGCCTGATTGATTTCCCCCGGAAGACAGGGCACCAATGGCAATGCCGGATCCAGATTTAACACCAAGTCCGCTACGTATTTCCACTCGTTTCTGGTAACAGTGACAGTATTTTCAATGGCCTTATTGATGTTGGTAAGGATTTTTTCTCCTACCCCCGGGTGGGAAAACTCTTTCATCGCCCGAACAATGTCGGTCACACGCTCAACGCCTTGCAGCGTTTGTTCAATGGCACTGGGAATCTCATCAATCAAGTAATCCAGTTCTGACTCTTCGGCACCTTTGTTCGGAACATTCTTTACTTTTTTGGCGCTTTCCAGCTCCTGTTTATTAACAACGAGAACTTCCCCCAACTCATCAAAAGCATTCTGCAGGAAACGTGTATTATCACCAACATACTGAAGTGGTGTATTGATTTCATGTGCAATGCCTGCTGCTAACTGGCCAATAGACTCTAACTTCTGTGCGTGCGCCAGTTGTTGTTCAATGGTTTTGCGCTCCGTAACATCTACACCCAGAAGGACATAACCGGTATGCTCATCCGTCTCTCTTACTATGGGATTAATAGTAATACCAAGAAATCCTTCTTTGCCATCCGGTCGTACATAGCGAATGTCCTCAAGCCGGGTTGGTTGCTCATGGTCCCGACAATGGGAAATATTCTTTAGCGCAACATCCCAGTCCCAATCAATGCCGCAATCCACAAAAGGAATGCCAATCACTTTCTGCGCAGGGATACCAAAAGTTTCATTGGCGGCTTTGTTCCAGCGGGTAATCCGATCATCAGGGCCAACGCCTATCAGGATGGAGGATATGGATGCGAGAAGTTGTTCAGTTTCCGCATACGCTTCCTCGAGCGCGTTTTCTGCATTTTTTCTATCTGTAATATCGCGCTTAATTGATACGAAATGCGTAATTCTATTTGAGGTGTCAAGTACTGGCGTGATGGTCATTTCTTCCTCATATAAGCATCCGTCTTTCCTCTTGTTCGTAATTTCTCCCTGCCAAACCTCCCCTGACAAAATTGTCGTCCACAGGGTTTTGTAAAACGATTTACCATTTCTTCCCGATTTAAGTAATCGTGGCGTTTGGCCTTTTACATCGTCCTTTGTGTAGCCGGACAATTTTGTAAATGCAGGGTTAACCCAGAGAATCACGCCCTTCTGGTCTGTTATTACAATTGCGTTAAACTCTGCCTCCAAAGCCGCACTGCGCACACGAAGCCGTCCCTCAACCACAGTCCTGTCAATTATTTCTTGTCTGAGCTGCAAATTAGCATCATGATATTGAACGGTTCTCTTTCTGACCTTTTTCTTCAAGTCGCTATTTTCTCGCTCAAGCTCAGTTTTTTCATGCTGAAATGCAGCTGTATTCCGGCATAATTTTGCGATCGTCACTGCTAAAGCAAGCAGAAGTAGAACGGACACTCCCAATAGTATCGTCATAAGCAGACTGAAACCGGCAAGTACTTTTGTGACGGATGTTTTGACTCGTGACTCATACCCGACTCAGGTAAACTGAACTCATGGCTGCAACGGATCAGTTAATTTATTAAGAATGCTGTTAATATCAGTGAGTGCCTGCTGATTCAATCCGGTCTGCGTATTTCGCAATAAGGCCTAACCCACTGATTCTATTTCGACAGTTGTGAGTCAAATCTTCATTTGAAAAAGGTTGAA
Source organism: Candidatus Zhuqueibacterota bacterium (assembly GCA_029262005.1). GTDB lineage: Bacteria > Zhuqueibacterota > Zhuqueibacteria > Oceanimicrobiales > Oceanimicrobiaceae > JAJDAG01. The sequence goes on along the minus strand of JAJDAG010000149.1, from coordinate 43,640 downwards.
AATGTGGCGATAGCGGAACTGTCCAATCATCGACAGTTAAAGCGGTAGGTTTACGTGTCTATGCTGGAGCTGTTACATTCCTGGTGGAAGCTTTTGAGTATGGGAGCACAGCAACACTGAGTGAGCGTGCTCCCAAATGCAGTTGATGCTATTGAGGTTGGATTGAGTTTGGCTCTGCAGAATTTATTCGCCTTCGCGCAGATCGACTATCTCAGCTTCTTTGGGGATCTCGAATTGAAAGACATCAGGCGTGAGTTCAACATCCTCCCGAATGTTGGATAAGATGTAGGTGTTCAAATTGTCATTGATATCGACTTGTTCGATTTTTCTGGTAAACCATTTGTCTGCATCTACCCAGATAGTCATAGATTTGATGAAAGCTTCTTCATCCTTGGGTATGAGCTCAAGAACGTAAATTTTTCTGCCATCGAGTTTCTCCTCGCGCAACAGCGAGGGCTTGTAATCCTTTGAATACTTGAACAGCAGATTTTTGGGCAGTTGGCTTTCATCAGAGTTTCCGAGGCGATCGATAATGACCTGTTCTGCCTGTTTGGAGTATGTCCACACTGTCGCGCCGTCAGTGACAATCGCCTGGGTGGCGGTTTCAATTCGATAATGACTGGACTCCATCAGGTAGATGCTGCCTTCGATTGTTTGTGTTTCACCGGCAAGTTCCCACTTGAAAGTCTGCTGGAAATCCGCCTGAAGTGTTTTTAGCATTTTGTATTTTTGGTTGACTTTTTTTATGATGTCCTTTGCGCTCATACCCAAAGCCAGGGCGTTCTGGGCCATCACTAGCGACAGGGCTATGATTGCGATTCGTATATGTTGCTTCATTTTGGTAGTCCTTAATTCATATTTTGCAAATGGAAATGTGAAGTTGCTCGCTTTAACTTCACGTACGGTGCTCAACCATCAAAAGTTATGTTGTTCTAACCCAGATCCATTTGCTCCAGTTCCTCTTCATCGATTAAAACCTCACGCGCTTTGCTTCCATCGTAAGGTCCCACCACACCGGCAGCCTCCAGTTGGTCGATGAGCCGAGCGGCACGGGCGTAGCCGATGCTGAGTCGTCGTTGAATGAGCGATATCGAGCCTTGCTGATGCCGAACGATCAATTTAAGCGCCGAGCCGAACAAAGCGTCGCGTTGACCGACATCGTTCAGGCCACCTGGTTCTCCTCGCATGCCCGGAATCACTTCCTGTTCAACCGGCAGTGTTTGTTTCGGATATTTCGGCTGTCTGCGAATGTGGCCGATAATGCCTTCGATTTCTTCTATAGATACAAAAGCGCCGTGTACGCGCCTGGGTTCAGGGCTGCCCTGGGGGATAAACAGCATGTCGCCGCGGCCCAATAATTTTTCGGCACCGTTTAAATCCAGGATGGTCCTTGAGTCTGTTTTTGAGGCTACCTGGAAGGCGATTCGTGCTGGAAAATTCGCTTTTATAACGCCGGTAATAACATTAACAGATGGACGCTGTGTGGCAACGATCAGGTGGATACCGATTGCTCTGGCCATTTGCGCCAGTCGTGCAATTGGCTCTTCGATTTCCCGAGCAGATGTTAACATTAAATCGGCAAGCTCGTCAATAATGACGACGATATATGGCAATGATTCGTATGGTTCTTCATGCTCGAGATGCTGCAGCCGGCCATCCTGCAGCTTTTTGTTGTAATCGGCAATGTTGCGAACACCGGCACGCGCAAGAATTTCATATCGGCGATTCATGAGCACGATCAAGCTTTTTAGTACGGAAATTGCATTATCTGCGGAAGTCACAACTTCTTCGTTCAGATCTTCCTTGTAGGTCAAATGGTGGTGCCGCAGATCATTGTAGACCGTCAGCTCCAGACGTTTGGGATCGACCATAACAAACTGCACTTGCGTCGGGTGTGCTTTGTAGAGAATGCTGGCGATAATGCTGTTCAGGCAAATGCTTTTACCTGATCCGGTGGCTCCGGCAATCAGCAAATGCGGCATTTTTTCAAGTGTTGTTACAAACGGCTCTCCGGAAATACTTTTTCCCAGTGCGATTGTTAAGGGTGATTCAGAGTCTCTAAATGCTTTCGTGTTCAAAATTTCGCGCAAATAAACTGTTGCCTGATCGCGATTTGGAATCTCTATACCAACAGCGCCTTTGCCTGGTACTGGTGCAACAATCCGGATGCGTTTTGCACGCATGGCCAAAGCCAGATCATCTGCCAGGCCAACGATTCGGCTAATTTTGACGCCGGCCGCCGGTTCAACGTCATAACGCGTTATGACTGGCCCGGGATTGATTTCCGTGACTTTTCCCTGGACATTAAATTCAAGTAAGCGATCTTCTAATATTTGTGCATTCAGGTTGAGTTCGTCTTCGGAGAAAGAGGGTGCCTCAGCATTTGGCGCGTTCAGAAGTTCTATAGCAGGCGGCGCATACAGTCCTTTTGGCACTTCTGCTGCTTTCCCTTTCTTATTCCCGGATTCGCTGGCAAGTTCATCGTCCATCGAAAGCTGCATTTGTTTGATTGGAATTTTGCTGCTGTTGAATTCAGTGTTGGCCTCGTCAGCCAATTCTACTTCGTTGATAGGAGAACTGGTTTCGTCGGCATCCCAGTCAAAGTCTTTTGCCAAATTCTTTGGTGGCCGTTTTGGTTTCACTTTTTTGCGTTCACGAAGGTCCTTAATGCTATCCCTGACCCGTTCATATAAATAGGCAGCTTCTTCAGAGATATTGGTCAGGAACTGAGACAGGCTGATTTTGGTTGCGCCTATGAAGGTTATCATTATCAAAGACAGGAGTATAACCACGCTGCCTGCGATGCCCATAAAGCCAAACAGAGATTTGGCTATGATACCGCCCACGAGGCCGGAAAGAGAAAATCCAATGGTACTGTCGCCTGCGGAGGTTACCTCTGGTATGGCCAGAATAACTGAGGTGTAAAGTGCGAAAGCGAGCAGGTAGCCCATCGTTCGCAGAGATTTTATGAATGGGTTTTTGAATAACAAATTAAAGCCAACCACAAAAATGATGAGTGGAAAAACAAACGATGGATAGCCTATACAATAGTGAATCAAAAAATGCGATATGTAGACTCCGGCCACGCCAAGACTGTTGTGGGTGCTGCCGTGGTTAATATTGCCTGGCTGCTCCTGCGGGTCGAAGGAAACGAGACTGATAAATATCAATAATGCCAATGCCATGAGCAAAATGCCCAGGATTTCTTCTTTTCTCGAGTGCGCAATTTTCTTACGAGCCATGAAATTTATTACCTTCGGTATTGAAAATTACAGAGACTTGCCTGGTCCTATTTTGTTGATTTTGGCCTGGAAATCTCGCGTTCGGCTTTTGACATTTTTTGCAGAGAGAAGCGCTGAAATGACGGCAATGCCATCAGCGCCTGACTTAAAAACAGATGCCAGATTCTCTGTGGTAATCCCGCCAATTGCAACCAGTGGACACTGAGTCATGCGCCTGACCGTTTTCAGAACATCCAGGCCAGTGGCCGCCAAGTGCGACTTTGTGCTGGTTTTGTAAATCGTACCAACGCCAAAATAGTCAGGTTTTTCAGCGGCAACTCTCTTAAATTCTTCCACATTGTGCACAGACACACCAATCAGTTTGTCTTCATTTAAAATACGTTTTAGCGCTGATAAAGGGATGTCCTCCTGACCAATATGAACGCCATCGGCACCTGCCGCAATGGCGACATCAGCCCGATCATTTATGATTAACGGAACACCATAGTGCTTTGTAAGTTGACTCAACTCTACCGCATCAATAAAAAACTGTTTGATGTCGCTCGTTTTGTTCCTCAATTGGATGACGCCCGCTCCGCCTTCCAGTAGTTGTTCAGCAACTGTCGTTATTGGGCGGTCGCCGAGATATTCCCGGTCGATTATAGCGTATAAACGCCAATCTATTTGTGAAATATCGAACAGATTAGGCACAAGCTTTTTTTAATAAGGACGGCTGTAAAATGGCGTCTTCACCACTTCAGCCTGCATAAGTTTACCACGAATTGACAAATGTACTTCTGTGCCGGTTTTGTTGTGTGGAACGTTAATATAAGCTATACCGATGCTCTTTTCAAGACTGGGTGAAAATGTGCCACTGGTTACAACGCCAACTTCACTGCCATCTTTCATGATTTTGTAGCCTTGTCTGGGCACGGCCCGGTCTTTGAGTACAAAGCCAACAAGTTTTCTGCCGGCACCGTTTTCTTTCATTTTCATGATGGCATCACGGCCGATAAAATCACCTTTATCTGTTTTAGTGATCCAGCCAAGGCCTGCTTCGAGCGGATTGGTGGTTGCATCAATATCGTTACCATAAAGACAGTACTTCATTTCCATACGAAGGGTATCGCGGGCTGCCAGGCCAATAGGTTCGATGTTAAACTCGGCCCCTGCTTCCATAATAGCATTCCATACTTTTTCGCTAACTGAAGTATTTACACCAACTTCAAAACCATCTTCACCAGTGTAACCGGTACGGGCAATAAATGCTTGTTCACCGGCAATGGTATCCTCGCCAAAGCAGTAGAAACGTATGCCGGACAAATCCAAATTGGTTACTTTTTGCAATGTAGAGAGGGCATTCCGCCCCTGCACCGCGAACAAACTTATCTCATCACTACGATCAACAAGTTGAACGCCATCAGGAAGGTGCGCTTGCATCCATTCGAAATCTTTTATCTTGTTGGCGGCATTGACAATTGCCATGTATTCATCGCCATATGAATATACAATCAAGTCGTCGATGATGCCACCGTTATCGTTACACATGGCGGTGTACTGAGCTTGATATTTGCGTAAGCTGTTAATATCATTGAGGCATATTTTTTGCAAATATTCAACTGCTTTATCGCCACGGACAAAAAATTCGCTCATGTGTGAGACATCAAAGATTCCGACGGAATTGCGTACAGCATGATGCTCTTCTTTAATGCCTTTATATTGCACAGGCATCAGGTAACCGCCAAACTCAACCATCCTGGCCCCTAACTTTACATGAGCGTTGTAAAGGGCCGTTTTCTTTGTGTCCAATTATTTTTGCTCCGTTTGTGTGTTATAAAAAGTGCGGCATTTGCCGGATTCTGCATTCGCTCAGGTCAATTTTTCCAAAGCAAACTTAATTTTCTCCAATGCAAGCCCGATATTTTTGGTCGAATTGGCGTACGAAAATCTCAAGTAACCATCACCGTGCTGACCAAATGCTGTGCCGGACAATGCGGCCACGCCGGCCTCGTGCAGAAAATATTCTTCCAATTCCTGAGAGCTCCGCCCGATGTCTTTAATGTTTGGGAAAACATAAAAAGCGCCTTTGGGCATGCGACAAGTGATACCGGGTATTTTGTTTAAACCCGCAACAATGAAATCGCGCCGCTGTCTGAATTTCTCAACCATGGCATCGACTTCAGTCATGGGCCCTTGTAGCGCTTCAATGGCTGCGTGTTGCGAGAAGGTTGCTGTGCAGGAATTGCTGTTAATCATCAATTGCTCCACCTTTTTAGCCAGTGGTTTTGGCATGACACCCCAGCCAAGGCGCCATCCTGTCATTGCATAGGTCTTGGAGAAACCATCGAGCAACACTGTTTGTTCACGCATACCCGGCAATGCGTACAGGCTCTGGTGTTCACCTTCATAAATAATGTTTTTGTATACTTCATCTGATAAAACAAGAATGCCTCGTTCCTGCGCCACTTCTGCAATAATTTCAATATCGCTTTTTGTGAGAATGCCTCCGGTCGGATTCGCTGGTGTGTTTACGATAATCAATTTGGTCTTTTTTGTCACAAGAGAGCGGAAATAGTCCGGATCGAAACGAAAATCTCTTTCCTCAAGCAGGGGCAGTGGAATGGGTGTACCGCCCACAAAATTGATCACTGATTCATAAATTGGAAATCCGGGATTCGGATAGATGACTTCGTCCCCAGCCTCAATACAGGCAAGAATAACATAGAACATGATGGGCTTGGCACCCGGTGTGATAATCACTTCATCTACGTCAGGTCGAATTCCACGACGGTTGTAAATTTCTTCAACAAGCGCTTGCCGCAGAGGCATGATGCCTGCAGCAGGCGAATAGTGTGTTTCTCCGCGACGCAAGGCATCAACGCCGGCCTCAATGATATGTTTCGGTGTTGGGAAATCCGGTTCACCAATTTGCAGATAAATAATATCTTTCCCCTGAGCCTCAAGCGCTTTGGCTTTTGCCATGACCTCAAAGGCTGTTTCCGTACCCAGATAAGACATCCTTTGTGCGAAGTTCATCGGCACCACTCCCATTTTTTTTATGCTTTGCTAAAGAGTCAATTTTGTAAGACTTAAAACAGAAAAAAGATAAGTAAAATATGCTGAAGAGTCAAGGAGAGTCAATCAAAAAACGGAAGATGAGGATAGCGCAAACTGTCTGGTGAAGAGGTTTCAAAAGCTGAAACGCCTTCACCAGACGCGGGTAGCGTGTTTTCAGGGTTCTGCGCACTATTAGCGATTTTGCCGTTTCGGGTGGCGGCAAGATTAGAAATTAAATCTGTCCAATCTGGTGAAATCGTTAATCAAAATAAAAACCATCAAGGCTAACAAAAACAACATTCCAAGCTTTTGAATGAAGATTCGAGCCTTCAAAGGCACTGGTTTGCGCATAACGCCTTCTATGAGTAAAATCACCAGGTGGCCACCGTCCAGAACCGGGAAAGGGAGCAGATTGAAAAATCCAAGGTTGAGGCTAATGAATGCCGTAAAAGCGAGTAGCGATTGAAAACCATGCCGGGCGCTTTCGCCGGCAAGTTTTGCGATGATGACAGGTCCACCGACTGAGTCTCTAAGAGATTCATTTCCGGATAGAATTTGTTTTAGAGCATCTGCGGTCAATACAATAAATTTGTATGTATTAAGACAACCAAATTGAATTGATTCCAGTAAACCGGCATCTCTGTAAAGCACTTCTGTTCCTACTCGAATCCCGATTAGTCCTACGCTTGAAACGGAGTCCAGCTTGGGGATAATGGTTGATTCATAATCTTGGCCATCTCTTTTCCAGCGAAACAGTAACTCATTTCCTGCATTGGAGTTGACGATACCAATCAACTCTTCGGCCATCGTGATGGAATCGCCATCGATAGCGACGATTATGTCTCCTGAAATCAGACCGGCAGTTGCGGCTGGTGTGTCCGGAAGTGTATCATTTACAAGGGCACCGACAGGTTGGTCGCCAATGCCTGTAACGTAGACAATACCGGCATAAATCACAGTTGCTGTCACAAAATTCATGATCGAGCCTGCAGAGATAACAATCACCCGTTGCCAAACGGGTTTGGATGCAAACTCCCACGGCGCACCGGTCAGACTGTCATCAAGGCTTTCATCGATCATGCCGGCCATCTTGACGTAGCCCCCCAGCGGTAGCCAGGAGACGCAGTAGTCAGTGTCACCACGCTGAAAACCAAAAGCGCGTGGTGGGAAGCCAAGAGAAAAACGTTCCACTTTGATTCCGACCATTTTGGCCGTTACAAAGTGGCCGAGTTCGTGCACAAAAACCAGCAGACCCAGCACGAACGCAAATGAAAGTAGCGTGGTTAACATCAATTACCTCTTATTTTTAAAAGGACGACTTACATTTATCAATAACATGGCTTCGGGCCATTTGGTCATACTGCAAAAGGTCATCAATATCATGATAACTATTTGTTTCACAACTATTAAGTGCACTTTCAACCAGCTCCGGTATCTGGTCAAAACGAATGCGTTCCGACAAAAACAAGTTAACGGCCTCTTCATTGGATGCGTTCAAAATTGCCGGCGCTACACCGCCCTGCTCAAGGGCTGCAAAAGCAAGTTTAAGACAACGGAATTTTTCCAGATCAGGCGCCTCAAAGGTTAATTTTTGCCATTCGGCCAGATCCAGTCTCGGGAAAGTTGCAGAGAGCCTCTTTGGATAAGTCAAAGCATATTGAATCGGTACACGCATATCTGGAAGTCCCAACTGTGCCTTGACTGAACCATCGACAAATTCGACCAGACTGTGCACAATGGACTGAGGGTGGATCACGACGTTAATTTTCGACAGCTCTAATCCAAAAAGCCAGAAGGCTTCGATAACCTCCAATCCTTTATTCATCAACGTTGCCGAGTCGATTGTAATTTTGGGCCCCATGTTCCAGTTCGGGTGGTTTAACGCTTCACCGAGCGTTACTTCACGAAATTCCTCTACGGCTTTTTTGCGAAAAGGTCCGCCGGAAGCGGTTAAGATGAGTTGCTCGATATCTTCGGTTCTTTCACCTAGCAAACATTGCAGCAGAGCGCTGTGCTCGCTGTCAATCGGTACGAGCTCAGCACCCTGTTCTTTGCATCTGGCCATAACTAGTTCGCCGCCAAGCACTAATGTTTCTTTGTTTGCTAAAGCAATTCGACATCCGGGTTTGATGGCATTGAGCGTTGGGCGCAGGCCAACGGCACCGACAAGTGCATTAATGACAATGTCAACATCATCCCTGGCGCTGATTTCCAGAAGCCCCTCAAATCCAGACAGGAGTTCAACACCAATCTGCTGGAATTGTGGCTTGAATTCAGCAACACGATTGGTGTCGATGATGACGACTGCTTTCGGATGAAAGCGCTTTGCTTGCTCAAGCAAGCGTTCCAGATTTCGATTGGCGGTCAAATATGCAATACAGTAGCGCTCTTTCTGTCTGGAGACAACATCAAGGCTATTTTTGCCAATTGAGCCGGTCGATCCTAGAATTGAAATACGTTTCATAAGTGAAGAAAAATATCCATGATGAGCAAAAGTGGTCTCTCCTGAATTGTTCAGAATCCACTTTTGCTCATTTTGAAATTTTAGCGAAGGCTGATGCCAATACCCAGATCAAAACTGTTGAATTCACCAAAGTTAAGAGCGCCGTTTACACGAATTAATGGAAAAGGTGTAACGCTTGCACCCACCGTGTAATGTAAAGCATTTTCAGTGAAACGCTCACCGCCAAAGCCTGGAATAGGTACATTTTCATTTACCTTTAGCGTTGTAATATCAATGCCGACGCCGGCAAAGGCAGAGAGAATGGCAAAAGAATGGCTGACAACAGCATTGAAACTCAGGGTGCCAACCGAACCGAAATCGTATTCTTCCGGGACGAGCAGCATGTGGTATGTACCCATTAGCATGATTTTTGGTATGCCTGTTGTCTGCAGCAAGCCGTACTTAAGCCCACCGCCAATTAAAGTTACACCACCCCGACTGTCTGCTGCTCTTGGCGGGCTGAGATTCATATCAGCGTCAGCGCCAAGCGGCAGGTAAAAGAAACGCCCGGTTAACTCGAAGTTGGCCGGCAACCCGATGCTGCCGTGCAGAAACGCAAGGCCAACCCGATCTTCATCGATAAGCACTGGTAGCCCTTTAAATTCATCTGGAACATTGGCAATAACGCCACGAAGGCCGATATCAAAACCACCGATACTGTGCATGTCGGCGGTATGATAATGGCCGCTTCCAACCAGTGAACCAAATAGCTTCAAAATAGCTTCTACTTCGAGTTGCGGAACACCATCAACAATGTCTTCCTGGCTCAAATTGTCAAATTTGAAATACTGTGCCTGTGCTGCGGGTGCTGCCAGGCCGAGGCAAATCGCAACGATTGTTGTAACGAATAGTCCTTTGTGCATGCCTTCCTCCTTTAGTTTGTAAGTTTAAATTTTTGTTTGTTGACCGCTTCTGCTTCGCGGGTTGTTAGGGCATCACAATGAAGGCCGATAGAGAATACTTCCTCAAAACCTCGCGTCAAGTGCGGAATGAGTTCTCTTTCTGTCACGGCCCTGTTCATGACTTGATTCAGCGAAACTGCCTTTTGATTTAATGCTTCTGTCTGTCTGTTTTTCAAGGAGCCGGATTTACACTGTCTCTGACTTTCTGAATTGCTAACAAGGTAGCGGGGCAGATTTAAATGGGCGTCCCCAAGCAGGATCGACCCGTGTTGCAACAAGCCGTTTCTGAATTTCCGTTGAGCACTGCCTACCAACTTTCTGCCCTGATGGAGAATCTCGTATTTCGCCGAAGTGGCAAAGCACGCAAAGTCATTGCGGTAACCGGCGAAGTCTGCACTCTCACGGTTACTTTTTTTTAGAGCAATGCCTGGTGCCAACAATGCCAGCCCCTGCACTAATGCCTCACTTATCAAGTTGTAAACATCGAGTGCATTTTTATCATAGAGATCATGCTGTCTCGGTATAATGACACTGTAGGTTATTTCCTGATCATGAAAGATAGCGCGTCCGCCTGTTGGCCGACGCACAATGTCGACACCCTCATCCTTGCACTTCTGGCGATCAATTTCTGCAACGCCCTGATGGTACCCGGTTGAAATGGTTTTTTGCTGCCACGAGTACAGCCGAAACACCGGTATCGTTGTTGGTACAATATTGGCAAGGACCTCATCGACCGCCATATTAAAAGCCCCATTACCGGCACCTGTGTTGAGAAAACGCCACTTGCTGTTATTGTTTTCCAAAGCCGGAGATTACTTGTCTACGATGGTTGCAGACAAATCTCCTTCACAAACCAAGTTGTTATCTACATACGCTTTTCCCTGCATTTTGCATATTGAATGACGAAATTTAACCAGTTCTACTTCAAACCGTAATTGATCTCCTGGTACCACTGGTTTCCTGAATTTCACATTGTTCATGCCGGTAAAGTATACAACCTTGGCTTGCGGTTTTTCCTGAGAGTCGAGCACCATCATGCCACCGGTTTGCGCCATCGCTTCGACAATTAACACGCCCGGCATAACCGGATGCCCTGGGAAATGCCCGACAAAAAAGGGTTCATTTATGGTGACGTTTTTAATACCAATTACTCGTTTCATCGGTTCAAGTTCAATTATCCGATCGACCAATAGAAACGGATAGCGGTGCGGCAGAAGGCCTTGTATGGCCACAGTGTCCAGTATACCCCTTTTTTGCACGTCAGGTTCACCCATGCGTATCCTCTCCTCTCCAAACAAAATTAGGTGTTATTCAGCCCAGAAGCTGTAATAACACCTAACCTGCTACGTTAGTTTTCCTTGTTTACTTACTGTTTCGTTGGCTTTATGCCAAGCTCTTTGTTCAATCTTTCGATGAGTTTTTCTGTTAGATCGGGTTGCTCCTCTGAAGCATACAATATGTTTCCTGCTACCACGTCGAAGATGTAACTGTATCCCTCTTCTTCACCGATTTTCTTGATAAAAATATTGATTTTGTCGTAAACCGGCTGAATCAATTCAACTTCTTTCTGCACTGCCTCGCCACCTTGCGGGTTCCATTTTGTCTGCAGGAATTGTTGGTATTCAGCGTATTGTGTCTGAATCAGCTTTGCTTTCTCTGCTTTACGTTCCTCGCTTAAGAGCAGGCTTTGCGATTCCAGTTGTTCTTGCAATTCCTGGATTTCTTTTTGTTTGTCGCGGGCTTCCTGTTCCCATTGGCTGTTTAGTTCCGCCAACTGCTTCCGCACATCAATGGCTTCTTTGTAAGTTTCCAAGACTTTGTTGGAGTTGATGTAACCAATCTTTAGTGCTTGAGCAGAAACAGGTTTTGCTCCAGCGAACATCAATGATGCCAGAATGATGACAAGAGTACCAAGTTTAATAGATTTCACGCTTACCTCCGTTATTGATATTTTAGTGATGTTATAGGCAACTTCATAATGTGTGCTTTCATGGCAACTGGAATTAGAAAAATTCTCAGATATTATGCACTATTAATTCAGGAAATGACAAATCAAAAACTACGACCAAAAACAAAGTGGGGCTTCCAGTCGCCGAATTTCTCACCCGTTACCGGGTCAAAGTTGTCAAAACCATAAGCATAATCGAAGCCGATAATACCCAACATGGGCATAAATACTCTCAAGCCAACTCCAACCGAACGGCGCAGGTCAAACACATCGGTGCTTTCAAAATTGCTCCAGGTATTTCCTGCTTCAGCAAATGCCAGTCCGAAGATAGTTGGGTTTGGTGAAATCGGCACGCGTAGCTCGGTGCTGTACTTGAACATGATTTTACCGCCTTCACCACCCAGGCTGTTATTGGTAAGTGGGTCGTTATATCCGCGCAGCGGTATTGAGCGCGACAAACCTTCTCCACCCATAAAAAATAATTCCAGAAAGGGAATGTTCTCAAGATCGTCCCCAAACCCTTCAATATAACCTGCATGCAAGTTGTTATACAAAACAAAATTCAAGAAGATGGGTGTAAACCACTCACTTTGGAGAATATGCTTATGGAAGTTCACGTTGCCACCAAGCGGCCCTCCAGCCAATTCTGTTGAAAATGAAAACCTTGAACCTGAAGATGGAAACTCGGGTCTATCGAGACTGTTTCGGGTAATAATTTGCGTGACACTACTGCTCGTCAGGGGCCAATTTTGGCGTGCCGCAGAGGAATTTTGCAATGCCTCTATGAAGTTGGACAAATTGGTTTTATCTATTTTGTAAATCCAGTCTGCCCGGAAGAAGTTGTCCGGCCAGCGTAACCTGCGCCCAAGCCGGAGACTGGCGCCCTGACTGCGTTGATCATAGCCGGTAAACCGTCTGTCACGTTTGATGTCGAACAAGCTGAGGCCGACCAAAGTCGGGCTGTCCATAAACCAGGGCTCTGTGAAACCGAGCTGCAGCGATCTGAAGGCGCGGCCAAAATTCCAGTCGAAGCTAAGCGTTTGGCCATTTCCAAGAAAATTGTTCATGGTCACACCAATACTGCCGATCAGCTTGTCGCGCTCGCTATATCCCGCAGACATATTGGCCGTATCGGTGGATTTTTCATCGACTTCCAGCATGATATCGACCTCGCTGTCGCTGACGGGCTGAACGTCGGGGCGAACATCGGCAAAATAATTCAGCACAAATATTTCGCGCTGACTTCGAACCAGCGCTTCTCTGCTGAAGGTGTCACCAGGGTGGATGCGCAGTGAGCGCCGGATAACTTTTTCTTTGGTCTTGGTATTGCCCGCAATCTGAACTTTGCGAATCTTTACCGCATTTCCTTCGACAACCCGGAAAAGCACATCCACGGTGTCACGAGCAACCGGTGTTTCCTTGGGTGTGACACCCGCATAAATATGACCGGAATCATAATAGAGATTTCCAATCCTTTCAAAAACGGCTGTTTGAATTTTTTCTTTGTTGTAAACATCGCCTTTTTTAAAGTCGAGATAACTGACTAATTGCTCGGAGGAATAAAGTACGTTGCCTTCCCAGGAAATATCGCCGAAATAATATCGTGTGCCCTCTTCAATCCAAATATCGATAAACATTTCCTTCTTTTCCGGGCCGTAATAAATTGAGTCACGCACTACTTCGGCATCACGAAACCCTTCTTTTTGATAAAATTCAACGAGCTTCTTTTGATCTTCTTCATATTTTTCAGCGTCAAAATCACCGCCACCGAAAAACCAAAAACCGTTCTCCTCTGTGTCCTTGAGTTGCTTTCTTAATTTTTTGTCGGTAAAGTTCCGGTTGTCATGAAAGGCAATTCCCTCGATAACAACTTTATTTCCTTCTTTAATTTTGAAGCGTAACACTTGACGCTCCGCTTTTGCGTCTTTTCGAATTATGGATTCTACTTCGGCAAGAAGGTAGCCTTTTTCTTCATAAAGTTTTGTGATTTTGGTTTCGGCATTTTTAATGCCATGCGGGCTCAGAACCTGGCCTTTGTAAAAATTCAGCTCCTTTTCAATGTCTTTTTTCTTGAGCTTTTTATTACCCTCAAGTTCAACTTTGGCCAGCCGTGGGTACTCGACAACTTTGATGGTGATATAAACAGACCCCGCGACTTCCTTTTCGAGCAGCAACTGAATATCCGAGAACAGGTTTAAGCTCCAAAGCTGTTTAATTGCCCTCTGGATGTCTTCACCCGAAATTTGTTGACCGGCCGTCAGGCCTGAGTTGAGCGTAATAAAGTTTGGATCGGCGGTTACATTGCCTTGAACGGAGACAGCCGCTATTTTTATGGCGCGGCGGCCTTGTGCTGCACCAGCCTGTTGACCAAACGTCTGGTTAACAGAGGCTCCTATAATTAACAGAATGATTGAAAGGTGTAAGAAATTTTTTATTGTACCACTAATCAACATCTTTGATGCCTCCGTAGCGCAGTCACACTCATTGGTTTGATCGTTTTGAAGCCAAGAATGAAACCGCATAAAAACACGCTAAAAGGGAGAAGATAACGGTGTTAATCATCTTCTCGTGCTTTTCATAAGTATAATTTTGTGTAAAACCGACTGCAATACGCTCAGCTTAATTTCGCCACTGCCTTTGCGCAAATTACAGAGAACCATAAATAAACAAAAAATCTAACCATGATCAAGTTTAAAAAGTTCAAAATTGTTCTAACTTCTTTGCATATACGCTCCTGTTTCCCTGGGGTTGGTGTCAAAATCATGTGATTATTGTTTGGTCAATATAATTATGGATAGTGCGGTTAAGCCGCAGCGCCATACTTCTTGAATGATTGATGTCCGGAACCAACAACCCTTTAGAAGGGAAACGAATGCCTGAGCCATACCTTCTTGTCATCTTTATGTGTTTCCAGTAATGTATTATAGTCGTATTCCATCTGTAAAAGCCATTTCGGCCCCAGGCGGTACTCCAGGCCAACGATATGTTGAAGGCCAACTCCCTGTTTTTGGTACTGATAACCGATACCTGCTTTGAGTTCCCCGGTGTATAAAAGGTAGAGGTCCTCACTAAGATATTTACCCAGTATAAGGCGGCTGCTTCGGAGAAGAGCCAGCCTTGAGTTTAATTCACTATTAAGACCGGAATCTAAAAAATTTTGTGCAATGGCATAGCTGAATCGTACAACATCTAACGAGAGTCGCCGCTCAAGCTGTCGTTCAATTGGGCGCAGGAGTGGCCCGAAGAGAAGTTTGTCCGTGCTTGAGCCGACAACTTTTTTCGCTTGTTCATCAATGGTGTCTGAGGAATAGCCCAATGACGCCATCAAATCGCTTTCGGTTTGCTCATAAGCTGGGTTTTCAGAAGACAATCTGAGTTGGATACGATCCCAACGACCACTATTTGACTCTTCATTTGTCAGGTTGTCTACGGTAACAAAAGTCAGAAAAACATCATTTGGCACATTCGTGGCAGTGTCCCGGACAGCGGTCCAGGCTTTGCCGTAAACAAGTGGGTCTAGCGAACGAGAGAACTCAGCACCCACTTTTTCAACACGGAAATTCAAATCAAGATATTCGATATCCCCGCGTGTTGACTCCACTTTGCCGCCAATAC
This sequence comes from Candidatus Zhuqueibacterota bacterium, assembly GCA_029262005.1. Classification (GTDB taxonomy): domain Bacteria; phylum Zhuqueibacterota; class Zhuqueibacteria; order Oceanimicrobiales; family Oceanimicrobiaceae; genus JAJDAG01. Next base: position 28,394 of record JAJDAG010000149.1, on the reverse strand, counting down.
TAAATGTAGAATCTTTGAGGACGCCTTTGAAATCTAGTTTGCTGTTCTTGATGTCAACTTCCATATTTACATACATTCCTGTAGGAAATTGACGGGCATAGCGAGTACCCTTTCCGGGCACAACAAAAACATCCCAATTAATATTATTCATAATATTCATAACAACCGGGTTGCCTTCACCACTTTCATCGAATGGAAACATAATATTAGCGTGGTGAAAACTGACTTTGCCGCGTACGACCGGCCTGAGCCAGGGGCCCGTGATGAAAAAATTTTCCCCCGGTTCATAGCCATCAAAAGCGTACCAGCCTTTGTCTCCTTTGTCCATGAGCCCGGGAATTTGCAACGGCACGCCATTGGGGTGTGTTTCGATAAAGAGTGTCCCGAGATTAAGGTCATCGCCCGCTACTCTTAGGGGGTCGTAAGTTATTTGAAGTGAATCTCCTGGCGTTCTGCTGTTGCTTATTTTTATGGGCTTGTCTTCAATTGTGGCAGTCAGTTTTTCAATGTCGAGAAAATAGTCATCGTCCACAATATGAAAGCGCCCATCAATGTTGTCAATTTTCTCGGTAACTTCGGAAAGATAGAATTGACCGTTTGTTATGCTGAGTTTGCTGCCGGCAAAATTCGGCTTCGTGTAATGCCCTGCCATTTTCACCTGGAGCTGACCCTCACTGTGAGATTCACCGAATACCTCTGCAATGTCAGGCAACAGCGCCAGAAAATTGCCTTCCCCGGACAAATCCAGGTCAATATCTGACTGGTTGTTAAGGGGTAGATTTACCCTTCCCTCTAAATTGAAGTCATCACCTTTTGAAAGTTTTGCATTACCAACATTCCAAAACCCGGAGGAAACATACGAGCCGTTTGCTTGCATTTCAGTCCCAAAATCAAGAACGGCTTCATCAAACTTGAGCATGAGAATATTCATGTTTGAGACAATAACGCTGCCGTAAATGGGTATTTCAGGGGCCTTCCCTTTGAGAGCGACCTGAATCATAGCGTCTCCGCCAACGATGCCTTCTGTTTCTGTGAATAAATCGAGCACTTTTTCAACCCGGACATGTGATCCGGCAATATTGGCGTCCACTTCGGTGGTGTGAAAATCGTAATCCCCTGCCGCGACCAGATTGAACCCTTCCTCATCTTCAAGTATGAATTTTTTCACTTTAATATGTGCAGGGGTTGCGTCAAATTCGAATTGCCCTTTTAATGGACCAAGATCGTTTAAGAAAGCATTGAGGAGCCAGAGGTTACTTGAAAACCGCGGTTCTTCACAGTCACCGTCAAGAGTAACCTGACCGTAAAGCAAGCCTGCCTGCCCGGGCTTTGATTCTCCCAACAGAGATAGCAAAAGAGGAAGTTTGAGGCCTGAAATATTTAATTTTCCTGTGTGCATAAACTCATTAGAACTACAAAAATCAAACTCTCCGGTCAACCAATTCCCGACAGTTAGATTTTGAAGTCTCGTGCGTGTGGGTTCAAGCGTAAGCGTAAACTCACCAGTTTCAACGTTTTCAGCGTTTGGCAGCAAGGCGATTTTGTTTTCTACTTGATGAACTTCGGAGTTATGAAGATAGGTGCTCGACACATGAAAGATTTTTTCATAGTTTTGTTTTTTGTAACCCGCGAGCTGCACACTCATGCTGTCAGGCCGGCCTTCAGCCGCCACGTTGAACTTAAATCTGTTTTTTATAACACGGACGATGGGGTTATTTGAGAATGCAAATAATCTCTGGAGATTACTCGCCTCAAAGTTAATCGTTTTGCGCGTAAAAATGCTATCGATCGTAGCAGTGAGTTGCAAAGAATTATCCGCAGATGATGTATGTAAATTGAACTGGCCACCGCTGTAACGAAAAGTCCCATCCACAGCAAGCCGGTCAGCATCCCTGCCTTCAATATTCATATTGAATTCTCCGGTACTAACCGGGCTGATTACAGGGCCGAAAACCCTTACTTTCGAGGTACCGCTGCAATTTTGAGTGGCTCCAAATCCTAAGTTATGAAGATGTGTGGTAAAGTCGCCGACGACTCCCATTTCAAAATCAATTGGGTATTCCGCTAACAAATAATCTATTTTGCCAAAACCCGAAATGGCTGAGCGGTCGAAATTAGCGAAAAGCTGTGGGAAAGTTAAAGAAGTTTTGTCAAGCTTTAACTTTACTGCAACACTGTCCAGTTTGTTTTTGTAAAACGAGAGATTCGTTGAGGTAAGTCTACCGGTAATTTCCGGATTGTTAATAGTGTTGCCAATCGTAACATCAATTTCGGTTAAGCCTGAAAATGGCAGTTCCTTTTGCGGTAGTAGACGTGTCAGGAATTGTTTAACGTTCAGTTTCGAGGAATGCAATCTAAGGTTGAGTTCAGGATGCAGAATATTCTTGATAATTCCGGTTAACTCTGTCTCTGAGCCATTGATATTTTGCGTGGCATTATTAATGACAAGATTCCAGTTTTGCAGTTCTGCATCAAGCTCTACGTCTTCGAAATACAGGTTTTCAGATTTCACTTTGAAGGAACCATCATGCAAAGTCAATGAGCCCTCAATATTGAAGCCGTGTACTGAGCTCGGCTGTTCCGTGATCGTGAAATGCCCGTTGGCCGTGCCGCCCTTTACTGCAAAATAGTCAGGAATCAGTAGTGGGTTAGGGTTGTTCAGTTGATAATCATTCAACTCAACATTCATGTAATCCAAGGCCCCGCGTTCCAGATCCAGTTGCCCGTAAATATTTAAATTGTTTTCGTTGGTACTGAGAATCCGTCCTGCCATACGCAGCCAGGCTTTGTTCTTTATGTCGGTATAGACCCAACCGCTTATATGTGTCGCCAGCTCATGCTCGTGCTCTAAACCTTCTTCCTTCAGTTTGACGATGCCATCAGAGATATCTACTTTTTTTATAAAGCCATATTCTCTGATCAAGGCGCGGTATGCTTCTTCGGTTTCAGGGGTCAGTTCAAGGGTGAAATCGCCACCCTGAGTTTGCTGGGTGTTTGGTTGGTATTTTATGGTAAGAACCGGACGTACGACGGCTATTGATTCAGCGGTTTTTGCAGTGATGGTACCGCTGCGCAACAAGCTACCGATGCTGTACCCCAGTTTCAGCTCATCAATGAACAGTTCGTATGGCGCATTATCAAAGGCAAGTGCAACACCTTTAAGGCTGATAGCGCCCAGTCCCATTGAAACGTTGTCGATGGAACAGCGTTCTCCGGCAACAGACTGCAGTTTGGAAATGATAATACTCTTCAAGCCGTGGTTGACCTGAAAATATTTCCAGCCTGTGGAGACCGCAAACACCAGAGAAATGATAAGGACAGAAGTTGTTAGATAAAACTTGCGAATCATGGCATCTATTCAGCAGAGCCATTGCTTCCTTCTATTTTGATTTGTTCGCTGACTTTTCCGAACCGCCGTTCACGACTTTGATAGATATCAATTGCCTCAAAAAATTCTCTTTTGCGAAAATCCGGCCAAAATACCGGCGAGACATAAATTTCGGTGTAGGCAAGTTGCCAGAGCAAAAAATTACTGATCCTGAATTCACCGCTGGTTCGAATGAGCAGATCCGGATCTGGTATGGCGCGGGTGTAAAGATTGTCCGAGACAGTCTCTTCATCAACTTCGTCCGCAGACAATTTTCCGGCTTGTATTTGCCCTAAAATGCTGCGCAGCGAGTCGGTGATTTCGGTTCGACTACTATAACTCAAGGCCAGGTTGAGAGTGAGTCCAGTGTTGTTTCGCAGACGGCGAATAGCACCTTCCATTCCCTTACGCGCCGCAAGTGGCAAATCGCTCAAATTCCCTAACACTTCAAGGCGAACATTGTTTTTGTTAAGATCGTCGAACTCAGATTTTACGGTTCGCAAGAGCAGGCTCATTAGGGCTGAAACTTCACTGGCCGGTCGTTTCCAGTTTTCCGCAGAAAATGTATATAGAGTCAAATATTTAATATTGATTTCACCGCATGCTCGAACTACTTCACGAACAGAATTGATCCCTTCTTGATGACCGCGCACACGAGGCAGGTCTTGCTGCCTGGCCCAACGGCCATTGCCATCCATAATGATTGCGACATGCGCAGGAATGTTTCCACACGCCACGATTCGTTTTTTTATCTCAGTTGCTTCCATTAAAGTGTCTCATTTTCAATCTTAACAGACCTTCAAAGTAATCTAAACCCAGGTGAAAGTCAAGACTTAAAGCCCCAATCTTGCTATGCCGGGCGACCGAAAGTCCGTGATGATTGCACGCTGATGAGCCTAATAATGTTTCGGCCTTGTTGGATTCAGTTTGTTCTTGACAAAACTACAAATTATGGTTACTATAGCCTGTTAAACTGGCCGTAAAAAGCAATTAATTTGTCAGGTTGAGCAAATCCACCCACCACATGCGATGTGATGGCTCGGCCAGCATGCAAGCTTTAGGATAGCGACGATTTAAGCAACGAAATTCAGTAAAGCAGTTTTTCGGTTGAGATGGCCCTCACCGAGAGGATATCTCTTGACTGATTCGTTACAACAACCAAGTAGATTGTTTAAGGAGTAGAGAATGACTTCTGTGAGACCATCCCTGACTTTTTGCACTTTTGTGATAACGTGCGTGCTTTCAACTGCTCTATTTTCCCAAAGCGGCAGCGAATTAAAGGAATCCCTCTTCGGTGAAACCGATAAGCTAATGGTTCAGGTTCAGGCTGAACAGGGAAATGTTCTTTCACCATCTAATTACAAGAAGGCGCTTAACAAATACACTCAGGCGGTCAATGAATTTACAGATGGCAAACGCATTCGTGACATTGAAAAAAAACTCGGCGAAGTAAGATCTTTGTTGAGCCAATGTTTAAAAATAACAGGGCCGGGGAAAACCACATTTGCAACAGCCTTGCGGGCACGAGAAGATGCCCTCAAAACCAACGCTCCCGAATATGCAAAAGAACTTTACGATCGGGCTGAGTCAGAATTTCTTACAGCTACAAGGAAACTCGAGCGAAACGATGTGAAGGGTGCTAAGAATAAGATTCAGACCATCAATAGTTTGTACCGTCAGGCAGAGCTAAGTGCAATTAAGGTCAGTGTCATCGGCAATGTTCGAAACTTGATGCATCAGGCCAAGGATGAAGAAGTCGATAAATATACGCCTATTACATACGCGACAGCGCTGAGGTTATTGAATGAATCAGAGTCCATCTTAAATAGCAATCGCCGCTCAGAATCCAGCGCCAAAGAAAAGGCTGAACAGGCTGAAATTGAGACCAAGCATGCGATTTTTCTCACCCGTCAAATAAAGCGCTTGAGAAAGAACCAGGGAGAATGGGAAAACTTTATTTTGGATCGTGAAATTTTCATCGAAGATATTGCACAAGAACTTGGCTTTGCCGCACATTTTGACGAAGGCATGGACAGGCCTTTGAAGGGCATTCTCAAGATTGCAAAAATCCTGCAGCGCGAGAAGCGCAATCTGACAGAAGAAGTTCAACAAAAAAATATCGAACTAGAGCAATTGAACGAGACTTTAAAAAAATATCGTGAAAAAGAAGCAGGCTTGCAAGCCGAGCTACAGGAAAAGCAGTACCGGCTTGAGGTAAAACGCAAACGAGAAGAACTTATTCGTTCTGTTGAGAATATGTTTGAAAGTCAGGTGGCTGTTGTCTTGCGCAAAGGCGACGATTTCATTATCAGGCTGATAGGTTTAACATTCCCTTCTGGCAATGCCACAATAAAGCCTGAGTTTTTCAGTTTGCTGGCAACTGTTCAGCGCGCACTGAGAAAATTTCCCAATGCGCCGTTTACAATCGAAGGACACACAGACGCGGTGGGCGATGACCGATACAACGAGAACCTTTCTTTTGAGCGGGCACACGCAATCAAACAATATTTGCTGGCAAATATGGGGTTGGAAGACAGCAGAATTACCGCCCTTGGATACGGTGAAACACGGCCAATTGCCAGTAACGAATCGGCGCAAGGCCGCGCACAAAATCGGAGAATTGATATTGTTATCACCTCACCCCAAGAGACACTTTAAGCAGTTGCCGCAGTTGGTTGATTATTATATTCATTAATTTGGGTGGAACTTAATAGTAGCTAGCCGATTTAATCTTTAAGAAAGTGATTGCTTTTCATGGCTGTTTTTTTGATCTTGTGCTTGTATCAACTTTGAGGTGACGTAATGCGTGTTCAACGTTTATTTGTGATAACGATCTGTTTGTTTATATTTCCGGTTGTTTCTTCCGCCCAAATTCGTAACCAAAAAGTTGATATTGGAAAAGCCTTAAAGCCGAGCAAAGTCAATAATATTGTTTCGTTGCTTGGACTGGATCCCCAGAAGTTTTCCATGAACCATAGTTATTCCTTGTCTTTTGGCAGTATGGGCGGGCATGGATATAATTCCGGTTTATATTTGAACAGGATGACTTACCAGTTTTCAGAACCACTGACGCTTTATTTTCAGGTGGGTGTCCAACATCACCCTTTAGGAAACAAGGTTGGCAATACGACCTTGCAAAACCAGATGTTTGTTTCTGGAGCAGGCCTGCAATACAAGCCGTTTGACAATTTTTCCATGCACTTTGAATATAGCCAAACACCGGCTTCCATGTCTTATGGTTCTCCATTTCGTGCTCCAATCTCACGCAATCGTGCCTGGCTCGATCAGGAAATAAATACCGAAGACTAAATCATCTCAGGGACTATGGTGTCTCTGGACTTTACACCGAGGACGAGGATGGTACGTAGACGCCGCAATGCACGCAGCTCGCAGACAAGAAAAAAGGGCTCTCAAAAGCGCACAGTTAGCAAGAAAACCAATAAAAGTTTAAAAGAACGTTTGCTTACGACCGGCATTTGGGGTTTAAGCTTAATTAATGTGGCACTTATTTTTTCCCTACTTTCAAATTTCTTTTCATCTCCCAACGAAGCCCCGGTTTCTGCCGGGCTATCTCCAGGGGTTGCGGATGAGCCGATTGAGAACCCCATTACTGTCGAAGTTCTAAATGCCTGTGGCGTTCAAGGACTTGCCAATGAAGTTACGCAGTTTCTCAGAAGTAAAAACTTTGATGTTGTCAATATTGACAATTACAGAGGCGGTTACAATCTTGATCGTACACTTGTTTTTGACCGTGTTTCGCTGGATAGTAAGAATGCTGCCCGGGTTGCTTCGGCGTTGGGCGTGAGTCAGAAGCAAATAATTCCTGAGCTTGAGGATTCTTTGCAATTAAAAGTAACCGTGCTCATTGGCAAAGACTACAAGAAACTGAGAATGTTCGCCGATAGTCATTAGCGCTTGGTGGCTCTTTTCACCGGCCCCCAGACCAAGTCTTTTTTCCCAAACATTTTCCGGTATACGTGTTCTTGTCAATTGATTTATGCATCGAACGTGTGCTGCTTTTCTCCCAAAAAGAGCTTGAATTTCATCTCACATTTGTTTATTTTTTTTCGTTGATCCCGCGGCTTGAATAGCATCTGCTGTTTCATACCCGAAATAAACATATTGCCCCGCAGGAGCACTTTTCCATTTGTCGTTATTGCGGTCACTCTCCTGAGGAGCGAGTGACTCCATTTCGGTACTTTTATTTAAATCTTTGGAGGCGAGATGCCTGTAACAACGATAGAGTGGTGCGGCGACCATGTAAGAATGATCTATCAGACCATGCTAACCGGTTAGTTGTTTCATTTGGAAATACGTGAAGTGGATGTTCTGGCTGAAGCGATCAAGTCATTGCGGGTAAGGGGTGCACCTGCAATCGGTATTGCTGGTGCATTTGGTGTTTTGTTAGGTCTGCAAGACTTTAAGGGGTGCGATAAAGACGTCTTCTTCAACTGCTTGAATGAGACCACAGATTTCTTGAATGCCACACGCCCCACAGCCGTCAATCTGTCCTGGGCACTGAACAGAATGAAACGTGTTGCCGACCAGTTCAGACAACTGGACGTTGCAGAATTGAAGCAACGATTGCTGCAGGAGGCTGTCAATATTTGGGAGGAAGACAGGAAAACATGTCGTCGTCTCGGAAAACACGGTGCAGAACTCATAAAAAACGACTTCACTGTCTTGACACATTGCAATACCGGTGCATTGGCAACCGCAGACTACGGCACAGCCCTTGGCGTCGTTTTTACAGCACACCAGCAGGGAAAAAAGGTTCATGTGTTTGCTGATGAGACGCGTCCCTTGTTGCAGGGCGCTCGACTCAACACATGGGAATTGATGAATGAGGGTATTGCTGTGACGCTCATATGTGATAATACAGCAGCATTTGTGATGCAGCAGGGAAAGATAGATTGTGTAATTCTTGGGGCAGACAGAATTACTGCCAATGGCGATACTGCAAATAAGATTGGTACTTATAATGTAGCGGTTATTGCCGAAAAACATAATGTACCGTTTTATGTGGCAGCTCCGTACACTACTATCGATTTTAACCTAACAGACGGCTCACAGATACCAATTGAGGAACGGAATCCCGATGAAGTGACCAATGGCTTTGGCAGACGGACTGCACCTGCTAATACGAGCGTTTACAGCCCGGCATTTGATGTCACTCCAAACGAACTTATTTCTGCTATCATTACTGAAGAGGGTGTGATTCGACCACCCTTTTTGACAAATCTGAAAAAAAATGCACCGAATCAAGGTTAGATTGAAGGATTACAAAACCATAACCGGCAAATTAAGAAAGACGGCGGCAATATTTCTTATGGTTGTGGTGGCGATATGTATGGGTTGTCAGCAGAAAGAAATATCCTCTGCCAAGATTTATATCCAGGGAGACCAATGGGAGAAAGCGCTGGCGCAGTTGGAATTGGCTGTTCAATCGCAGCCGGACAACCCCGAGGCTCACTTTCTTTTAGGCCGCACATATGCGCGTACAGGCCAATTCAGAGACATGAATCGCGAGTTCGAACTCTCCCTTATGCTTTCGAATAAATACAAACAGGATATTACTTCGGAACGGGAAAAGTACTGGGTGGAAAAATACAACGCCGGAATAACGAAGCTTCGTGCCATGGATTATCCCAAGGCTGAAGTCTTATTACGGGCTGCAGTGAATATTGATGCCACACGGTCGGAAGCTTATAAGAAATTAGCTATTGCTTATTTACGCATGGACAAAGGTGCGAAGGCGGTACAGTTGTACAGTAAGCTTCTGGAAAAGCATCCGAATGATCTCGATCTTCTTACCTCAACCGCGAATTTGTATTACAGTCAGCAACAATACTCCAAAGTCATTCCGATGCTTAAGAGGGTTTTACAAATTGAGCCTGACCATCGAGATGCACTGGCAAACATTGCGTTGTCTTATGATTTTTTGGGCAATACTGAGGAGGCATTTGCTGCCTATCAGAGGGCTGTCAGTGCCAATCCACAGGACAAGGATTTGGTCTTTCTATTCGGGATTTTTCATTATAAACGGAAGCAATACCCGGCAGCTATTCAGTTGTTCAAAGACGTCCTGGTTCTTGATCCTGACGACGTTGAATCAAACTCGAATATTGGTAACGCGCACCTGAGTATGGCCGAAGCGGTTCGTTACAAGTTGCGGTCATTAAAGGGTGCGGCTAATTCTGCTGAAGAAATACAAAGATTAAGAGATCAGGTAATTCAACATTACCGGAATTCAATTCCGTACCTGAAGAAGACGGTTGATTTAGATCCTAACCAACCGAATCAGTGGCGTAATCTTGGTGTTGCCTATATTAACACCGGCCAGAAGAAAATGGGCGAACAAGCCTTGCTGAAGGCTGAGGAACTTAAGGTTAAGACAGTGAAATAACCTTATTTTTTTGCTGCACTTTTCATCAAATTTTCCGGATTTAATCCTTTCAATTCTTCAACGACAAACCGGCCATCTTTGCGAATCAGGGTGTTGTCAAAGTAAATTTCACCACCACCAAATTCAGGTGTTTGGATCAACACCATGTCCCAGTGGATTGTTGAACGATTGCCATTATCGGCATCTTCGTATGCATTGCCGGGGGTGAAATGAAAAGAGCCACCAATTTTTTCGTCAAACAGGATATCGAGCATCGGCTGTTTAATGTGCGGGTTAAACCCAAGCGCAAATTCACCGATGTAGCGGGCGCCCTCATCTGCATCAAGTATTTTATTGAGCTTTTGGCTGTTGTTTGATGTTGCTTCGACAATTTTTCCTTGCTCCAACCTTAAGCAAACATCCGAGAATGTTGTTCCCTGGTAAATCGATCGCGTGTTAAATTTGATGGTTCCGTTAACCGAGTCCCGGACCGGGGATGTAAAGCATTCGCCGTCAGGAATGTTGTGATTGCCTGCACATGAGATAGCCGGAATCCCCTTGATACTGAACTTTAAATCCGTACCAGGTCCAACAAGGCGCACCCAGTCTGTGGTCTCCATCAGTTTTTTCAACGGCTGAGCTGCTGTTTCCATTTTTGTGTAGTCCATGGTACAGACGTCAAAATAGAAGTCCTCAAAAGCTTCGGTGCTCATTTGAGCTTGTTGCGCCATTGACGGAGTTGGCCAACGCAATACCACCCATTTTGTGTTTGGCACGCGAATGTCAAAATGAACCGGCTTCAACCAGTATTGTTGATATAAATTCAACGCGTCAGTCGGTACATCTGACATTTCGTTGATGTTGTGGCTGCCTCGCAAGCCGATATAGGCCTGCGCCTTGCGCATACGGAATGCCTCATAATCTGCAATTTCCGTCATGCTTTTTTTGTCTGCAGCCTGAATCAATTCACGTTGAATTCGATTGTATTTAAGCGTAACCATCGGTCTGCCGCCGGCTTGACGCACCTGGCGAATCATTGCCAAAACCATTTCTTCAGGAATATCAATTGCTTCAATAAGAACAGACTCATCTTGTTGCACTTTCGTAGAATGATTTATGAGTACTTTGGCAAGTTTGTCGATTCTTGAGTCGTGCATTGCTTTGGCTCCTTAACGTGGAAATACGGATTAATTGAAAATATGCTAAACTATCTTTATTATTGCAAGATATGTTAAGATCATTTTAGATTGCAAATCGACGTGCAATGCATTATATTTTGCCCGGGATTTTCATTATGAGCGATCTGTGCCGTCATAGTTCGAATGTACTGAGCTGCCGGCTTCTTTAGCAATACTAAGCTTTAGATGACTATTGTGGCGAATTGTTTTTCCAATAACAGCTGCTCCGGCTATCTTTTTTGAACTTTAGAAGGAGAAATGGATGCAACAATATCTTGACCTGGTAGACCGTGTCTTAAAATGTGGCACACGAAAAACAAATCGCACCGGCGTTGACACGATATCTACTTTTGCCGAGTTTTATCGCGTTGATTTGGCAGACGGATATCCGTTAATTACCACAAAGAAAGTTAATTTTAAGGCTATGTTGCATGAGGTGTTCTGGTATCTTTCCGGCGCGGACCACATTCGTGAGTTGCGCAAGCACACAAAAATATGGGATGACTGGGCCGATGAAAATGGCAATCTCGAAACAGCCTACGGTCGTTATTGGCGGCGCTACCCTGTTCCAGCCGATGGTACGGCATTAGGCTCTGAAGTTTTTGTACAAGCATCGCACCCGCACGTTCACCGTGAGGCGGATGGTTCTCTCTCTTTCGATCAAATCGGTTGGGCTATTGATGAGTTGAGGGCAAATCCAAACTCTCGGCGAATTGTGATCAACGCCTGGCACCCTGCCAACGCAATTGTCAGCAAGCTGCCCCCATGCCATGCGTTTTGGGTACTAAATGTGCGGGGGGATGGTCACCTTAATTGTCATTTAACCCAGAGAAGCGCAGACATTGCCCTTGGTGTCCCTTTCAATCTTGCCTGTTACGCTTTGTTGACTCAAATTATTGCGCGTGAGGCCGGTTTGCAAGTTGGCGAATTTGCCCACACATTGATCGATGCGCATATTTATGTAAATCATGTTGAAAATCTCAAAAAACAATTGACGCGCAAACCGCTTACTCTGCCAAAGCTTGAAGTCGCTGAAAAACCACTGAACGATTTGGCGTTTGAAGATTTTCTACTTGTCGGTTACCAGCATCACGACCCGATAAAGTTTGAGGTTGCCGTATGAGCAAGCCGGCGATTGTAATTGTCGCCGCAGTTGCGCACAACCGGGTTATTGGCGTTGACAACAAACTTCCCTGGCATCTTCCTGAAGATTTACGCCGGTTCAAAAAGTTGACAATCGGTCATCCTGTGCTCATGGGACGCAAAACGTTTGACTCGATTCTCGCTAGAAACGGCAAACCGCTTCCAGACCGCCTCAATGTAGTTTTAACTGCAACCAGGCTATATCCGGAGTTTCCGGAAGTTGTGGTCTGTAACTCTTTCGAGGCGGCTTTGGACAAAATTAAGAATGCCTCTCAGGTAGCTGTTATCGGTGGGGCCAGCCTGTATCGCGCTGCGTTGCCGCTAGCAAACAGGCTGGAGCTAACCATCATCGAAAAAACGGTTGCCGGCGATGCTTTTTTTCCGGAATATGAGGCCATGCTGGGTTCGGTGTTTGCACTGATCGCGTGCGAGCAGCGGGAGGGTTATCGGTTTGTCACATATAAACGATTTGAGTAACCCTCTTCCAGCATATCGCCCCAAACTTGTTAACTTGTCCTTTTATTCCGGTGTTGAACCAAAGGATCTTTCAAACAACTCACAAATTGCCTTTCGACCTTCCTCAGTGAGATCCCGCGTCCCTGTTCCAGCAAAAGTTTGGTTATAAATAACTGGTTTGTCCTGTACCCACTTTTTATCTTTCCAGGTAAACCAATGGTTGCGCTCCTGGTCGTAAACGCTTACTGCTCGATTGAAAAACTTAGCTAACTCAACTGCCCAGCCTGTGCCACCCTTGACGGTGTCGTTGGCGAGCAACCAACCGACAGCAAATATGTGGTCCGCATTGATTACAATGTGGTATATTTGGCGAAATATCCGTCGCAATTTTTTTATTTCCGTGTAGTTGCGGCGCATGTGACGGGAAACAATTTCCATGCTTACATCACCCTGCAATAACTCCTCTTCTGTAAGTTTGATAATATTGCTGTTTCGGCTGATTTTATGACCCTCATAAGAAAAATTTACCTCCTGGCAGCCCCAGCGCTCTGCACAAACTCCGAACCGTTCTTCGGCTCCGGCATGGCCCCCACTATACAGCGTATACTGCGATACGTCTAACATTGCTTTGCTTCCTCCTTGTTAATAAAAAATTGGATATTGTGCGGGATCGTATTCGTTCATTACTTCATAGGTTACTCTAAATATCTGTTCAACATTGGGCTTTGAGTAGTAGTCGCCATCTGAGCCAAATGCCGGCCGGTGCGGTTGTGCAGCGATGGTACGTGGTTCTGAATCCAGCCAATTAAAACCACCCTGTTTTTCTATAACTTCTTGCATCATATAGGCCGTTGCGCCGCCGGGCACGTCTTCATCCAGGAAAATAATGCGGTTTGTTTTTTTTAGTGATTCAAGAATTTTGCTATGAATATCAAAAGGTAAGAGGCTTTGTACATCAATAATTTCTGCATCCACATCTACACGACTCAAATGTTTAGCTGCTTCAAGTGCCAGGTGGCAAGTGGCGCCGTATGTCACAATCGTGATATCGTTGCCCTGGCGCAGAACTTCCGGAACGCCGAGTGGCACGGTGAATTCGCCAATATTTTCAGGTAAAACTTCTTTAAGCCGGTAACCGTTTAAGACTTCAATTATCACGGCGGAATCATCTGATTGGAGCAGCGTGTTGAAAAAGCCGGCTGCCTGTGTCATATTTCGTGGCACCAGTATGTGAAGGCCTCTTAGCAAATGAACCAGCGCTGCCATCGGTGAGCCGGAATGCCAGATGCCTTCGAGACGGTGGCCGCGTGTCCGCACAATGACCGGGGCTTTTTGACCGCCTTTGGTGCGCCAATGTAGCGTCGCCAAATCATCTGAAAGAATTTGCAGAGCGTAAAGCATGTAATCAAGGTATTGAATTTCTGCAATGGGTTTGAGGCCTCTGAGAGCCAGGCCGATGGCTTGCCCCATAATCGTGCACTCACGAATGCCGGTGTCGGAAATTCGCAGGGAACCATATTTTGCCTGCAAGCCCTTAAAGCCCTGATTGACACCACCCAGATAGCCAACATCTTCGCCAAAAGCGATGACGCGCGGCTCCCGGGTAAATGCAGCATCAAAGCAGGCGTTCAACAACTCGAAACCATTTACAGTTGCGGAATTCTTGGAGTAAATGGGTTTAATCTCTTTGACCTTCAGGGCTGCTTCTAAGGACTGACTGTAAAGGTGTGAACTGAATCTATCTTGATTGAGTAGTTTGTATTCGTTCTTCCAGTCGATCAGTTTTTGTCTTGCCGGGTTGGTTTCATCTTTGACGGTGATCAGTGTGTCGCGAACGGCCGAGACAATGTTCCTGCGCGCCGGGTAGGCAAGCCTTTGCAGGCGGGCTGTGACTTGATGCAAGTTTTGTGCGTGGTTAGAATGACGGGCAATATCATCGATTAATGCGACGACTTGCTTGCGCTCATTGCGAATGGGCGCCTGAACGGCCTCCCATGCTTCATCGCGGATGGCTATCACGTGCTCTGTGTCTTCCGTTTCATAGTCATCAATCTGACTGGCACTGACGATTTTCGTATCGAGCATCCATTCACGCATCTTACGAACGCAATCGAAATCGTGCTCCCACTCCAACCGTTCTTTGGATTTGTAGCGCTCGTGACTGCCTGAAGTAGAGTGTCCTTGTGGTTGAGTAAGTTCCACAACGTGAACAATGGCTGGAACATGCTCTTTCCTGGCTAATTCTGTAGCCTGTAAATATGTTTTTATCAGTTCAGTGTAATTCCAGCCAGCCACTGTAAAAATTTGAAAGCCACCGCCGCTGGAAGACTCGCGTCCAAAACCGGCTAAAACTGTCGAGAGGTTTTCTTTGGTAATTTGGTGTTCATTCGAAACAGAAATGCCATATTCGTCATCCCATATTGAGATGACAGCCGGAGATTTCAAAACGCCAATGGCGTTGATCGCTTCCCAAAACATGCCTTCGGCACAACTGGCATTGCCGATGGTGCCGAAGGCGACTTCATTGCCATTTTTTGAGAACTGCTTAAATTGTTTTAATTCCTCAATCTCGCGGTACAACCGTGAGGCATACGCCAGGCCAACAAGGCGAGGCATTTGCGAACCTGTGGGCGAAATATCAGAAGATGAGTTAAATGTTTGGGTCAAATCTTTCCAGCTTCCGTCTGGGTTGAGGCTGCGTGTGGCGAAATGGTTGTTCATGGCGCGGCCGGAGGTAGCCGGATCATGTTCCAGGTCGGAGTGGGCGTACAACTGTGCAAAGAATTCATGAATGTTTGACATGCCCGTGGCAAACATGAAGGTCTGGTCACGATAATATCCGGAGCGAAAGTCTCCTTTTTTGAATGCTCTGGCCAGCGCGAGTTGAGCGATTTCCTTGCCATCGCCGAAAATACCAAATTTTGCTTTGCCACTCAGAACTTCTTTGCGACCGATGAGGCTGGCTTGTCTGCTTTGAAAAGCGAGACGATAATCTTTGATGATCTGTGCGTAGCCCAGTTTTGTATATTGGAGGTCTATTTTCTGGTTGGCTGTTTTAGTATTTTTTTGTGCAGTTTTTTTTGCTTGTTTTGAAACGACCATAAGGTTCTCCTTGTCACCCTATCGATTGGTGCTATCCCGTAATAACACGATTTATAAAATAAGTAGAATTATCCTGAAAATCAAGGTCGCGGGTAAGATGTTTGGGTGAATTTCGTAATTATTTCGCTGGTTCAGCCGTAGTAGATATTGAATTTTGTTTGCGTGTGCGCCGAGATAAAAGGGTATCTTGCAACCGCTCATCTGCTTGCCGCACGGCTCGTTCTGTCGTTTTCCAATCGATGCAAGCGTCTGTAACCGACACACCATATCGCAGATTGCTCAAATCTTTTGGGATCGACTGTTTCCCTTGCTCAAGATTGCTTTCCAACATGAGTCCGACAATGGATTGATTTCCTGCTATGATTTGCTCTGTAACGTCCTTTAACACATTCTCTTGCCGGCTCGGGTCACCCTGGGAATTGCCATGGCTGCAATCGACCATGATGTTCTGCGGAAAACCCGCTTCAGCGAGCAATTTTTCGCAAGCGGCGAGACTGTCGGCATCATAATTTGAATGACCTCCGCCTCCTCGTACAACGATATGAGTTCTTGAGTTGCCTTTGGTGCGAATCATGGCCACATGGCCGGCAGAATTGATACTCAAGAAGTTTGCGGGATTTGCTGCTGAGTGCATGGCGTTAATTGCCACACTAAGATTGCCGTCCGTACCATTTTTAAAGCCCACTGCAGAGGAGAGGCCGCTGGCCATCCTTCTGTGAGTTTGAGATTCTGCTGTTCTTGCGCCAATGGCGGTCCAGGTATATAAGTCCTGCACATACTGCGGAGAAATTACATCGAGCGCTTCACCAGCTACCGGAATTCCCATGTTTGCCAAGTCCACAAGCAGCTTTCGCGCCAGATGCAGCCCCGCTTCCATGTGGCCGGAGTTGTCGAGATGCGGATCATTTATCAAACCTTGCCAGCCAACCCGCGTACGTGGTTTTTCAAAATAAACACGCATGACCAGGAAGAGCGTCTCCCGAACTTCGTCTGCGAGTTTTTTTAGGCGCTGTGCATATTCCCTGGCAGCCTCCACATCATGAATTGAGCAAGGGCCAATAACCATAAACAATCTCGGGTCGTTGCGGGCCAAAATGTTTTTAATCGTGGTTTGTCCGTGCAACACTGTGGACAATGCTGCCTTGCCGAGCGGATATTGTTCCTTAAGTTTGACCGGTGCCAGAAGTGCTTTTTCCGAACAGATGTTCAGGTTGTCATTTTTTCTGTTGTGCATACATGCAAATATTTACAGTGCTGTTTTGCCTGTTTAAAAAAACAAAGTACGCTAGTTGCATGGTTAAATTCAACCTTTATCTCATTGTACCGAACAAAAAGAATGGCTATATTAAACAGCATGAACATGATATTTATTCTACATTTTGCCGCTACTTTCTTTATGCTTGGGTTGTCGTGGTTTGTTCAATTGGTGCACTACCCTTTGCTCGGAGAAATAACACAGTACCGCAAACGCGCCTACGATGACACACCAATGCGCCTGGCCACCTGGGTCGTGGCGCCGCCGATGATTGTCGAACTCATTACCGGGACTGCCCTGGCGTGGCGTCCCGTGGTAGCCTACCCCCCTCTGATGGCCTGGATTGGTCTGGCTTTGTTATTGATTATTTGGTTTTCTACCGCGTTTCTGCAAGCCCCGCGTCATGAGGTCCTGGCAACTCAATTCATGGAACCAACCCACCGCTCACTCATGAGAACAAACCTGTTGCGCACGTTCGCATGGACTTTGCGCGGTGCTTTATTGCTTTATGCCCTGTTGCTTTCGTTTTCTTTAGTAAGTGCAACTTAATCAAGCCATGCGCTCCTAATTTGTGGAATTTTGGCGCAGCTTTGGCTGTTTTATTGATTAATTTTCCAAACACCAACAAACAATCGAGCCTACCATGTTTATGACCTTTTTCCTATTTCTTGCTGCATTGTTTTTGGCCTATGCCAATGGAGCAAATGACAACTTTAAAGGCGTTGCTTCTTTGTTTGGCAGCCGCACTACGAATTATGGTGTGGCCATTAAGTGGGCAACGGTAACTACGTTCGCCGGCTCCGTCTGCTCAGTTATCTTCGCTGCGGCACTGGTTAAAACTTTTACCGGAAAAGGACTGGTGCCCGATGAGTTGACGGTATCGCCTGTCTTTTTGCTGTCCGTTTCTCTTGGCGCAGCGTTAACTGTCATTATGGCGACTTTCACTGGATTTCCCATTTCAACAACCCACAGTATCACGGGCGCTCTGATTGGTGCAGGCTTTGCCGCTGTTGGCATGGGCATGCATTTTTCGGCTTTGCTGGACAAGTTCCTTCTACCCTTAGTCTTAAGCCCTGTTTTGGCGATGACTTTAAGCGGTTTGAGTTACCTCACTTTGCGGTTTTTCAGGTTGAAATTAGGGGTAACAGAGGAGTGGACGCTTTATGTAGACCAGCAGGCAGGGCTGGTTCGGACGGCTGCGCCTGTGTCTGCGGACAAAGTTAATGCGTTGCACAGGGTGGCGTTAGAACCCCTGAATGATATTCGAGATGAAAAATATGCTCGCCAGTACACCGGCAGTTTTTTAGGCATTCCTGTGCAAGATTTGCTGGACAAGGCACATTTTCTAACCGCCGGCCTGGTTAGTTTTGCCCGGGGTTTGAATGACACACCCAAAATAGCAGCGCTCATGTTGTTGGTTCATGCCTTGAACCTGCGCTGGGGCGTGGCTGCACTCGGAATTGCAATGGCGCTTGGCGGACTGCTCAATGCACGCAAAGTTGCCGAGACAATGAGTAACAAGATCACCTCCTTGAATCACGGTCAGGGCTTCACCGCTAATCTGATAACCGGTTTTCTGGTTATTTTTGCCAGCAGAATGGGCATGCCTGTTTCAACGACGCACGTATCTGTTGGAGCGCTTTCAGGAATTGGTTTGCTGACCAGGCAGGCCAATACCGGGGTTTTATCTGGAATTTTTCTCTCTTGGGTTCTGACCTTACCCATTGCAGGCGTTTTGGCCTGGGGAATTTATTCTCTGGCCCCAAGACTTTTGAACTAGCAGATCTGCACTCTGACTTAGAGTTGAATCCTTATCACTAATTTTGCAGGGATACGCCTTGGCATTGTCAGGTGGCACTCATTACAAAAAAAGCATTAACCAGGCATGTCTTAACCGCCTGCCGGAATTAATTCAATATTCCACAGTACCGGTAGCAGGTAATAAACATACAAAGCCAATAGCAAAATCGAAATCAGGTTCATGCGAAATCCGGCTTTGACCATATCCTGCATCCGCAATTGCCCCGAGCCAAACACAACAGCATTGGGCGGTGTTGCCACCGGCAGCATAAACGCACATGAAGCTGCAACGGTAGCCGCCACCATTAAGCCCAATGGGTGCACACCAATAGCAGTAGATAGCGAAGCCAATACCGGCAAAATCATCGAAGCCGTTGCCACGTTTGAGGTGATTTCAGTAAGAAAATTCACTGTAGCTACGACCACTGCCATCAGTACGATGAATGGCACGCCTTGCAAGGCCCCCATTTGATTCCCTGCCAACTCTGCTAAACCTGACTGTTTAAACCCGGCTGCGAGCGCCAGGCCGCCACCAAAAAGAAGAATAATTCCCCACGGCAGTTTTGCCGCGCTGCTCCAATCGAGAATTCTGGTATCAGGCTTTGAACGTGCCGGAATGACGAAAAGACTACTTGCGGCAATGATGGCAATAATGGTATCATCAAGCCCCGGGATGAACTTTTGTAAAAGAAAAGAGCGTGTTATCCAGGCAAGGGCTGTCAAGGTAAACACAGCCAGAACCCACTTTTCCTCCCAACCGAAACGGCCCAGCGCTGCTATTTGTTTTTTAATTTCGTCTTCTCCGCCAGACAAGTTTCGTGTGTGCAAAGAAAAAGCAACGCGAACCAGATAAAACCAGGAAATGGCAAGAAGCAACAGCGTCATGGGCAGGCCAAATAAGAACCACTGGGCAAATGTCACCTCGATGTTGAAAAGTGTTTTGACAATTCCGGCAAAGATTACATTGGTCGGTGTGCCAATTAACGTTGCCATGCCGCCAATTGAGGCTGAATAGGCAATTGCAAGCATGAGCGCTTTGCCAAAGAGTTTTTTTTCATCAACCTGCTCTTTCGTTTCGTTTGCTCTACCGTCGGACATTTGTTGGATGATGGCGAGGCCGATGGGCATCATCATCATGGTTGTAGCTGTGTTTGAAATCCACATGGACAGGCCGGCGGTCGCCAGCATAAATCCTAATATTATTCGGCTACAGTTTGTGCCCAGAGCGCGAATTATATTCATGGCGATACGACGATGCAAGTTCCACTTTTCAATGGCAATAGCCAACATGAAGCCACCTATGAATAGAAAAATCAAGGGACTGCCATAAGCCGCAGTTGTCTCCTTAATGCCAAGACCACCGGACAACGGGAAGAGCACAATTGGTAGAAGAGACGTAACAGGAATGGGAACGGCCTCAGTAATCCACCAGCAGGCAATCCAGAGAGCAGAGGCTAATACAGCGTTTGCTGCGCCCGGCACGTGACTCATAGGCGCGAGAAACTGTACAAAAAGAAAGGCTGAAGGGCCGAGAAACAAACATAGTCGTTGCTTGGACATTAGATGTTATATTTTGTATGTAAGGCTTCACTTTGCTGAGAAGTAAAATGTCGGCTGGGTAAATCGACGTTACGTTCTACTTGCTTTTTTACATCATAAAGTGATCAATTTTATTGATCAAGTATTTTTTTATTAAAAAAACAACAATCTCTCAAGAAAAAATAAAGTCCCTTTTTATAAAAACGATAAAATAAATATAGTCTACAACTTTTCTTCACCACAATCTCATGGAGCGAGAAGTGGAAGCCAACCAAAGAATCACGGACGATGTGAAAGCCGCGCACAAAAAAACATTCGAATTGAGTCTGGTCATATCACTCTTACTGGTGATCAGTGTGTTGTATGCCATGCCGGATATTCATTTTCTTGATCATCCGGGAGAAATCAAACTGGCTGAATTCGAAGTGGAAGATGTTCCCAGAACAACAGAGTTCCGTCGGCCACCTCCACCAATGGAACCGCATGTTCCGGTGCCCACAGAAACAGATTTGTTGCCTGAGGATGCTATTGTTATACCAATTGACTTAGAGTTCAGTCTTATGGAAATTCCTCCGGCACCCGTTGCACCAAGTTTATATGACGAGTTTACGTTTATCGCGCATGAACTGCCGCCCATTCCATTGGCCGGTTATCTGGCAATACAAAAACGCATCATCTATCCCCCGGAGGCATTGTCCAACGCAATCGAAGGAAAAGTTGTTCTGGGCATCCTAATCAATGAGGATGGTCGCTCTGAAAAAATTACCATTCTGCAGAAGGCCAAACAAGATGTCGGTTTCGAGGCGGCGGCAATTCGTGCAATCAAAGATTTGAAGTGGAAACCAGCCCAACAGCGTGAGAAGGCTGTGAAAGTGTGGGTTGCAATCCCGGTTCGCTTTGAAGTCGACCAGCCAAACAGGTGGGCTTTTTAAATTTGCTTCTTCTGAGTTTGGTCTGCAATAAGTACCCCACTTAAAGAGAAAAAAGTGAGCCACCCAGAGTTTAACGGGGTTGTTTGTGCCCGATAGTCATTATTTTTTCATGAAGTGTTGTTATGCAACAATAGCCTCCAGGACGTTTCCTGTGGGAGATAAATGCTCTTGATGGGATTAACAGGATTGACAGGATACCCAAAAGTTCATGATTGTACTGCTCATTAATTTCATCAAGTAACTCACAATAAGCTATCATTATTCAATCGAGATAAGCAGAAGCCCCCCGCAGTGATGCCAAAGACACGCCAATTTTTTCTATAAGTTAAGTTGAAGTTGCCTCTGCAACCCTTGTCGGAGAACCTTACAATGACTTAAAACGAATGACCTGCTCTTCTCTCGGCGAAACCTTTGCGTCTTTGCGCGAGAAGTTTTTTTCTGAGATGCCGCATCTTCATTTTTTCTATCTGACCACCTTGTTGCAGCAAGGCAACCATGACAGTTTGCCTTCATTCTCCGCTTTCCCTTGACATTCGATTTCTATATTAATATTTTTCGCATCATTTCTCAAACAGCCTGATTCTGTTTGCAGCTTGAGAAAATTACAATTGAATGACACTTTCTTCTAAAAAACAGGTGCCCGTAGCGAGCATGTCCTCATTAAGTCAAACCAACAAATACAAAGCCCTCGGCGCGCGGTTTTGCCAAATGCAGAAGTGGCAAGTGCCCAGCGTCTTTTCGAGTATTAAGGCAGAGCATGAGTCAATGAGAAACGCCGTGGCGGTATTGGAACGCCCATATCTGGGGTGGCTGAAAGTCACCGGTGCCGACCATGCGGACTTATTACATCGTCTTACGTGTAATGAGTTGCGCAATCTTCGGCCTGGAGATGGCCAAATAAATATCTTTCCGAATGAGATTGGGCGGATCGTCGACCGGGTTTGCCTGCTGAAGTTTAATGATTCAATCGTGCTGATTCCAAGCGCCGGCAACGTCGCAATACTTGCTGAGTGGATAAAAAAGTACGTCTTCATTGAGGATGTGACTGTGACTGATCTCGCGAATGAGTTTGGCGTGCTTACACTCATTGGCCCGCGTGCGACAGAACTTTTGCGCAAAATTCTTAGCATCGAGCCAACAGAGCTTGAGAAGTGGCATTTTCAACCGGCGCATTGGCGCGACGATGAGGTGATTGTACACCGCTCAGGCGAACTCCTGATGCCGGCTTTTAATCTCATCATTAAGCAATCGGGCTTAGGCGCGCTTTGGGATACAATTTTTGCCGAAGGCGTTGAATTTGATGTGTCACCTGTTGGCGAAACGGCCCTGAATATTCTGCGGATCGAGGCCGGCTGGCCGATTCACGGAATTGATTTTGACCAGCAATTCAATCCGCATGAAGCTGGAATGGCGCCCTACATTAACCTCAATAAGGGATGTTACATTGGGCAGGAAGTCATTGCCCGGCTCGATACTTACGACAAAATTCAAAAACGACTCGTGGGTTTGGTTTTGCAAGGAAAAGAGCTGCCAGCATTAAAAGACAAAATCTTTATCAATGGCAATGAAGCCGGGTTTGTGACCAGCGCGGTTTATTCTCCCGGTCTGAAAAAGGGCATTGCTTTGGCCTATATTCAGACAAGACATTTTCAGGAAAGCGCCGCAGTTTGCGTTGATACAAAAGCAGGAGAAATAAATGGTGAGCTGGTAAAGTTGCCGTTTGTAGTCTGATTACTGTATTTAGTTTATGCCGCAAAATAAATACGGGCTCAGCCCTGCAAATATATTTTGGCTCTATGTGGTTTTGTCTGGGTGAGGTTGAAAGAAATAGAAAGCCACGGATTGGCACGGACGGGAACACGGATAGAATGAACTTAAAATTGCTAATGACTACACCCTGCAAAAGGAGCCACAATTACTCACTGAGTTTAAAAGCAACGGGAATTAAAGTAGGATCATAAATCAATTTCGGCAAAGAAACAGTCGAGTTTAAACGGTTTGTTTCTCAGCTTGGGCAAATTATAAACCCAGTATGATTCTGCTGTAATATTTTATATTTATGACACTTAGGCATTCAGTCAAATCCAACGTCAGTTTTTTAAACCGCGGAGAACACAAAGGACGCAGAGTTAAAGATACTTATATTTAAAACACAGTTAGCTTAAAGATTACAGGATGTTTACTTGCTTTGTTTTTTTACTCTCCGTGAACTCAGCTTTCTCTGCGGTTTATAAAAAATTCAAATTAGCAAAACTCGGTGTTTGTCTGTGAAAATTCGTGGAGAATACGTATCTTGACGGCTGATTGCTAACAACTGTACCACACAAATCAACAGAGAACCTATATTTTTTATGCTATGCGAGAAAGATATCCTGCAAATTACGCTATTTAGTCTGTATTTTAAAATTGACTCAATT
Source organism: Candidatus Zhuqueibacterota bacterium (assembly GCA_029262005.1). GTDB lineage: Bacteria > Zhuqueibacterota > Zhuqueibacteria > Oceanimicrobiales > Oceanimicrobiaceae > JAJDAG01. The sequence goes on along the minus strand of JAJDAG010000149.1, from coordinate 4,820 downwards.
GGCAGCAACTTTGTGGAACCACCCAAATTATAACGGACGACGAAACAGGTAAGATATGGATTATCCAAAACTGCGCTATGTTGATGCCTTTCCCGTAGAAACCGAAAATGGTCAGATGTTTGCACTTCGCGACCCCAGCGGCATTTCCACCGAGACTCTGATTATGTCCCCGAACGTTTTTTACCTGCTGCAGTTCCTGGATGGCCGCCACTCCATGACCGATCTGCAGGCAGAGTACACACGGGCACTTGGCGCAAGCTTGCCGGAGGAGCAGCTACAAAGCATTCTCGACAATTTGAATGAACATCTTTTTCTGGATAATGGACATTACACCAATCGGATCAACAAGATAGAAAAAGACTTTCTTGAAAATCCACTCCGGCCGGCAGTGCATGCAGGCCAAAGTTACGAAGCCGAGCCGAAAAAACTGGCTGAACAGATGCGGACTTTTTTCGAATCGCCAACCGGAGCAGGCACACCCAATAGCAGCAATGGTAAGTTGCTGAAAGGCTTGGTCGCCCCACACATTGACATCCGCGCAGGCGGTGCTTGTTACTCCCATGCTTACAAAGCCCTGGCGGAATCGAAAGGTGCTGATTGTTTCGTTATTCTTGGCACCGGTCATGCAGGACTGAGTGAATTGTATTCTGTCATTTCAAAGGATTTTGCCACGCCTTTTGGTGCGGCAAAATGTGACCACGATTTCATCGAGAAATTGACGCGTAATTACCCGAAAATAGCCAATTCTGAAATCCTGCCCCATAAGTTAGAACACGTCATTGAATTTCAGGTTGTTTTCTTGAAATATCTTTATGACCACATATATAAAGATGGACGTGATTTTACGTTTGTGCCACTGCTTTGTTCTTTTTCCCATCATGCCTTGACCGACTCGCGGTTTTCGCGTGAAAAAGACATTGTTGAAGAATTCTCCCGGGCGTTAAAGAAAACCATTTCTGAGTTTGGCAAACAGGTCTGTGTGATTTCAAGCGTAGATTTCTGTCATGTGGGCATGCGCTACGGGGATGAGTTTAGGCCTGATGAAACTCTTATCAAGAACATGAAAGCGTTCGACCACAACATGATTAAAAGCATCGAAAATTTGGATGCAAATACATTCTGTGATATCATCGCCAGCAGCGATGATCGATACCGGGTTTGTGGATTCTCTTCCATTTACACCATGCTCAAGGCCATGGAGGCCGAGCAGGGCCAGCTTCTCGATTACGCAAAAACAGAAGTTGATGACCAGAATTCTATCGTAACTTTTGCCAGTATGTCTTTTCAATAAATGCGTCATTTAAAGTATACAGATGTTGGCCGTGAGACTGCCAGCTTAACCGAAAGCCAGAGAATGGTTTCATAGAGAATGTCACTCCAAACTCGTTTTTCAGTATGCGGAACTCTGAATTATACATTGAAAATCTAAACACGAATATTTTAAAAGTTATGTAATAATACGAAAATCTAACAATAGACACTTCGCATTTCTCTGAGTCCTTTACGCCCACTGCGTTTATAATTTTGGGCCTCCGAGACTGAACAGTTATGCACAAGAACTCCTCTTGAGTAAAAATCGGATTTACGACTTTTGACCTTAAATTATAAGTTTATGAATTAATCGGGCTAATTGATTGCTTTCACCAACAGCCAATAGCTGGGTAGAATATCTCAATGAAAAAACACACCTTGCGCTGCACCCTTATTTTACTATGCTGTCTCAGTTGTTCCAACGTAACCAGACAATCGGACCAGGTCAGGCTAACTCGCCGGGCCGAGGCCTTTCCCATAGCGCAAGGCAGTTATTTGCAACTTCCGTTTGCTCAGCGCGAGAATATCGCAGATGCGTATTTCATCGCCGGCGGTGGCGACACCTATTGCGTTTTTGTTCAAGCGAACAAGACAGCCGGCAACAGTTCCATTTTTGTTTCCAGATCCGCCACTCTGGCCGACTGGGAAGTGCCCAGGCTTGTCACAACCCGCGATGGTGATTTGATGATCCGGCACCTCGCACTGGAAGTGAAACACGGCAACCTGACGATTGTGCTGGCTGCTCCGTCCGGTGACGACGACTCAATTTGGGCCTACCGAGGCAGAATAGGCTATGAGTGGGTGCTTGTCAATAATAAAAAGTTCTACCAGAGGTTTGAAGAAACAACTAGCTTAACCCAGGGCCGGGAATTCTCGATCACGCGATCTTCGCATTATGAACTTGAGGTTGATTCATTGCAGAATTTGTTCGTCATGGACTGGCTCAACAATCGTCGTTATTTTACGGGTCTCAGCCGACTTGGGGTAAAGCAATTTTTACTCGTTGATATTGATGCAAATATTTACATTGCTCACAACAACCGTCAATCTTTAGCGCTTTCTTATTTTGAGAAAGGCCCGGGGCTTATCAAGCTGGATGTTGCGAAGTTAAAAGCGGATTCCGACGGTGACGGTGTGCAAGATATTCGCGAGCACTATTTCGGCCAGAATCCGCATGAACGAGACACTGACGCCGACGGCTTGTTGGATGGTGTGGACTCGGACCCTTTGGCCGATAACCGCAAATTACATTCCCGCGATGACTTTGTCAGGCAGGCGGCGCTGATGTTTGCCATGCCTGAAGAAATTCTGCAAGATAGCACGGCTGTTATAAACGTGGTGACCGGCGATGGCAATGTACAGTGGTTTATGAATCACAGGTGCAGAATTCTGTCAAACAGTTTTCTTCCCACGGATAACCTGCACATGACTTTGCCGGAGTTCATTGGCCCGGATGAGGCTGAAATTGAAATAGCTTATCGCGGCCCGTTAAGCACAAGCCATGGTTTTACGCTTCGTCTTAAAATGACCGCAGCCCAGTGGCAGGTAACCGCCTTAGAGCGAAATTGGAGTGAGTAGTAGGAGAAAAACCGGCGACGATTCCATTCTCTTTATTGCAAATGATTTGACTGTTTTGAGGAAATGCAATTTGATGTGCGTGGGATTACCTGCTGAGCGCTGCACGGGGCTGCAAATCCCTTACAAGCAGAAAATTTAGAATTTGTTTCTCTTGGCTTCAATAGTATTCGAGCAGCGATGGGCCTGGGGGTACGCCACGCCCATCATTACTTCGAATGATAGGTTCATTAAGCGATTACAACTTGCTTCACCGGTCGCAGGAAATTAAGAATAAAGGAGATATATGACCGACCTCAATAGTATTTCAATACGACCCAAAAGCGTCTCCCGATTTTTAAGCATTGCAGCTGCGATACTTTTGCTGTTAAGCTTCGCGGGACAACTGATTAAATATTGGAAAGTTGCCGAGATGTACAGTCTCATCCGTCTCTTCGATGTAAAGATGGAATACAACATTCCTGCATTTTTCTCATCGCTGTTGCTCTTTTTTGCCGCCACTTTGACAGGCGTAATCGCGACATTGAAGAAAAAAAACCATGCGGTCTACGTTTCTCATTGGGTTGCATTGGCCGTCATCTTCCTGGTCGCTTCGCTCGATGAAGCTGTGTCTCTGCACGAGCTTTTGTCACGGGTAATCAGTGTCCACATGGGCTTCAACACAGGCGGACTTTTCTATTTTTCCTGGGTCATTGGCGGTATCGGGTTTACATTATTGTTTGCGGCGGCTTATTTCATGTTCTGGCTACATCTGCCACCCAGGATTAGGCTGTTGTTTCTTCTGGCAGCAATAGTGTTCTGCAGCGGAGCTCTTGGCGTTGAGATGATAAGCGGCGCCTATATCGAAAAGTACCGTTGGGAAAATCTCACAGTGGAAATACTCGCCACGGTCGAGGAAGCGCTTGAAATGGCGGGTGCTATCATTTTTACATTTGCGCTGATGAAATATCTTCAGGACAATTACGGGGTGATTCGCCTTCGCGTTGACGACGCCTGAGGCCCCTTGCTGCTGTAAGATTCAGAAATGCATGCATGCTTCCCCCAATGGATGAAAGCATTAGCGCCGCGTGCCTAACCGAAACGGTTCTGTCGAAAAGTCTCAATATTTGGTGGCATGCGCCCTTAGGCCATACTTTTTGCAGAAAGTCTCGGTCGCTTACTCGGCCAACCGTTACCCCAGAATGAATCTTGGGCTCAAAAAGACAAACCTATCTTCGGCTTTATCTTGCTGTTGGATTTGCGATTGTCAGAGATTTGTTGCATATTTATTACATCCACTAATATTGAATATACTACTGAGTTCCAGAGCAATGATTGGCAATCAAATTAGTGTCGATGAGATGAAGCACGACTTCTCAAAGTTCCTCAAGCGAGACGAATCAGGAGAGGTACTCTAATCATGAAAGCTGGAAAACCTATAACTGAGATTAAACCCGTTAACCGGGGTACTTCAAAACTCAGACCGTTTGTTGATATATCAAGCGCTTGAACATAGCTTAGTTTTGGTGACTGCTGACAAGCAAATCAGTCAATATCCCGTTCAGAGAATAAGTCAAATATAACACTTGTATATTCGGAGGGCTCGTTGGATGAAGGGAGTATTTGAAATATGAAAGAGAATGTTCAATTTATCGGCCTTGAGAAAAGTGCCAAAGATCTGATTGTCTCATTTGCAATCGATGATTCGGCATTGGGGATAAGAAGCCTTATTCTGCTTAGAACACCTGTGTATGAATATATTTTGTATGACGAAGAAAGGGGGGTAAAAGTATCTCTGGAAGGTGATTATTTCGAGCAGGAAGATTTCAATATGCTTAAAAGCATAAAAAAAAGCGGCGATGAAGTCAAGATAAAATCAACATTCAGAGAATATCAATTGTACATTTCAAATGTAAAAAATTCAGAATAAAAAGCTATGATAGAATTGATAAAGA
>JAJDAG010000148.1 GCA_029262005.1 Candidatus Zhuqueibacterota bacterium | reverse complement strand
GGGAGACAGGTTTTCGCTCGTCCGGAGCGAAAAGCAGAGGGATGTTAATCCCGAGGTAAGAGATTGACTGCGAATTTTGGCTTTCATGAATGATCCAAGTTAGGAGAATGGAAAACACCATAGCATACGCCTTTGCAGAGTAGACGCAGCAAAAAAAGCAGGGCCTTTGATGAAAAGGCCCTGCTTTGAGTAGTGGTAGTACAATGAAAAAAAAGAGGAGTAAGGCTGTTTCTACATCACTGCTTTATCCATTATAAAAATGATAAACAGATAGGCAAATGAAACAAGAAAAGCAACGAGCATGAATTTGGAGCGTGTTTTGGTAGTTTGATAGGTAGTTTGCATGGTTACCGTCCTCAGCTTATCACTTGTTTCTGACAACTTCAGGACATCTGCAATCAACTATCATACCAGTTTTTCCAAGCAATATTACAAAGGATACTCTGAAAGTATTAACTCGTTAGTAAACAATTATATAATGCGATACATTATTCGCAGAAGTGACCTGCAAAAAATGTGCTTTGGCGCAACATTGACCAACAGTGTCTGTAATAATTTCACACACTGCGAAGCATTGTTACACATTTGAATGACAAAGATGTAGTGAATGGGATCACTCAGATTTAAAATAGGCCTCGGCTTGCTTGGGTGAGACCTCCATGTACTGATCGCAAATGTAGCAGGCCTTGCCCTTTTGGCCAATGGCCAGCGCGCAGCGAAGCGAAGCAACCACACTGTTCTCCATTGCCGTTGCAAAGATGAGCAAAGCGGTTGTGGTCAATGCCGCACAAACAAGAAACATATTTTTGATACCAAAGTGCTCGGCAATGGCGCCAAGAAACACCCCTGCAAGAGAAATGCCGAGATCAAATCCTCCGTAGTAAAAAGAAAAAATTTTGCCACGTGTTTCCTCGGTTGTGTTGTCTGCGACCAGCGCGGTAAGGGATGGTTGGTGAGAGCCGAAACCCATCCCATAGAGTATGGCCGAAATCAACATGAGCACTGCCCCTGCGGTTTGGCTAAGGAGAAAAACGCCAACGGAGAGCAGTGCTAATGCAAAAATAAGAAGTGGTCCACGGCCAATTTTATCTGAAAGAGGTGCAACAGCGAGCCTTACTAAAAAGGCAGCAATGCCATAAGTAGAGTAAAAAAGGCCTTTGTTCATAGCAATGTCTTTCAGGAAAAGCGGGATGTAAAACATGACGCCACCGTGCACCAGACCAACAATCAAGATGACAATCGCTGCGACCAGAATGCGCCTCTGTTTGATAATTTGCAAATAGTTGACCGGTTTCTCATTCTTTCCACTGGCTTTGGTCTCGTGAATAAAAAGAGACAAAAGCAGGCAGACAAACCCCAGTGCGGATGCCATGGTGAAAAGGGCATTGGCACCCCATTCCTCAAAAACATAAAATCCGAGCGCAGGGCCAATGGCAAAGGCGATGGTGTTTACCATGCCCGTGTAACTGATCACGGCTGCACGGTTTTTTACGGGTGCTGCATCCGTGATCAGCGTGATGGACGCGGTGCCAAATGCTGCCAGACCGAGGCCATGAAACACCCGCACAGGTAGTAACGTGCCGACCGAATGCACAAATGTATAAATAAGCGGTGCAATAACGAAAACGGCAGCTCCAAACAACAGAACAGCTTTGCGTCCCAGGCTGTCTACTTTTTTGCCTACCAGAGGTCTGAACAGAAGCACACCGATAGCGAATGCACTCATCACAATGCCAATCTGTGACTTATTTCCGCCAATGCTTTCAATATACTGCGACATGGGCAGAAGGGCGGCCAGGCCTGTGAAAAAGAGTATTCTGGCAAGCCAATTCAAAAGAAGCTGCGAGGTGAAAATTTCTTTTTTTATCATAAGGTCGGCAAAGATAATCATTCAGTTTATGATTCGCAAGCAGCAAAGGGCAAGAGTGTGCCACTTGACTGGAAGCTCCTGAAACCGTGCGCGACATGAAGCCGAAAGGCACAGGTGCAAAGGACGCTAATCGCGGTTTTTCTTATATTTCGGTCGAGATTTTTTTATTGCTTTTCTGGCCACTTTCTGTTATTTTCATTGCATGTTTTATCGGTTTCTGCTCATACTCTTAGGCATTTTTCTTTGCACCTCAACGCTTGTCGCGCAGCGGAGTGTCAATAAACATCAAGACACGTTGCGTAAAATACGCAATGAGATACTGACAGTTGAACGCGAGCTTCAACAAAGCAAAGAAAAGGAAAGCTCAGTTCTTTACCTCCTAACTACCCTCGAGCTTGATATCGATCTGTCAAGGAGTGTTATTTCCAATTTAAAAAAAGAACGGCGCAAAAAAGAAAAACAAATTGCCGTGATTGGAGCCAATCTAAAAGAAACCGAGGAAGAGTTGGAGCGTCTCAAACAGCAGTTAAGCAAACGGCTTATATATAGTTATAAATACGGACGGATGAAAGAGGTTGAACTGTTATTCACCACCCGATCTCTAAACGACGGCCTGCTTTGGATAGAATACCAGAAGCGGTTGTCACGGCATGACTACCGCAGTTTTTTGAAAATAAAAGAAAAGCAGAATGAAATTGCACGCAATCGGGATTTGCTGACAATTGAGTTGGAGGAAAAGAAAGAGCTTCTCAGGGACAAAGTCAAACAAGAAAAGAAACTCAAGTCCAAAAAAAGTCAGCGGCAGCAGGTTCTTGCCAAAATAAGAAAAAATACCCATCTTCTGCGGCAACAACTTGCCGCAAAAGAAAAAGCGGCAAAGGAGATAACACGCCTAATCGTCCAAATGGAACAGACGCCGCAAAAAACGCCGCTGCAAAAACCGAACACACTTTTTGCTGATCTCAAAGGGCACATGCTCTGGCCGGCAGAGGGTAGCATTGTTACAAAATTTGGTAAATATATGCACCCGGAGCTCAAGACTTTTACCGAAAATATCGGCATTGACATTTCAGCGCGCCTCAACGATCCCGTCAATGCGGTTGCGAGCGGAAAAGTCACTGCCATCACCTGGCAGCGCGGCCGGGGAAACATCGTTATACTACGCCACTACGGTGGGTATTATTCTGTTTATGCACATCTTGGCGAGATATTGATAAACATGTCGGAGGATGTGACCTTGGGGCAAAAAATCGGCAATGTTGGTGAGTCCGGTTCAATAAATGGACCTATACTTCATTTTGAAATTTGGAAAGGCGCAAATAAAATTAACCCTGAAAACTGGCTTGGTAAAAACACGTGAGCATGCCTTTCGAAAGAGTCATTGGTCAACAGCGAATAAAACATTTTTTTGAGCGTGCCATCAAGAATAAGCGGCTTTCGCACGCTTACCTGTTTGTTGGACAGAGTGGCGTTGGTAAAGAGACCATGGCAATCGATTTAGCCCGGAAGCTTTTGTCGCCTGGTGGCAGCGAAACGAATCCCGATAAACGTGTCGCCGCCTTGACGCATCCGGATTTTGAAGTGCTGTTTCCAGCACCGGCGAAAATCAACGAAGATGAACGCCAAAATATTAAGGCAAGTATCGTAGAAAATCCGTATCATCGGCAACAACCCTGGGCCAACCCCTCAATTTCTATTGCCAGCATTCGCGAGATAAAGCGCAAAGCTGCCTACAAATCTTTTGAAGGAAACGGTCGGGTCATTGTCATTTTTGACTGCGAGCGCCTGACCATCGAAGCAGCCAATTCACTTCTTAAAATTCTTGAAGAGCCGCCCGACAAGATGTATATCATCATGACAACCGCCAACCCCAGCCAGTTGTTGCCAACAATAAAATCGCGGTGCCAGGTAGTCAAGTTTGACCCATTGCCTGTAACACTCATTGAGGAAACACTGCTGCGTCAGGGCTTTGAAACAGGAAAAGCGCGCCTGGCCGCCAGATTGGCTTCAGGAAGCTACAAACGCAGTCTTGAGATTCTGGGCGACGATTTGCAAAAAGGGCAGGCAGCGGCACTGGAATTTTTTCGGAAGAGCATTCAAAGTAATTATTTACAGTTGTTTTATGTTGAAGAACTGATGCAACGTTTTCAACGAGACTTGAAAGGCGTTAAGGAGCTGTTGTCAAACCTGCTTATCTGGTTTCGCGATGCGATGATCTACAGGGAAAGTGAGGAAAGTGCTCTGACTAGCTTGATTCACATTGAGCAAGTCGAAGTGCTGAAAAATTTCAACAACAATTTCCCAAACGCAGACCTGAGTGGTGCAATGCGCGAGATTGAGCGCTCACTAGAATTGCTTGGGCGGAACGTGCAGGCAAATCTGATTTTGATTGTATTGCTCAATAACTTAAGGACGTTCGTAGCAGGGAGATAATGGCATGGAAAATGATGTTATTGAGTTGAAATTTAAGGGGCAGAGACGTGTTGTTTATGCCAATCCCCGGCGTATGCAGTTTAAAGTAGGTGACTATGTTATTGTGCAGGCCGATAATGGAATAGATATGGGCCGAATCAATCATATTTCCAGTCTGAGGATTGAGACCGACAATAAAAAGAAACTTAAGAAAGTTATCCGCAAATCTAGTCCTGGCGATATCAAAAAGCTTGAAGAAAATAGTACCGCAGAAGGCAAAGCCATACGCGTTTGCAAGGACAAGCTTAAAAATCACAAGCTAAAAATGAAACTTGTCGATTGCGAATTTCAATTTGATGGGAAAAAAATCACCTTTCATTTCACTGCGGACGGCAGGGTTGACTTTCGCAATCTGGTCAAAGATGTTGCCGGCGTTTACAGAACTCGCATTGAATTTCGCCAAATAGGGGTGAGGGATGAGGCCAGGCGGCTTGGAGGATATGGCGTCTGCGGGGAAAAACTCTGTTGTTCAACATGGATTCGTGATTTTTTGCCGGTTACAACACAAGCAGCCAAAGATCAAAAATTATCACTCAACCCGACCAAGCTGGCCGGCGTGTGCGGACGCCTGAAGTGTTGCCTGATGTATGAACGCGGTTTTTACAACAAAACGATTAGGCTTTTTCCGAAGCTCGCCAAGCCTGTAACAACAGCAAAGGGACAAGGCATTGTCACCAGCATCGATATATTTAAAGAACAATTTGTTGTTTTGTACGAAGATGATTCGACAGAAACACTGGCACTGTCTTACCTGCAAAAACATGTAAACAAATGTGAGAACGATTGTGGCAAAGACAACGGTTCAGAGAAAAGCAATTAATAAGCGGTGTTGGGCCGTTCAGGCTACTCGCTAAGAGCCGCACTACAAACTAAACATAAGCGCACAAAATATAAAATCAGGATCCCTTTTGTCAAAAAAAGAACAAATATTGGTCACGAGCGCCCTGCCCTATGCCAATGGGCCGTTGCACATCGGCCATTTGGCCGGCGCTTATTTACCCGCAGACATTTTTACCCGCTACCACCGATTGAAAGGTAGTGATATTGTTTTTATTTGCGGTTCGGACGAACATGGCGTCGCCATAACAATTCGGGCTGAACAAGACGGTGTCAGGCCACAGGAAATCATCGATCGCTACCATGAATTGAACAAAGGCAGTTTCGAACGATTCGGTATGAGTTTTGATAACTATTCCAGAACCTCTTTGCCAATCCATCACGAAACCGGCCGTGATTTTTTTCTCGATATTTACAATAAGGGTATTCTCAAAAAAAAACAGGAAAAGCAATTCTATGATGAGCAGGCCGGCATGTTCCTGCCTGACCGCTATGTCGAAGGCACCTGCCCTAAATGTAATGAAGAGGGTGCTCGCGGGGATCAATGTGAAAAGTGTGGTAGCGACCTGAACCAGACAGATTTGATTAACCCCATAAGCAAAGTCAGTGGGAAAAGGCCGGTATTGCGCGAAACATCTCACTGGTATTTTCCCCTTGGCGATTTTCAAGACAAACTCAAGAACTATCTTGACCAACGACCATGGTGGAAGGAAAATGTCCGAAATTATTGCTATGGCTGGATAAAACAGGGGTTGCAGGATCGCGCCGTTACCCGCGATCTCAATTGGGGCATCAAAGTGCCGGTGGACGGTGCTGATGGCAAAGTCATTTACGTCTGGTTCGAGGCGGTGCTCGGCTACATTTCATCAACGCGGGAATGGGCCCAAAAAATTGGGCAGCCGCAGCGCTGGAAAGATTATTGGCAAAATGAAAACTGTAAACTCATTCACTTCATCGGCAAAGACAACATCGTCTTTCATGCTGTCATGTTTCCAATTTTTCTCATGGCCAAAGCGGGCTACACCTTGCCGCAAGACGTTCCGGCTAACGAATTTCTTAACCTGGAAGGCCGGAAAATTTCAACGAGTAGAAATTATGCGATTTGGCTCGAAGATTATCTTGCACACTTCCCGCCGGACCCATTGCGCTATTGTCTGGCAGCAATTGCCCCGGAAACAAAGGACGCAGATTTTTCCTGGAAAGACTTCCAGACACGCAATAACAGCGAACTCGTTGGCATTCTCGGGAATTTCGTAAACCGTTCTCTCACTTTTGCGCACAAGTATTTTGACGGCCAGGTGCCGGCTCAAGGCCGGTTAGACGGCCTCGATAAAAAAATGCTGCAATTGCTTGCTAAAGCGCCTGAAAGAATAGGGGCTTGCATTGAAAAATATACCGTCAGGCAGGCACTTAGAGAAGTAATGGATGTGGCACGCGAGGCCAATAAATACTTCAACGATAAAGAGCCGTGGCGGTCAGTCAAAAATAACAAACAGGAGTGCGGCACAACCATCAATATTTGTGTGCAGGTATCGCGGGCATTGGCCATCTTTATGGCGCCCTTCCTGCCTCACTCAGCCGTAAAGCTTTGGCACCTGCTCAATCAGGACGGCGACATCCACAAACAACAGTGGGCATCTGCGGGAACCGTATTTGTTGCAGATGGTCACCCGCTTAACCCACCCGAAATTCTGTTTTCAAAAATTGAGGACGATGTGATTACTGCAGAAATTGACAAGTTGAAGAGCAATTCTTCAAGCGAAAGTGAGACAAAAAAAACCATCGCCGTGCCGGCAGCAACCGACAAAATTTCATTTGCAGATTTTCAGAAGGTTGACCTCAGAGTTGCGACAATTCTGCAAGCTGAAAAAGTGGCAAAAACGGATAAGCTATTGCAACTGCAAGTGCAAATCGGTGATGAAAAGCGACAAATTATCGCGGGCATGGCCGAGCATACGGCGCCAGAAGATTTGCCTGGAAAAACCGTTGTGGTGGTTGCCAATCTCAAGCCCGCTAAAATTCGCGGTTTGGAATCACAAGGCATGTTGCTGGCTGCTGAGTCTGAGGATGGCAAGCTGAGCTTACTGACGGTAGAAAAGGAAATTGAATCAGGCGCCAAAATTCGTTAGTCGCCGCAATCTGCCGTCATCGATTTTAGTTTAAACCGGCCAACGCAGGTGGCCTTTTTTTTAGACAAATAAAGTAAAAATGAAAATTGCCCATGTTTATTGAAACCCATGCACACCTCTATTTCGATAAATTTGATGAAGATCGCGAAGCGGTTATTGAACGCGCTTTTGCAGCAGGAGTTAACAAAATTATCAACATCGCAACAGATGTTGAGTCGGCTCTGCAGTGCATTGAGCTGGCAGAAAAAAATGCAGGCCTTTACGCCACAGTGGGTGTTCATCCAAATGATGGCGCTTCCCTTAGTAGCGGCATGTTGAACAAACTCCGTGCGCTTGCTGAACATAAAAAAGTTGTTGCTATCGGCGAAATTGGTTTGGATTTTTATTGGGATACCTGCCCGGCAGCACTACAGGAAAAGGCATTTCGAGCGCAAATCAGCCTGGCAAAAGAGTTGAATATGCCCATCGTAATCCACAATCGCGAGGCTGGACGAGAGATCATTGACGTCCTCAAATCAGAGGGTGTGGACGGATTACGTGGCGTCTTTCACTGCTTTTCCGATACGACTGCTCTGGCAATGGAAGTGCTGGAGCTTGGATTCCACATTTCGTTTACCGGAAATCTTACGTTCAAAAAATCTACACTGCCGGCTGTGGCTGCGGCCCTGCCGCTGAATCGGCTTTTGCTTGAAACGGACTGCCCGTTTCTCTCACCGGAACCCAAGCGTGGTCGCCGTAATGAACCGGCTCGCGTGGTGTATATCGCCGAGAAATTAGCCGAGATTAAAGGAATCCCCCTGGAAGAAATTGCCGGCGCAACTACCGAAAATGCTATTTCACTCTTTGGTCTGAAGTAGCTGCAGGCAAGGCTTTCACTTTGCAGTATCTGCAGAAAAAAATCCAAAGTGATGGCAATTTAAAAACGGCAAAAATTATGTTGAACTTATTTTTCGATGTGTACAAAACTCCTGAAAATTACAATCAACTGAGCAACGAATTTTGCCTTCGCTGAACAAGAATATGAACGTGTCTCACACAAAATTTCGCCCAAAACAAACGCTAGGCCAGAATTTTTTGCTCGATGAAAATATTTGCAGAAAAATCACGCAGGCCATCGCGCCCGGGGCAGACGACACCATCGTTGAAATTGGTCCGGGATTCGGCGCTTTAACCGGAGATCTGCTTGACTCGGGCGCCCGGGTCATTGCTGTTGAAATCGACCGCAGGTTAACGGCCAAACTGAGGCAAGAATTTGCCGGGAACGATAACTTCAAGCTAATCGAAAATGATTTTCTGAAGGTTGATCTGCAAGAATTGCAGCGCGGCAAGCAAAAACTGAGAATTGTCGGCAATATCCCTTATCACATCACAAGTCCCGTCATGTTCAAAATTTTTGCCGTTTGCCATCTTGTCTCTGATCTCACATTGATGATTCAGAAGGAAGTGGCGGAACGCATCGTTGCCGTTCCACGCACCAAAGCATACGGCATTCTTTCAGTATTCAGCCAACTTTATTCAGAGCCCAAAATTCTGTTCCAGGTATCGAGAAACGTGTTCAAGCCCAGGCCCGATGTTGAGTCGGCTGTTGTGAAGTGGGACTTAACAGCCGCGCGCAAATTTAAAATAACAGATGAGCAATTACTAAGGGATATCATCAAACGTTCATTTAATCAACGTCGGAAAATGCTGCGCAAATCATTACAGCAACTACCGGATTTTAAAGAAAAAATACCCGCTCTGAATTTCGGCCTGGAAAGAAGACCTGAAGAATTGACAATCGATGAATTCGTAGATCTAAGCAATCAACTGGCAAGCGCTTGATGGAACAAATCGACTTAAAAACCATCGTTGATGACCTCGAATATCTGGCGTCTCAAAAAGACGAGAGGATGATCCTGAACATCCTCATTGGCAATCATCCTGCGGACATTGCCACCATCATTCAATCGTTATCCCAAAAACCAGCCCGGTACATTTTCGGACTTCTCGATGCTGACACGGCTTCAGATGTCATTGTCGAGCTTGATGAGATAACGAAAGATTCGCTCGTCAAGAGCATGCAAGACGCGCGTCTCACAGAAATCGTCGATGAAATGGATTCGGACGACGCAACCGATCTTGTTGCCGAGCTGCCAACGGATGTTGCAGAAAAAGTACTCGACTCAATCGATGAAGAAGGTTCTGACGAGGTAAAAGAACTTCTGCGCCATGAAGAAGACACAGCCGGCGGCATCATGGCGTTGGAATTCATTTCAGTACCGGAAAATTTCCATGTAGATGAAGCCATCCGTGAAATCAGATACAAGGCCGATGAAGTTGCGCAAGTTTATAATGTGTATGCGGTTAATGAAAAGGGCGTGCTTACCGGCTTTATTCCGCTGAAAAAACTTATCCTGGCAAAATCGGAACAGAAAGTCAGCAGCGTCATGGTCACGGATGTCATTAAAGTCACCACCGATTTAGACCAGGAAGAAGTGGCTAATATTTTTAGCAAGTACAATCTGGTTTCAGTGCCCGTGACCGATCAAGAGGGACGGCTTGTAGGCCGAATTACCGTTGACGACGTGGTGGACGTTATTGAGGAAGAAGCCTCTGAAGACATGCAAAAGATGGCGGGTATTGCTGATGATGAAGAGATTCGCGAAACCTCAGCATTTAAAATATCGGTTGGCCGATTGCCGTGGCTTCTGGTAGGTTTTTGCGGTCAACTTTTCGCCGCTTTGGTCATGAAACAGTTTGAAGCTTCGCTTAAAGAAATTTTTATCGCTACTTTTTTTATTCCGCTCATGATGGCTATGGGCGGCAATGCCGGCATTCAGGCAGCTACAATTGTGGTTCGAGGCATGGCACTCGGAGAATTGAATCCAACTGAAACAATCAAACGATTGCGAAAAGAAGTACAGGTCTCATTGATAAATGGCACTGTTTGCGGTATCTTGCTTTTTGCTGTGGTGGCGTTGGTTGACAAGCCACCGTTTGGTTTGGTTTTGGCGCTCGCCATGCTTGGCGTAATCATCAATGCCTCTTTCATAGGCGCAAGTGTGCCTCTGGTTTTAAGCAAGGCAGGCGTTGATCCGGCCATTGCCACAGGGCCCATTATTACGACGTTTAACGATATTATCGGATTGTTAATTTATTTAGGGCTGGTGACGGCAGCTTTGCGCTTTTTGCTATAAAAACGATAATGCCACAACAAAAAACAGAAGTCATTGTGCTGCGCAGTGTTAATTACAGTGAGACCAGCAAAATTCTCACTTTGTACTCACGCGCTTGTGGAAAAGTATCCGTTATCGCCAAGGGCGCCCGGAACATCAAAAACCGATTTGGCGGCATCCTGGAACCCGCAAACTACCTCGAGATCGTCTTCTATGCCAGGGAAAACCGTGAGCTGCAATTTCTGAATCAGGCAGAACTGATAGAATCCTTCCCCGGCACCAAAAGCAATCTTGAAAAGACAGCCTTGGCTATGGCAGTTTGTGAACTTTTGGATCGACTGGAAACAGGTCAAGAGCCAAACCCATTGCTGTTCAGGTTGCAATTGAGTGTACTTCGCCACATTAACGACACCGAAGAAAGCGCCCACAATATTTTTCGGGCATTCCAGATCCACATCTCCGACATCATGGGTTTTCGCCCGCACTTTGACAACTGTGTTGGCTGCAGATGTTCTCTGTTTGGCAAAGTAGATTTTGATTTAGCCGCGGGGGGGCTTGTTTGCGCTGCCTGCAAAGTGCCCGATGCAGCCGAAATAAGGCTTTCGAATGATGCCCTGGAATCTCTGCGTAAACTACAACGAGTGCATATCTCAAAGCTGAGTGGCCTTCTGCCGTCAAAAACATTGCAGCGGCAAGTTGATGATTTCCTGAAATATTATCTGCGGTACCATGTTGAAGGCTTTCGTGAGTTAAAGTCTTTGCAGTTTTTGGCGAGTATTAGCCCATAGCAATTTGTTGAAATTGCAAAAATTACGATTGGAATTTACAGTTTGAATCTACCTGAGCCGCTCATACACGGTGAGCTGATTAGTCGGTATAAACGTTTTCTCGCAGATATTCGTCTTGAATCCGGTGAAATCGTGACTGCGCATTGTGCTAATTCAGGCAGAATGACCGGTCTGGCAGAACCCGGAAGTGTGGTCATTTTATCAGAAAGCGCCAACCCGAAACGAAAACTGCGTTTTACCTGGCAACTTGTCAAAATAGAAAATAACTGGGTTGGTGTGAACACACTTCTGCCTAATCGTCTGGCCCGGGAAGCACTGGAGAACAAACTCATTCCAGAGTTGTCTACCTATCATGAAATTAAAGCCGAAGTGCGCTGGGGATTGAATACTCGATTTGATTTTCTGCTGCAGAACGAAAATGAACGATGCTACCTCGAAGTCAAAAGTGTGACACTGGCAGAAGCCGGTACAGCCATGTTTCCCGATGCTGTAACAGCACGTGGTACAAAACACCTGCGGGAACTGATGCATGTTGTTGCGTCAGGTAGTCAGGCAGCCATGCTTTTTGTCGTTAACCGCAGTGACTGCCGACACTTTATTCCTGCGGAAAAAATAGACCCGGTTTATGCGCAAACATTGAGAGAGGCTGCTGACAAAGGTGTCAAGATCTGGGTTTATGCCACCAGAATTGAGCCTCCGGTCATTGAGATGGAAACATTACATCCGCTGCAATATTTCATTAATTGACGGGGATGACTCAGGTTGGCTTAAGAGGGGTAACACCAAAAATTATTTAAAATCGAAGGACTCGATGGAGACGATTTTGTATTTTTTAATTCCGCGTGGCAACTGGATCTCAACTTCATCATCTTGCTTGTGATTAAGAAGCCCTCTGGCAATGGGTGTTTGGTAGCTGATAATGCCTTTGTCAATATCAGTTTCACCCTCTCCAAGGATCGTAAAAACATCTTCTTCACCGGAGTTCATGTCGCGTACTTTGACTACTTTCCCGAGAGTGACCGTACCTTCAGGCAAGTCTTCCTGGCGAATCACCTGGCCATTCATGTATCGCTCTTGCATTTGACCCAACCTGGCCATGTATGTGGCTTGTTTTTCTTTGGCAGCCTCATATTCGGCATTTTCACGCAGGTCGCCATGTTCGCGAGCTGTTCCGATTTCTTTGGCAATCTCGTTCTTGAGGTATTTTTCTAACACATCGATTTCTTTTTTGAGTTTCTCATATCCTTGTTCTGTAAAATAAAACTGTTGCATGCTCCAAGCTCCTAATACGTATTTAACGATTCATTCGTTGTAAACAACGGGTGAAATATACAAAATTCACCTTTCGATTTCAAGCAGATACATGAAATTAGACGAAAAAATTAAAATAGAATTTTCTGAGAAAATGTTAGCCTGGTACCAATACAAAAAGCGGAATCTGCCCTGGCGACGCACATCCAACCCTTACAAAATATGGATATCTGAAGTTATGTTACAACAAACGCAGGTGGACACGGTGGTGCCATATTTCGAACGGTTTGTTGAAGCATTTCCCAACATGAAAGCACTGAGCCAGGTGGCGGTAACTGATGTACTCAAAGTTTGGCAGGGACTCGGATATTATGCCAGAGCCAGAAACCTGCATGCAGCAGCGCAAATGCTTGTAACTGAAAATAGGGCCGAGCTGCCTGGAACCTACAGCGGCTTGCTTAAGATTCCAGGGATAGGGGCTTACACGGCTGCGGCCATCGCCAGTATCGCATTTAATTTGAATTACCCGGTAGTCGATGGCAATGTAACTCGCGTTCTCTCGCGGATTTTTACAATTGCAGAACCACCCGGCAAACGAACCACCAGACTAAAACTGGATGCAATCGCCGGTCAACTGTTGCCTGCTGGCCGGGCCGGCGATTTTAACCAGGCAATGATGGAGCTTGGTGCGCTGGTTTGTACACCAGTGCAACCCAAATGTTCAGAGTGCCCGGTCAGCTCCCTTTGCCAGGCGCTGCAGGCGCTTGACGATCCCGCAATACTTCCGGTCAAAGCCTCGAAAAAACAAAAGCCACATTACGATATCGCTGTTGCCCTAATTGAACGGAATGGAAGAATCCTGATTGACCAACGTCCGGCCAATGGCTTGCTTGGTGGGCTGTGGGAGTTCCCTGGCGGTAAGCTGGAAAAAGGTGAAACACTTGAGAAATGTGTTGAACGGCAAGTTCAACAAGATCTCAAACTCAAAATTTGTGTCCAGGCGCCATTTATAACGCTGAAACATGCTTACACACATTTTCGCATTACATTGCATGCGTTTTTTTGTCTGCATTTGGATGGGGAAGCTCAGCCCCAAAAAGCAACCGATTGCAAGTGGGTAAATCAGGAAGAAATTTTAAGTTATCCGTTTGCCAAATCAAACCAACATATCATAGATGCTTTATTGTCCGGCAGGAAGTGGCCTGGTATTCGTGAGATGCAAGAGACCTAATTTATGCTATGAAGGTTGAAGTGGATTTCAATAAATCGGTAAAACCACAATGAGAATAACATTTTGTTTGGTCAATGGAATGTTACGGTTGAGGGGGGGCTATTTCCACGATACTTGCACTTTTATTTATTGCATTTGACCTAAGTCTTTAGCATTTTAGCGATGCATAAATTTCTATGTTGAGCAACAGCACAAACCCCGATAAAATCTAACAGGATGAGTTCAAAACAAATGTGATTCTAACAAATCACAAACAAGCAGATTTGAGAAAAATATTAACAATTACATTGAGAATATGACAAACACAACACCCACGCCACATCTTGATGAGGAGACTCAAGCGCACTCAAGAGAATCAGCCCCATGGCAAGTCGTTTTGTTTAATGATGAAGTCCATTCTTTCGATGAAGTTATTCTACAAGTGCAAAAGGCGACAGGCTGCTCAAACCCGGAAGCAGAGCGCATCACACTACAAGCTCATTTCAAAGGCAAGGCTTGCACATTCCAGGGGACATTTTCGACCTGCTACAAAGTGGCAGGAATTTTGCGAGCCATTCAGCTCATTGTTGAAATTCAAGGGTGAATCCCTTGTACATTCTATCCTATTTTCTTATATCTTGTATTTATTTTCGCAAATATAACAAGTGATTTTTTAATAACACCACCGCAATGACAGGAGAAAACATTGAAAATTGGAATCCCAAAGGAAATAGAAAACGGAGAAACAAGGGTGGCAGTCATTCCCGCAATGATCTCCGGGCTAATTAATGACGGGCATGAAGTTCACATTGAAACCGGCGCCGGTGAAACAGCCTCGTTTAGTGACGCGGACTATGAAAAAAAAGGCGCGAAGATAGAAAAAAATGTAGAAGAACTGTATCAAAATGCTGAAATTGCAATCAAGTTTCAGGCGCCACAAATGAATGAGGCTGTTGGCAAACATGAAATCGATTTGCTCCGGGAAGGCGCGATGCTGTTGTGTTCACTGCCACCAGCCACGCACGAGACGCTCATTCCTAAACTCCGCCAACACAAAACCTCCTGTTTTGCCATGGAGTACATTCCGCGCATAACCAAAGCGCAGAGCATGGACGTATTGAGCTCCATGTCAACGGTGGCGGGTTATAAAGCTGTGTTGATGGCAGCGAACCAACTTGGCAAATTCTTTCCACTCCTGATGACCGCAGCCGGGACAATCCCGCCGGCTACCGCTTTCATTCTCGGTGCAGGCGTTGCCGGTCTGCAAGCCATTGCCACGGCAAAACGGCTGGGAGCAAAAGTTGAAGCCTTTGACCCGCGCCCGGTTGTGAAGGAACAGGTTGAAAGCCTCGGAGGCCATTTTGTGGAAATGACAATGCCGGAAGATGCAGAAACACAGGGAGGTTATGCAAAACAACTATCTGATGAGTTTCTGCAAAAGGAACGGGAAGCCATTGCAGCCCGGTTGCCAAAGGTGGATGCGCTCATCACAACTGCCCAGATTTTCGGCAAAGAGTCGCCGTTACTCGTAACGGAAGAAATGGTAAAGCTCATGCAACCCGGTTCTGTTATTATCGACCTTGCAGCGGCTGAGGGCGGCAATTGCGAGCTCACAAAAGCAAATGAGACCATTGAAAAACACGGCGTTACAATTATTGGGGCAGTCAATATTGCCAGACTTATTCCAGTTCATGCCAGCCAGATGCACTCAAAAAATATCACCACGCTTTTAAAACATCTCCTGCAAAATGAATCGCTCGACTTTGGCGATGAAATAACCAAAGGCGCCTGCATAACGCATGAGGGAGAAATTATTAACGAAATGGTAAAACAAAATTTCAGCTAATGGGAGTATCAGCATGTCCGACGATATCATGATTTTTTCGATTTATATTTTTGTTCTGGCCATTTTTATCGGCTTTGAAATGATTACAAAAGTTCCGCCGCTCTTGCACACGCCCCTGATGTCAGGTTCAAATGCCATATCCGGGATTACTGTGGTCGGTGCGCTTCTAAGTACAGGGGCAGGTAAGACGCAGTTGGCAACGATATTGGGTCTTCTGGCCGTAATTCTGGCAACCATAAATGTCGTTGGCGGCTTTATGGTTACAGATCGGATGCTCCACATGTTTAAAAAAGATAAAAAATAAAATAAAGAATGGCGAATGGATAGCATACCCCGGCTCGATTGTGCACCATTAAGCGAATATACTTATTGATACAATCATCATTCTTCAGACTTATTAACAACCCACTATAAGGGAAGGGAATACTTGCAATGGCAACAATTACAAGTTTGTTTTATCTGCTGTCTGCAGTACTGTTTATATTAGGTTTAAAAAACCTTGGATCTCCGAAGACTGCAAGGCGAGGAAATGCGCTGGCCATGCTGGCAATGCTCCTGGCCGTTATAATTACCTTGCTCGATCAGCGTATCCTGGATTTTACACACATAATACTTGGTTTGGTGGTTGGCTCGGCAATCGGCGTATACGCAGCCAAAAAAGTGCAGATGACTGCCATGCCGCAAATGGTGGCTATTTTTAATGGCTTTGGCGGCGGCGCTTCAACCCTTGTTGCCACATCTGAGTATTTTCAACTGAGTGGCGCAACCGAGGTCAATATTCTGGCCACCATTGCACTGAGTATCTTAATTGGTACTGTCACCTTTACCGGAAGCTTTATCGCATTTGCAAAACTTCAAGGGATCATGAAAGGTGCGCCCATAACCTTTCCCGGCCAGCGGGCATTCAATGGTCTCATCATAGTCGCATGCATTGTCCTTGGCGTTATGTTTACTAGGGACCCTGGAAACATGACACCACTCATGGTCATTCTTGGACTTGCGGCTTTGCTTGGTGTGACTTCAGTCATTCCTATCGGCGGTGCAGACATGCCGGTCGTTATTTCCTTATTGAACTCCTACTCAGGCCTTGCAGCGGCTGCAACTGGATTTGTTATTTCCAATAATGTTTTGATAATTGGTGGTGCACTGGTTGGCGCCTCTGGACTGATTTTAACAAAAATTATGTGTGTGGCCATGAACCGCTCACTCGGCAACGTACTTTTTGCCGCAGTTGGCAGTGACGGTGGTGCAGCCTCTGGTGGCTCAGGAGAGCAGAAACAGGTTACCCGCTACACCGCAGATGACGCGGTTATGATGCTTGACAATGCACAGTCTGTTATCATTGTACCCGGATACGGTCTTGCGGTAGCCCAGGCACAACACGTTCTGCAGGAGATGGCACAACTTCTCGAGGCAAACGGTTTAAATGTTAAGTACGCAATCCACCCGGTTGCAGGAAGAATGCCGGGGCACATGAATGTTCTGCTGGCGGAAGCAAATGTCTCCTACGAGCAACTTTATGAAATGGACGCCATCAACGATGACTTTCAGAATACGGACATCGCACTGATCATTGGTGCCAACGATGTTGTCAATCCCGTTGCGCGGAATAAAAAGGACAGCGCCCTCTACGGCATGCCCATTTTAAATGTCGATCAGGCACGCACGGTCATGATCGTAAAACGCAGTCTTTCAGTCGGTTTTGCCGGCGAAGACAATCCGCTTTTTTATGATGACAAGACCAGGATGTTATTTGGCGATGCCAAAAAGATGGTGACGGAGATTGTGCAGATTTTGAAGAGTTAGATAATATACCCCCTGCGAAGGCTTAATGCCTTCGCAGGGAAATGGGTCTCATACCTGCCCACAAAGCAGTTATCGCATCAAAGTCAGGTT
>JAJDAG010000147.1 GCA_029262005.1 Candidatus Zhuqueibacterota bacterium | reverse complement strand
TGCATCTATCGAACTTACTTTCTTTTGAGCCATTTCTCATCCTTTATAGTTTTGTGGTGAAATTTATTTAGGATGGGAATTTGGCTCTTTTGTCTTAATAAACAAATTCCTTTTTACACAAATATATGGACTTTATCAGGTCAATTTTATGAAAAATGAAAATAATTTAAAAAAATGACAACTTTTTTTTAAAAAATGTGTCTTAAAGACAGATATCCTTTCACAGTATTAGTCACCATAATTTTCGCTCCTTGAAGTTCATCAGAGCTGTGTTTTTCGAGGACAGGAGTATTAAATGAAGTTAATCAACGTTTTGCTGATTTTGTTTTGTATTACAACTCATGCTTTGTCAGCAGGAGAGGAGATAGAACAACGGATTTATCATACAAAGCCGATTAATCCTCATCCACCCACGATTGATGGGCGGTTGGATGACGTGGTCTGGCAAAAGGCTGAATGGCAAAGTGACTTCACCCAGTGGGCGCCGGATGACGGCAGCCAACCTTCCGAGCAAACTTCCTTTAAAATATTATTTGATGGTGGGAATCTCTATGTTGGCATTCGCGCCCATGACACAGAACCGGACAAGATTGTGCGCCGTGTTTCACGTCGTGACGAATTCGAGGGAGATTGGGTTGAAATCAGCCTTGACAGCTACCATGATCGCCGCACGGCTTTTTCGTTTACGATAAACGCGGCAGGCGTAAAAGGGGATGAAGTCATTTCCAATGATGGCAACAATTCTGACAGTAACTGGGACACAGTTTGGTTTGGTGAAGTGGCGGTTGATTCTCTCGGGTGGACAGCTGAACTTCAAATTCCGTTTAATCAACTCCGTTTTACCGGGCAGAATGAGCAGGTTTGGGGGGTCCAGGTGCAGAGAAAACTATTTCGCAAAGACGAACGTTCGATCTGGCAATACATTCCGCAGGATGCAGGCGGTTGGGTCAGTTATTTCGGCGAGTTGCGCGGGCTTAAAGGTATTCGGGCTTCGCGACGTTTGGAGTTGTTGCCTTATGCCGTCACCGACACTCGGCGGTTTGCCAGGGAAGCTGGTAACCCTTTTGTGACGGGTAGCGAAACCAATTTTTCCGGTGGCCTGGATGCAAAAGTCGGCATCGGCGGCAACATGACTATGGATGTGACCATTAATCCTGACTTTGGTCAGGTTGAGGCAGATCCGTCAGAGGTGAATCTCACGGCATTTGAGAGTTTTTTCCCGGAGAAACGTCCTTTTTTCGTTGAGGGCAAAAATATTCTTGATTATAAGCTCATGGTTGGTGATGGTGGAAATGCAAATGATCGTTTGTTTTATTCTCGCCGTGTTGGCCGGCGGCCACATAGAAGTCCGGATTTGTTAGATAATGAATATTCTGATCAACCGGACAATACTTCGATTCTGTCTGCTGTAAAAGTAACCGGAAAGACTCAAAGTGGCCTCTCCATCGGCCTGTTAAATGCGGTGACTGCAAAAGAGTCTGCCCAGATTGATTTCAATGGCGAACGTCGCGAGGAAGTGGTTGAACCTCTGACAAATTATTTTGCAGGCCGTTTGCAGAAGGATTATAATTCAGGGAACACGCAGTTGGGTGGTATGTTGACCTCGCTTCACCGGGATCTCCCGGATGCTGTGCGTAGCTCTCTCAACAGTTCAGCTTATTCCGGTGGCATCGACTTCTTACACCAGTGGGCAGATAAAACCTATTCTTTGACTGCGAGAACTGCTTTCAGTAGAGTTAACGGTTCTCGTTCAGCCATATCAGATATTCAACAAGCTTCACAAAGATATTTTCAACGCCCGGATGCCAATCATGTTGAGCTTGACACTACGCGAACTTCGCTCGCCGGTCATGGCGGCCTGCTGAATATCAGCCGCAGCGGCAACAGCCCCTGGCGTTTTGCAGCCGGTCTGATGTGGCGCTCGCCAGGTCTGGAGCTAAATGACATGGGTTTTCTTCGCCAGGCAGATCGTGTCATGCAGTGGTCATGGGGTGGGTACCGCATCAATAGTCCGGTTTCAATTTTTCGTAAATTGAGGCTCAATTTCAATCAGTGGGCAGGCTGGAATTTTGACGGCGTGTCTCTTTTTAAAGGAGGCAATATAAACGGTGGTGGTCAATTAAAAAATTATTGGTTTTTCTGGCTTGGGGTTGGCCGTGAGGCAGGCGACAATTCAACTACTCAGTTACGGGGCGGTCCAACATTGAAAGGGCCCGGCTGGTGGAATCAATTCGGTAACGTGTCTACCGATGGACGCAAGTGGTATCAATTTGGTGCTGGTGGTAGCAATAATTGGGCGGACGAAGGTAACTCCCGCAGGCACAATTTGCGAGTTTGGCTGCGACTACGCCCCACGAATGCTTTCAGTATTCACGTTCGGCCTTCTTATAGATTCAATCTACAAGACATGCAATATATTAGTACCCTTGAGTTTGAAACTGCGGGTCAACAGGACCGTTATATTTTCGGAAGGCTCAAGCAGAAAACGCTGGGCATTACACTGCGGCTCGACTACAGTATTACGCCAAACCTGTCGGTGCAATACTATGGTCAGCCATTTTACTCATCGGGCAGCTACTCAGCTTTTAAAAGCATCACCGATCCCGTAGCGACCAATTACGAAGACCGGTTTTATCGTTTTAGTGACGATGAAGCCGGGCTGGTTCAAGCCGCGTCAGGTGAGGAGTTAGAGTTTGTTCGCGACTCAGCGGGCCCCATCAACCAGAGGATAGAAAATCCAAACTTCAGTTTTCGGGAGTTTCGCTCGAATCTGGTTGTGCGTTGGGAGTATCGCCCCGGCTCAACGCTCTTTTTGGTTTGGACTCAGGATCGTAACGGCAGTGAAGAAGATGGCCGTTTTTCATTTTCACGCGGCATCAATCAGTTGTTTGATGACGACGCCAGTAATGTGTTTCTGGTTAAAGCGAGTCGCTGGTTTTCTTTGTGATCCGGCAGCAAACCACGCTAGCCTCTTCGCCTCCTGATTGCGGCAGTGAAGAGGCTGGCGCTTTGTCATCCCGGGCTTTTCCAGGGTAAAATTCTCCTTGACTTTTCGTTAAAATCACAATATCTTCATCCACTTAATAGTCACTTTCAGTTAAGAATGGTCAGACGCTTTCTCATCCTGTGAGCCTACCGCACCTTTCAGATTCATCCTTAACCTTTTGCCTAAACACTCTTTTTTTTGGTCACACTCGTGTCCTTTTTTAAAGCAACTTCAAAAATCGTTGTTACGGTTAATCGTGGTCAGCGAGATGAAGGAAAATTCACATTCGATAAACCTTTTCGCATTGGCCGTGATGTTTCGTGTGATATTTGTTTGAAGGAATCTGTGGTCAGCGCATTCCATGTCGATGTGGCTAGAGAGGGCGACACCTGGTGGTTGCGCGACGTTCGCAGTACCAATGGCACCTATCTCGATGGCCGTATTGTTGATAAAGTTCGCCTTGCCGACCGTGCCACAGTCCAGCTTGGCAAACGTGGACCGCTTCTTTCCCTGAAGGTCGAGACTCCGATATCTGCACAAAGATTGGTGGCTGCCACTCTGCAGGGAACAATGCGCAGGTCTTTGCCGGCTTCAACGCAGATGCTGCGCAATCTTTTGAGAAAATCTCTGCCACAGCATGCAGGCAACTATACAGTGCAGTTGCGCAGGGCAGTCGATCTGGCAATTAAAAAAAAGTCGCGGAGATTACTCTTGTTGCTAAGTGCTGTGAGCGTGATTGCGCTAGGCGCGTTAGGCGTGGCCTGGTTTCAACACCAGCAACTCGAGAATTTGCGACCGGTCGGTGTACAGATTTTTTACACTATGAAAACCCTTGAATTGCAAATACATGGGCTTATTGACCTTCTGGCCGATTCATCCGACCCTGAAGTCGTTCGCGAAATAGCTGCATTACGCGAGCAGTATAAAAGCATGCAGTCTGATTATAATAATTATGTAGAACAGTTGGGTTTATATGGCGACGATGTTAGCCGGGAAGACCAACTTATTCTGCAGATGGCGCGCACGTTTGGCGAGTGTGAAATTAATATGCCTGCCGATTTTGTTTCCGAAGTAAAGAATTATGTGAAGAAATGGCAGTCAAGCAACAGGTTGAGCAAATCCATGCGCAAGTGTTTTACTTTCGGATACTCCAAAGTCATTTCCGAGGCTTTTTTTGCTCACAATTTGCCGCCGCAGTTTCTTTATCTGGCGTTGCAGGAGAGCGGTTTTGATACTGAAATATGCGGCCCTAAAACCCGTTATGGAATTGCCAAAGGCATGTGGCAATTTATCCCGGGAACCGCCCGGGCCTATGGCCTGAAAGTCGGCCCTTTAAGTCGTTATCCCCGCCACGACCCACGAGATGAGCGACACGATTTTGAGAAATCAACAAAAGCGGCAGCTCGACTGATTCGGGATTTATACAACACCAAGGCAAAAGGCTCGGGTTTGCTGGTGCTGGCTTCATATAATTGGGGCATAGGCAATTTGAACGGAGTCATAGAAAAAATGCCTGATAATCCCAGCGAGCGCAACTTTTGGAATCTTGTAAAAAATCATAAAATCCCACAGCAAACCTACGATTTTGTCTTCTATATTATCTCCGCCGCGGTCATCGGTGAATATCCGGAATTATTCGGCTTCAAGTTTAAAAATTTACTCGCAGATGTCAGTTGAGTGCGGGGCAATCAAGGCAGCCCAATCACCTGAATAATGTTGCAAGCTACTTCGATTTTGGCAAAAGGCACGAGTTGTACTTTTGCTAGCAATCTTTAAGCGAGCGCTCAGAAATAAGTTACAAACATGAGAAAAAAAGGGACATTATTTCTCGGGTTTGCGAAAGAAATATGTCGCGACTTGCTTGTTGAGTATGATTTTTGTGGTTTATTTTTTGCAGGCTGTAATATGTGCTCACATATCTTCCATTATTGACCAGTAGTGCCGCCTGTGCAGTTTAGCGGCAGTTATGAGGATTTTGACATGAAGATTCTGGCAAAAATGACAAGTTTCAAAGCAGACGGGATTGATGTCCTGCTCATAAAAATTGGTGTATTTGCCGCGACTCTCTTGTTTGCCAAGCTGTGGCCAACGGCTCTCAGTTTTGCCTGGTATTGGTACTTTATTGTCTGGATGGTGGTTGCCATACGGCCGGTAATTGGATATTTTAAGTGGTTCAGACTTGCAGTAGCTGATTAGCAGGTGAAAGTTGTCCTGATCAAGCATAACCGTGACCTTAAATCGGCGACAGTTAATTCCGGCACACATTGCTTGTCCGTTACGCCAGGCCGGGCCACGATGAAAAAATTTGTGCGCCGTTTGAGGTTGTGAGATGAATAATTGGCTTGAATATTCATGAAAGAATCAGTATCTAAGGTCAGTGAAAAATAATTATTCGTATTCACTAAAATTAATGTACATCTTTTCTATTTTCCAGGTAGAAAAGGTATTTCTTAATCTTTCAACAGAAGGGTCTCACGATGAAAAGGAACATTGACTTAACCAGGTACGGTATCACCGAATCTGCAGAGATTGTTTACAATCCTTCCTATGAACTGCTTTTTGCGGAAGAAACAAAACCCAGCCTCGAAGGCTATGAATCGGGGCAGCTCACTGAGCTAGGTGCTGTCAATGTAATGACCGGTATTTTCACCGGCCGTTCACCAAAAGATAAATACATTGTGGAAGATGATGCAAGTCGGGACACGGTTTGGTGGTCTGATCAGGCGAAATCATCGGATAATAAGCCGCTCAGTCCTGAGGTTTGGAATCACCTGAAGGCTCTGGTATCCAAGCAGCTCTCAAACAAACGACTGTTTGTGGTTGATACCTATTGTGGTGCAAATGCGGATACGCGACTTAAGGTACGTTTCATTATGGAAGTCGCATGGCAGGCTCATTTTGTAAAGAACATGTTTCTTCGCCCTACCGACGCTGAGCTTGAGAGTTACGGAGAACCTGATTTTGTCGTAATGTCCGGTTCCAGGACGGTTAATTCCGAATGGGAAAAGCAGGGCCTTAATTCTGAAAATTTTGTTGCCTTTAATCTTACAGAAAAAATGCAACTTATTGGCGGAACCTGGTATGGCGGCGAAATGAAGAAAGGTATGTTTACGATAATGAACTACTTGCTTCCCTTAAAAGGCATGGCTGCCATGCATTGTTCGGCCAATGTCGGAACTGCGGGGGACACGGCCATTTTTTTTGGTCTTTCCGGAACCGGCAAAACCACACTTTCTACCGATCCAACGCGGCAGCTTATTGGCGATGATGAACATGGTTGGGACGATGATGGTGTCTTCAATTTTGAAGGCGGCTGTTATGCGAAGACCATTAATCTCGACAAGGAAGCTGAGCCGGATATTTATAATGCCATCAAGCGCGATGCGCTCCTGGAAAATGTTTCAGTCGATAAAGAGGGTAGAATCGATTTCACCGATGGCTCTGTTACGCTGAACACCCGCGTTTCCTATCCGATCTATCACATTGACAATATCGTCAGGCCGTCTTCCAAGGCCGGACCTGCAAAAAAGGTAATCTTCCTGACAGCCGATGCTTTTGGTGTCATACCACCTGTGTCAAAATTAACGCCAGACCAGACAAAATACCACTTTCTTTCAGGTTTTACCGCTAAGCTGGCGGGAACCGAGCGCGGAGTTGATAAGCCGACGCCGACGTTTTCTGCCTGTTTTGGCGCGGCCTTCCTGGCATTGCACCCGACTAAATATGGTGAAGAGCTTGTAAAGAGAATGGAAGCTTCCGGCGCAACAGCGTATCTGGTAAACACCGGTTGGAACGGTACCGGCAAGCGCATTTCCATTAAAGACACGCGTGGAATCATTAACGCAATTCTCGATGGCTCCATTGAAAAATCGCCTACCAAAATGCTGCCTGTGTTTAATATTGAAGTGCCGACTGAGTTGTCCGGCGTTGATAGCGGCATTCTCGACCCCCGAGACACCTACAGTGATGTTGCCGAGTGGAACAAAAAAGCAGCAGAGCTTGCAGATTTGTTTGTTGCCAACTTTGCGCAATACACAGATAATGATGCAGGAAAACGACTTGTTGCGGCAGGTCCGCAGAAATAAGTTTCGAAGACTCCGGCAGGGTTTGCCGCCCTGCCGGAGTTGATTTTAGTAGCCTGAATAATTCTCAACACTTCTACCATTGAGGCGCATGCTTGTTCTGTGAAAGTGGTATTCGGCAAGCTCTCACAGAGATTTTGGTATGATATTGTTAACGCGCTGATTTATATTCACCCCCACGCCCCCGACTCCGAGTATCCGCGATGCTGCCATGATGGTGGGAAAAG
>JAJDAG010000146.1 GCA_029262005.1 Candidatus Zhuqueibacterota bacterium | reverse complement strand
CCAAAACTTCTGGAAAAAGAGTTGCTTGGTGTCGAGAAGCGCCTTGTATGTATCGCATTGAATATCCTTTTGTTTGATAATCTAAATGTACCGGCAAGGATAATCATTGAGGATCAACGTTTTCACACAGTCTGGACATTTAACTTGATTAATTCACAAATCGACAATTTACAGTCACAAATTATGAGCCGGGTTGTCACGCAGGAGGCGTCTTTTTATTAAAGTAAACTGCTGTGAATCAAAAGGATTCCTCCTGAATGACAAAGATGTTGTGAATTATTCAGGCTAAACAGGCAATTCTTAAATTCAATTTTATTGGCATGATTTCCGTGTTAGCGCAGCCGGGAGCTTGTTATGTCATTGGGCTATTTTTTTAGAATTTTTACCGACCAGCCGGCCCCCGCCTTTACACCGTATTTCCCGGAAAAATCACCGCTATTGACGGCCAGACCAAGCATGCCATTTGAGTCGGCGTATAGAAGCGGCTGCCCTTCGGCCACATGGCCGAAACTGTTGACGTATGCCGGTTCCAGACGCAGCACCGTTTCACTTGCCTTGCCGATTTCAACATGCACAGGCATTTTTTCTTCAGCAGCAAACCCAAATTTAGCTGCCAATTCGAGTGAAATGTTGGTGACGATATTTCCAAACGGCTTTTCGATTTTGACGATGCTTCCTGCAATAACATCATTGGATAACTCCGCTTTTTGATAGCGCAGCTTGACAATGGGCTGTTCCAGCTTCGGTCCGACTTGTTTAAATGAGATCACGCCTGCCGCGAGCCGGGCACCGGTAAAAACATAAACATCCCGGCCGTGAAAGGTGTGAGCGACCTCTGAGCCTGGCCGCCGGTTAACGCTTTCATCGATTTCACGGAGCCCGGAAATGCCAAGCTGGTCGGCCACCAAAGTTAAAGTTCCGTTATCCGGCGTCACAAGGAAATGACCGGTGCCAGTGCGGGCAACAACGGACTTGCGCTCAGTGCCAACGCCGGGATCGACAACCGCAATGAAGACCGTACCTTGCGGCCAAAACGCAACCGTCCCGGCCAATGTGTGTGCAGCCTCCCAAATATTAAACGGTTCGACAATATGCGTCAAATCATGAATTGTCAGCGCTGCATCCACTTGCAAAGCGACGCCTTTCATGTCGGCAACAAACCGTTCCGACAAACCGAAGTCGGACATCAAGACGAGTATTTTGTTTGTTTTGATTTCGCGCTCCCTGGGTACACGACAATTCTGCATTGTACAACAAACCAGAAAAAAAATCAAGAATCGCCTTGTGTATCATTTTAACATCTTCTTACTTGGCTCTCACTCTGGAACTGATGAGCGGCTGACGATTTTGCTATTTAAAAAATAAAGAAGGATTCCAGCGACAACGATTCCCAGCCCAATCGAAGACTCTTTCGGTTTGTCAATCATCACAAAGGTAAGGGTCCAAACACTCATGACCAGAAAAATCAGGGGCGTTACGGGGTAGCCCCAGGTTTTGTAGGGACGAGCCATTTGCGGCGCACGTTTGCGCAGGACAAAAACACCGGCAACCGTGAGCGTGGTAATCAGGTTCAGAGTGAAACCGGCGTAAATCATGACCTGCTCAAACGATGACGAGTAGATCAGGGTCAGCATGATAAAAAGTTGAAAAATAAACGCGTTAATTGCAAGACCGTTGGCCGCTTTCTTGCCGAGAATTTTCAAGGCATGGTAATCTTCCCCCATAACCTGTGTGATTCTCGGTCCGACAAAAACGTGCCCACTGACAGTAGAGACCAGCAAAAAAGAAATACTCGCAGCCATGATTTGCCCACCTGTCTTGCCGAATATTCGAACACCGGACAAGAAACCGACTTGCACCTGACCGGCCAGTTCGGCGATTGGCGCGGTATAAAGAAAAATATAATTCAGGAATAAGTACAAAATCAGAACCAACAGGGTCCCGAGAAAAAGTGCCGTTGGCAGATTTTTTTGTGGCTGGTTTAATTCTCCGGCAACGTAAATCGCACCGTTCCAGCCGTTATAAGCGTAGGAAACATAGATCAGTGAAACGGCAAAGCCGGCCCTGGTCATCAAGCTGAAGTCGCCAATCCTGGGAAAGACTGAAATAGCCTGAGCATCCTCAACTGCAAAACCCGCAACAATAATAAATAAAATCAGCAAGACTTTGAAAACCGTCAAAAAGTTGTGCGAATAGCTGCCAAATTTCAGACTGTTCGAATGCATGATTGTGAAGATAATAACCACTGCTGCGGCAACGTGCTGAACATTCAGGCCTGGGGAAATAGCTTGCAGATAGGTTCCCAGAGCAATGGCTGCAAGGGCTGCCGGCGCTGCAAAGCCAACTGTCACAGATACCCAGCCAGCCACAAACCCGAACGCTGGATGGTAGATTTTGCTTAATAAATGATATTCACCACCCGAACGCGGCAGGGCGGCTCCGAGCTCACCGTAAGTCAGGGCGCCGCACACCGCAATGATGCCACCAACGACCCACAACATGAGCAGAGGGAAAACCGACTGTAGATTCAATACCTGGAACCCGAGGCTGGTAAACACACCGGTACCGATCATATTAGCGATTACAATGGCCGCTGCAGTTAACAGACCGATTTTCCTGGCGTCAGGACTATAGTTGTTCATGTTGAGGGAGTTTTAGTTATGTGTAGTTAAGACCGAATTGACGGCTAAATATCCTGCAACAATACCGCGCCACGATACAGCAAATAAACGCCAACCATCTGCACCAGGTGGTAGATGTCGTTGTGATTTAAATATTTGTGAATATCAAAGCCGCTGATCTGAATGCCGGCTGCTGCAAGAGAAACGAAAATACCACTGCTCAGCCAAATCGCGCTCACCTGCTTGCGCTTAACGTAAAGAATGGCTTGCAAAACAATTATGATTAGCATAGCCGGAACATAGTCATAAACCACATAGATGAAATCGTTGTGCGTTGCCATCCAGATTGCATAAACAGCCAGTTGCGATACAGCGAAAGTTAGAATCACACGCTGCGCCACCTTGCCGACCGAACCCAGAGTGGTGCCGGCTAACATAAAAAATGTGCACAGGCCGATTGAGTAGACGGTTAATTTCCAAACGATCGCGTGGCCGCCGGTTCCCAGATAAAGCTTGAAGCCGTGCGCAGTACCGCCAACGAACGCACCCAGTGAAAGCATGAGCAGAGCCAGGCCCCACAACCGGGTTGCTCTGGAGTGACCGTTTTTACCCGTGCTCAAACAGCGATAACCCAAATAAAATGCCTGTGCCGAAAGAAAATAATCTGTGAGCAGTGTTACCGGCTCAGTAATCTGCATTTTCCCTCCTCGGTAAATTGAAAGATTCCGGATTGGTAATGTGTTTCATTCTCCATGTTCGCCAAAGACCAGGGCAACTTCAGAACGCAATTGTTGCACCAGGGCAGCGCCGGTCTCATCCGTTAGCCGGTCATTCAAACCTGTGCATACTGACTCAAAGTACCACTGTTGTTTGTGTTTGGGGCGACTGAATCGGGCCCAGACAGACTCCCCCTGCCTGGCTAAATCTTCTTTAATCGAAATAATATTGTGTAGTTTATCAGCACAAATAAGCGTGAGAGCATCTTTAGACGCGGTTTTGATTATTGCAAGTGTATGCTGTTTTCTCTCTTCCCAGGAATGACTTTTTTGCGGTTCGGTTGCGGCCTGCACCAACCGTGCGACATTTTCGCCAAACTCAAGGTCTATTTGTTCGAGGGTCGTTGATGTATCTTCAACCGTGTCGTGTAGAACACCGGCAACGGCGACTTCCTCAGAGCAACCATTTTCAAGCAGTATTTGCCCGACAGCCAATGGATGAAAAATGTAAGGGATTAGACTTTGTTTGCGAAACTGCCCCGCATGTGCTTTGGCAGCGAATTCTATAGCTTTGAATATCATTGTTAATTTGTGAGCAGGTGATTTGATTACTGAAGGTTGCAATTTAGTGAGTTTAAATCGAAATTGCAAGTAAGCGACAAACAGATGTTAACTTATTTTAAAATATAAATGTTCAACACAAACTCAATCTGCACGATTAATACTATAGAAAGCAGCTGGCAAGAAAATTTATTTGGAATACAGAGCCATCGACAGAGTTACATTATAGTAGCCGTTTTCATTCCAGCGCCCTTTTCGGTCTTTTTCATTTTAAAGTTTCTAACTGCCCGAGGTCTGTCTTGCAAAAAGTGTTCGTCTTACTGCTAATGTTTCTCTTTTCTTATGGCTGTTTTCGCGGCTCCCGTACTCCGGTTTATTACGAAAACCCTCCCCACGAAATAATTAAAAGCGATAATCCACAAAATGTGATTGCCCTGGAAACCATCGACCGTGAACTGTTGGAATGGGCTATTTTTGACGAAACCAATCTGCAACGCAAACGGTTGGGGCTGTTGTCTTTTCAATATGAGTACAAGCTTCAAGAATGCGCCAGACAGCACTCAGAGGAGATGATTGAATTGGTCTATTTCGACCATGTTTCACCTGCGCCAAAGAACGCAACTCTAAAGCAGCGATTACGAAATGCAGGTATTGACCACGGGATGAATGGCGAAAACATTGCGGTTCACCCGGTCCGGAAGAAGCAGCAAATTGTGTTTAAGGTTGTTGATAGCGGTGAAGCGTCTCGATTTGATTGGCGAAACTATGGTACTAAGTACACATATTGGGAATTTGCCGCGGACCTGGTACGCAGATGGCTAAACAGTAAGGCCCATAGACATAACATTCTGAGCAGTCAGTTCCGGTTTTTAGGCGTTGGTGTTTCGTCCGGCCGTTTTAACAATTCAGATGTTTTTTATGTAACTCAAAATTTTTCATCAACAAATTATTAGCCTGGGTAGTTTCTCAGTCCCGGAAGCCTGCACCCCTCTGATTTTCCACGCTTATTTCTGCACCGGCACTTTACCTGATAACGCGAAGGGCACTTTGGTGACACCGATGAGCGGCAATGAAGTGTTGAATTCAACCTCTCCCTCAACGTCGTAGTCCAGCGGCTCAGAGCTCTTCAATAATTTCAGTACCGATGGACCAATTTCAAAGAAATTCAATGAGATTGGGAAGCTCAGGATGCCATTTTTCTTAGCAAGAATTTTTTGCTGATTTGTGCTCTTTTGATTCAGCCATTGTGCGCCTGCTATTTGCAATGAAAAGTTGATGCTGTTCATACCGAAATCGAAGGCATTCGGGTTCTCCACTTTTACTTTTACGGTCAAGTCTGCGCCGCTGAAACCCAGGCGCTTTAGCTCCAGCGCATCCAGGCTGATGGCCGGCAATTTTGGCAGCGGGATTTGCCCTTGTTTGTTAATTGAGAGCCGATGTTCTGAGCCCAGAAGCGGGGCTTCAATGGTCACCCCAAGGCTGAGAATGTAATCCGCATTGTCACGGCGCCGCAGCTCGTTAATGCTTTGGTACAAGTCCTTGAAATTCAACGTTACCGGCAGTTGCACCATGCTTTCCGATTGAGCCGCTATCTTTAAGCCTTTTTTCTGATTTCCTTGCACCAGGCTTTTATTGTTCATGCCGAGATCGTAATCAAAACCGGCCAGGTTTACAGCCATGAGGTTTGGGTTTGTGATTTCTATATCAAAGAGCAAGGTGACTTGCTCGAATGACAAGCGATCGAGTTTAATATCGGCAACCGAAACCGTTGGTTTTTCGAATGAACTCACAGCCATTTTTTGCAGCGAAGCGCATGAAGAAAAAAGTAACAGAACGATGAAGCTGCACATCAGGGTTGTTTTTGCCACAGCGCCGGATAGTCTTGAGTCGTGTCTCATTTTTCTATTTATGGCTTGTTTTTGTGTCCACCCTTTTATCATAATTTAATCCTCTGGCAGATGCAATTTTCCTGATTCTCTCAACTAAAAGACTCATCTCATTAAATAATTCTGTTTCATAGTTATAGGTCGCGTAAAACACCGGCTTGCCATAGTTGACATTGGCACGTTCATTGAACGTTTTGATGCCCGGACGAACCTTGTTGAATGACTCTGGTTTGACTTGAATACCCGCGATTGCATCCCCGTTGAAGAGAACTTCTAAATCCACGCGCATTTCTTCGTCAACATATTTACTAGCATAACAGACCTGGAACTGATCGCTCAAATTTGCTGCCAGCGCCTGTTTGCACTTGTCTTCCATCATATTGCCTTTAAGCATTTGCAGGACAAAAAGATCGTACTCCCATTGAATGCATTCCGTCAGGGAAAATCGATATTCACCCCAGTGCTCTTTCTGTGCCGCAAAAAGATTTCTTCCGAAATCCTGAATAGAGCCCTGGCTGATAATGCCGCACGCACAGTTGCCCGGAACGTGCTCTGCAATCAGCCTTTCAAGCTCGGCCGCGCTCCTGGGTCCGTGCGCTTTGATTAAACCGCTCACGGAAACAGAATTGCCGGGCGCGCTGATTCCTGCCCGGCCATTTAACGCGTTTAGAGGACCACCTGTGTACGGCTTTCTTGTCATCCGTGTTTTGCCGAATCCTGGTTAATAAATATGATTTGTCAATGAAAAGACCTGTTAAAATTTAAGGACTCCAATATAAAGGCTGAATGATTTACCTCAAAATTCTGCCCGATAACCCGCGACGATGTTGCGAATTTCCTCAATGCTCTGGTCACGCAAAGTGTATGCATAATTATTGAAATTGTTTATGCCAATGAATGCGGTTTGTTTTTTCCATGAGTATAAAATGCGGATGTCAACTACTTTTTGCGGTACCAGCTGATTGGCACCACTCAAGCTGTAAGTTTCCTGGGCGCTGGCGTATTTATAGTCTAATTGCAGCTCAACATTGCCGAAGCGGACGGACGGCGCAATAAAAGCAATAAATTTTTGTCGGTACGGCAGTAGCTCACGACGGATTCTGTCTTCAGGTTTCATCATAATGAAGTTGGCTTTCAGGCCCAAATGGTTTTTCCACCAACGGCCATTTGTAACCATCTCTATGCCTGGAATACGAACATCCGCAATATTAATAAACTTGACCTCACGAGTAAAAGCGTTGACTTCCAGTTCGATTAAGCCGTCAACATGGGTTAAAAAACCGTTGACTTCAACAAACCAGGTGGACGTAATTTTTTGGCGGAAACCCAGTTCGTAGGTCCAGGACTCTTCGGACTTGAGGTCCGGGTTTGGCCGGAAAGTAAAGCCCGGGCCATCGAATGAAAGAAAAAGTTGTGCCACGATGGGAAACTTAAAGCCATTTGCCAGAGAGGCGCGCAAGGTTGTATTTGCAACCGGATGATAATTCAAACCGAACTTCGGACTGAAGTGAAGATATTTTCGGCCCTCGCCAAAAACCGCTTCCGTATCGCTGTAAATCTCGTAACGGTCGTAGCGACCGCTCAAGGTAATGTTGAGTTTCTGCCACAACTTCAAATCGGATTGAAAATAGGGCGCCACTAATATTGCATCACGCCTGCCATAAAGCGCTTTGGTGGATTCGACTTTATCTAATTTGAAATCAGATCCGAAAATAAATGAAAGCCGGCGCTTCGGGATGTACTGCATTTGAACGGAACCACCCAATCCCAATGCCGGTGAAAATGTCCCTGCATCTGTGCCTTGCGTGCCCAGCAGAAAACGATTATAATAAGCTCGAAAATCGACGACTGCTTTGGAAGAAAGTGGATGGGTATATTTGGCAAAAAATGTGACACCATTTTGAGTCTGTTTTTTATCACGCTCCTGTCGCGGCACATTGAGCGCTTCCCCCTGATTTTTCCAGAGTGTAAAGATGCCGGATTTGTCGTGCATGTAATTGCCGAACAAAGTGATTTTTGAACCGTTTGTAAGGCTGTAGTTAACCTTACCGGAGAGGTTGTATCTTTCGTAATGGCCGTTTTCGACATACCCGTCCGAGATGCTGCGGCCACCGGAAATACGCAATCCGAGTTTGCCGATCCGGCGACTGTGGGTGAAATCCTGGCGATTGAATTTCGCTACCCGCTGTTTGTCAATTGCCCTGAGTCCGAGATTCCAGAGAGGCTCCGGCGAGTCGTCGTAAGCGCCGATGAGGGCACGAACATAGGTGCGACTTTTAGGTTGTGCGTCGCGTGTGAAAAAATTGACAACGCCGCCCATCGCAGATGAGCCATAAAGCGCAGAGCCCGCACCGCGCACGACTTCAACGCGATCAATATCCGAGGGGGAAATCATAAACCAGTTGACCTTGCCGAAGTCGCTATTCATAACCGGCACATCATCCACCATCACAAGAACTCTGCTGCCAACGCCAAAAGTATAGCCATCCGAGCCCCGAATGGTGACATTTTCCTGAAGAATTTGTACGCCGGTCACTGTTTCCAGTGCATCTTCTATTCGCAGCGGGTTTCGTGCAAGAATTTCTCGTGCAGTCATTACTTCCACGGCAGCGGGCGTATCGGCTGCGTCCTGCTGCCATTTGCCGGCGGTGACCACAACCGGATCAATTTCAATGGGTGTTTCGATGAGCGTGGTATCGACATAGGCCGTGTCGCCAGCGGTAACCAGGACGGTTTTGCGCATCGCCCAGTAGCCAATCATGCTGACTTTGACAATATAAGTGCCGACAGGAACCCGGCGAATAGTAAATTTACCTTGCAAATTTGTGCTGGCGCCAATGACTGTGCCCTCAATTTGGACATTGACTCCTGGTAGCGCCTCTTTTGTTGCTGCATCGGTTATCCTGCCGGCGATAGAGCCTTGCGCAAAGAGTTCAAGGGCCAGAAAAAATATGCTTACAAATCCGAGCAAACCCGGATTCTTTTGCTTTGAATATCTCATCTTAGTCTCTCATTTTGTGGGTACCCTTTGCCGGTATTTTCAAAGGATGCCAGTCTTGCAATAGCCGAGCGGCTCAAACCATGTGTAAGGGCGGCTGCTTTTCTTGCTAAAAAATAAACCGAACAGTGACATTTTTTAAATTTGACAAAATGTACAATTTCCTGTAGACATTGTCACGTATTTTCTGCAAACGGGGTTTGTTTTGAGGCGAGAACGGCGGTTACTTACTCTCAAATTTGTTTTAGGAACTATATTTATTGACAATCGTTTCATTTATTGCTTAATTAGCAGGGTTCGACCGGCAAGTCAATTTGAAGGTGTTTTCGGTCAAATACAAAATATTAAAAATATGGGGACGACATGGCTTCGACGGGGGGCGAGAAGCTGAAAGCTGCATGCCGAGGTTCTTCCAGGTCCTCGCTAAACAACTGGGAAACTGAACTAAACGCAGACAATTATGCGTATGCAATGGCTGCCTAGGTTATTTTAACTTAGTGTGACCCGTTTTATTTGGGTTTGGCTACGGAGCCTGGATAAAACGTCGATAATCGTGGCTATACCTTTTTGCACGCTTGAGGCTTAAAGATGAATTCTATCAAGCTGGCTGTTGCGGGTCTTGTTTGCTGTACCTGCAAGAGTGAGATTTAATCAACAAACTAAGCATGTAGACGTTTTTGGTAACTTCCTTCCGGACGCGGGTTCGATTCCCGCCGTCTCCACCAATTTCCGGTCGACTGTTCTTTCTCCGACCCGTGTGTTGTTCAGTAACTTCAGGTTAGTGCTTATTTTTTTTTCAAAAGATATTGTTCTATTTTCTCTGCTGCATTACCCATTTTTTGCAAATGGGTTAACTTTCCACTGTAAATCTTTATTAAACTCACCTGTCTACACATTGAGGATATTCTGTTTTCCCGGACACCTGCTTTGGGGGCTATTTGTGTGACCTTTGAGGAAAGGAAAACAAAAAATGGATTTGGAAACACAGACACTCATCACTAAACATCGGTTACGGGTTAAGATTTCACGTAAGGATATCTCGGGTGAGCCGTTTTCTCAAAATGTTCTGAATGGTTTAACCGCGGAAAACAAAAAACTGTCGCCAAAATTTCTGTACGACAAAATTGGTTCACAGTTATTTGAACAAATTTGTGAATTGCCCGAATACTACCCGACTCGCACAGAACGCACCATCATTATTCAGAGTGTCGATGGCCTTATTAAAACCTGCGGTGCAAATATTGAGTTGGTTGAATTGGGCAGTGGTTCATCTATGAAGACACGGCTGCTTATCGAGGCATTTCTTCGTAGCCGCGGCAGGTTACATTATATTCCCATCGATATTTCAAAAAGCATGCTTGTTCAAAGCGCTAAACGTTTGTTGCGAACGCATGACACATTGTCGATCACTGCGCTGGTCTCAGATTATCAGGTAGCACTGCAAGCGTTGGCAAAACGCAAACGGCATCCAAAGCTTATTCTGTTCCTCGGTTCAAGCATTGGCAATTTTTCGCGGCACGATGCAGAAAATTTTTTGTTGCAAGTTCGCCAGAGCATGGGGCCGCAGGATCGGCTTTTAATCGGTATGGATTTAGTAAAATCCAGGAAGATTTTGCTACCCGCTTATGATGATTCTCAAGGTATTACGGCTCAGTTCAATCTGAATTTACTGGCAAGGATCAATCGTGAGCTTGATGGCGAATTCGATTTAGACAGTTTTCGCCATCACGTGATTTATAACGACAGCGCAGATTGCATCGAACTTTATCTCCTCAGCAAGCGCGAGCAAACAGTGAAAATCGGCAAGCTTGAGCGTGCTATTTCATTTAAAAAAAATGAGCGTATTCATACTGAAAACTCACACAAATACTCTAAAGATGTCATTGCCGACATGACCAAACGCAATGGATTTATATTGGAAAATGCCTGGTACGATGACAGGGAATGGTTTAGTTTGAATATGCTAAAACCTGTATAATTTAACCGCGCGGCTGAATATAGAAATGGTGCATGGAACTAGTATTCCGGTTGAATTGAAAAATGTCAGTCTGTCCTACGGCAGTCAAGTCGCCTTACGCGATCTTAGCGTGGCATTTCCTCTGCAGAAAACAACGGCTGTGATTGGACCGAGCGGTAGTGGCAAATCAACGCTGATTCAACTTGTTAACGGTTTGGTTCGGCCGGACAATGGCGTTGTTTCAGTTTTTGGCCGGGCAATTGATTATGCGCAGCTTTCTGGCTTGCGCCGGAAGATTGGCTACGCTGTGCAGGGAACCGGCCTTTTCCCTCATCTCACTGTTGAACGCAACATTTCTCTTCTGGCCAGACTGAAGAAATGGCCGGTTGCAAAAATCCATTCAAGAATTGATGTGCTCATGGGCCTGGTGGATCTGCCCCTTGACTACAAAAGCAAATACCCTTTCCAGCTCAGCGGCGGTGAACAGCAGCGAGTCGGTCTGTGCCGGGCAATGATTCTTGAGCCAAAGCTGTTTTTATTCGATGAGCCGTTTGGCGCGCTCGACCCGATCACGCGGTCTGAAATTCACCGGGAGTTCATCAAAATTCAAAAAATAAGTCCGCGCACCACAATTTTGGTGACGCATGATTTGCGCGAGGCCATCAAACTTGCTGACCGTCTTATTATTTTGAATCAGGGCGAAATGGTGCAGGCTGATTCGCCGGATGCCATTCTTGCCAATCCCGCATCTGAGTTTGTGGAGAAGTTTGTGCACATGCAGTTGGATGATTTTCGAAAGTGAGAATAAAATTGGCCACAGAGGCGCAAAAGAAAGTGCCCCTGTGGCGTTTTTAGATTTTCAGAGATTAATTTGTGGCCAATAAGGCTGCTTTCTTTACCAGTTGTACAAATTCGGCGCGGTAGCCCGTTTCATCCTTGCCGGTTGCATGGCCGGCGGTTTCTAAAACCTGGTCGTAAGAAGCCTCTCCCTTAAATTCTGAATCCCGCAGCAACATAGCAAATTCTGCGACCGCTGCAGAAAACCGAAATGCATTCGATGTTTTTTCTATTGCAATTGAGTTATCCTTGAGCACTCTGCTTATTAAACGACTGGTGTTTTCATCCGGTTTTTTATAACGCAGTTTTAGCGTCAACAATTCATCATTTTCCGCAGGTCCTGCGTTCTGCACTTTTTGGTATTTAAGGTCATCCACTGTTTTTACAAATTTACTTGCGACGCCAACCGGCACGATTTCATACAGCGCTGTGACGGTGTGCCCGGCACCCAATTCCCCTGCGTCCTTTTGGTCATCGTTAAAGTCCTCACTCGCGAGCAGTCTGTTTTCATAACCAATCAACCGGTAAGCCTGAACCCCGGCAGGGTTGAATTCAACCTGAATTTTTACGTCTTTTGCAATTGTGAAAAGCGTGGCTCGCATTTCTTTGGCAAACACTTTGTCAGCCTCAAGAATACTATCAATGTAATAGTAATTGCCGTTGCCGGCATTGCTGATATTTTCCATTCTGTCATCTTTGTAGTTGCCCATGCCAAAACCGCAAATGGTCAAATAAATACCGTCTTTGCGCTTTTCTTCAATGGTTCTGACCAGCTCAGAGGTCGTTGAAGTTCCCACATTGAAATCACCATCCGTGGCCAGAATGACCCTGTTGTTCCCTTCTGCGGCAAAGTTTTGTTTTGCGACTTTGTAGGCGAGTTCAATACCGGCGCCACCTGCAGTGGAGCCACCGGCCTTAAGCCGATCCAGTGCGCTCAGAATTTTTTCTTTCTCACTTGCAGGCGTTGACGGCAGCACAAGTCCGGCTGAACCGGCGTAAGTCACAATGGCCACTCGATCTCGTTTGTTGAGATTTTTCAACAATATTTTGAAAGCCGACTTAAGTAATGGAAGTTTGTTGGCCTGATCCATTGAACCGGAAACATCGATAAGAAAAACCAGGTTGCAGGCCTGCAAATTTTCATAGTCTAATTTTTTCCCCTGCAAGCCGATATGAACCAGTTGGTGTTTGTTGTTCCATGGTGCTTTGGAGATTTCCGTTATGATAGAAAACGGATGTTCACCTTGCGGGTTTTCATAGTCATAATCAAAATAATTGATAAACTCCTCAATGCGCACGGCGTCCTTATACGGCATTTGTCCGTTGGTAAGAACGCGGCGGGTGTTGGCGTAAGAAGCCGCATCAACGTCGATGGAAAAAGTCGACAATGGATTGTCCTTGACTCGTTTAAAAGCGTTGTCATTAATCTTTGAGTACTCTTCCGTGTTGTGCGGTACCGGCGTTTGAAAAATGTCGGCGGTGGAACCATAAGAATCCTTGGCATTGCCAGCTTTCATCTGTGTTACGGCAAAGCCTAATTCTCGTTTTGTGCGACTTTGCCTTGTTCCTTTAACCTCTTTCCTCACGGGTACAACATCAGAGGGAAGGGCTATTTCCTCCGTCAGAATCTCATTTTCGACAACAGGTTCATTTGCAGGCAGGACAGGTTTGCTATCCGGAGGCTGCGGCTCAATTTCGGCGGGGCGTTGTTTTGTGCCGCCACAGGCTGTCAGAAACAGGGCCATGTTTGCCAACACCAATAAATTCAGAATCCTTTTCATGATACATTCTCCTTGTAGAGGGTCATTTTACACGAACACATTTTATCTTTAATGACCCATGTGCTGAAAAGGTAAATGATTTATTTGTGCGTTTTGCGGAATCAGGATATTTTTTTGGCTCTATGTCGTTTTGTGTGGGTAAGTTTGCAAGAGATAGAAAGCCACGGATTGGCGCGAATGAGAACACGGATAGAATGAACTTAAAATTGCTAAAGACCTCACCTTGCAAAAGGAGCCACAATTACTCAATGAGTTGAAAAGTAAAGGGAATTAAAGTAGGATCATGAATCAATTTCGGCAAAGAAACAGTCGAGTTCAAACGGTTTGTTTCTGAGCCTGAATAAAGTATAAATCCAGAATGATTCTGTTGTAATGGTTTCTATTTACAACACATAAGTATTCAGACAAATCCAAAGTCAGTTTTTTTAACGCGGAGAACGCAAAGGACGCAGAGCTTAGTTTCAAGTTCCAAGTGCGACAGTTTTAAAAATGGGTTAATTGCATTATATTAAGTTCGCAATTGACCAAAACCACAAACTGGAGCACGTAATGCCCTATAAGCAATTAACCCATGAGCAAAGATACACAATTTACAGATTAAAGAAAAAAGGATTTTCAGAATCATCTATTGCCGGTGTAATTGACGTTCATCGTTCAACAGTTTATCGTGAACTCACTCGCAATACAGGTCAACGCGGCTATCGCTTCAAGCAGGCACAAAAGTTGACAGAAGAGCGG
>JAJDAG010000145.1 GCA_029262005.1 Candidatus Zhuqueibacterota bacterium | reverse complement strand
TTCTTAAGCATGATTACTTAGGACGTACAGATTCTGTGTTTCAGCGAATCGATGCAGAAAACAATCTATTGCAATTTAATTCATACACAAACGCAGCATTCTTATATCTCAAATTGAATATTAGCCATGTAGGGTGCGCCTTTGGCGCACATCTGTTAAGAGACAAGGGAAAGAAAGAATCTAAATTTATTCAATTGCCTCAATACCGTATGCCGCAAGATACCATTAATTTCAATCCGGTTTAAACATGGTCTTGTGCATAATGTAAGAGATTGGCAATGGTCAATCTTTCATCGCTATGTTAATAACGGACATTATGACGTTGCGTGGGGCTCTATTGACGATGTACGTGTTTTGGACAATAATGGTTTTGGAGAATAAAATGTGCGCCCAAGGCGCACCCTACTGAACTTTGATGAATCAGCCAATGCAGCGCGGCTTTCATAGCGTTATCTGGGACGGCCGAAATCGAGCCAGCGGAACCTACTTCTATCGAATTCAAGCGGGTGATTTTGTTGCTGTGCGCAAGATGGTTTTGTTGCGATAAGTTCTGTGGAAAGAAAGTGAAAGAATTTTCAGAATGGATAAACAGGATTTAGTCATGTAGGTTGGGTTCATCTTCTCGAACCCAACTTTTCAATTAAATGAGCTAATGCGATTCATGTCGAATTATGTTCATGCAAAACTATCTGGTGGGCTTTATTCGCTCGCCATGAGATTCCTCCCGGGGCGCCGGGTGGCCCTTGACTTGAAACATTTTAGTTGGGCGCCAGGTGGCTTTAAGCCGCGCCTAAACTGCACGTCCAAAAATAGCACGGATTCGCTCTGGGCGTTTCATCGCCGTTGAGCATAGGGCATATTTCAACGCTTGATGTACGAAGTAGGATGATTTTATCAGACTAACTCTTAATTCAATTCAAGGAGGTTGCCATGAAGGGTATATGGAATTGTGCTATCGTATTATTGGTTCTGCTATTTTGTTCAATACCTGTTCAATCACAAAGCAATCTAACCAAAGATGCCGGGAATCCGGTTTTAGGTGCGGGGCCGTCAGGCACTTGGGACTCATGGGGAGTTCATAGTGCTGCTATTATATTTGATGGCACGATTTATCAAATGTGGTTCACCGGCGCTGACGGAAGTCCGTGGTATTCTGAAATGGGCTATGCTATTTCAGCCGATGGAAGACAATGGACAAAAGACACGAATAATCCTGTATTTAAGCTTGGACCTGCCGGTTCGTGG
This sequence comes from Candidatus Zhuqueibacterota bacterium, assembly GCA_029262005.1. Classification (GTDB taxonomy): domain Bacteria; phylum Zhuqueibacterota; class Zhuqueibacteria; order Oceanimicrobiales; family Oceanimicrobiaceae; genus JAJDAG01. The sequence goes on along the minus strand of JAJDAG010000145.1, from coordinate 4,632 downwards.
GATTCTCGATATGTAGGGGAGCCATATATCCTCTACATTAATGGTGAGTACAAGATGTGGTACAATGGGGATGATGGATCAAATTCACATAAAATTGGCTTGGCCACCTCTTCAAATGGAATCGACTGGGTAAGGTTTCCTAATAATCCAATATTAACTCCTGATGCCACAGGTATTGAGAATAGACATGTCCACCGACCTTCCGTAATATTTGATGGCAATACATATCAGATGTGGTATGAATTTCGAGGTGATTCAAATGGTTCCGACCGTATTGGTTATGCCACTTCAGTTAGTGGCGAAGACTGGGTAAAACATCCGGGTAATCCAGTTCTTGATGTAGGTTCGGCTGGGGAGTGGGATCAAAATCATGTTGGTTCTCCTTCTGTAGTATGGGATGATTCGCAATACGTCATGCTATATCGGGGCCATAATGGTAATCATAGAGAAGGTATTGCGTACTCCGATGATGGAATTAATTGGCAAAAATATTCCAATAATCCAGTTCTTGATTTAGGTGATCCAGGTACATGGGATGATGAGCATGTGACGGGAGCGCACCTTATGCTTCAAGAAACTGTGTACAAAGTCTGGTATAATGGTAATCGAGATGGATCTCATACACGAATTGGTTATGCTGAAGGGCCGGTTGACCAGTTCACGCGCGTTATAACAGGTGATATTGTGAACCAACCAAGCCGGTCAGGAGCAGCGAGTTGGGGCGATTATAACAATGATACATACATAGACTTATTCGTCGCTAACGAAGACAACCAGAATACAAAAGACAATTATCTGTACGAAAACAATGGTAACGGAACTTTCACCAGAGTTGTTTCTGGTGATATCGTTAACAATTTGGGGGATTCAAGAGGGTCTTCCTGGGGAGATTATGACAATGATGGTTTTTTAGATCTTGTTGTGGCAAATGGCGGTGGGCAGAATAGTTTTCTTTACCGCAACAATGGCGACGATACCTTTACCCGAAATACCGCAGGACCGGTTGTAAATGATAATGGTAATTCGGACGGTGCCGCATGGGGCGACTATGACAATGATGGTAATTTGGATTTATTTGTGACGAACTACAGCGCCAACAACGCATTATTTAAGAATAACGGAGACGGCACATTTACCAAAATCCTGACCGGCGCCATCGTTAGCGATGGCGGGTTTTCCGGGGCCGCGAGCTGGTGTGACTTCGACAACGATGGGAACCTTGATTTGTTGGTGACAAATGGAGGTAATGAGGATAATTTTCTATATTTCAACAACGGCGATGGCACATTTGCTAAGATCACATCGGATGATATCATCAATAATGATGGCGAAAATTCCGGTGGTATAAGTTACGGTGATTATGACAACGATGGGTACGAGGATGTTTTTATTGCGCATTGGGGTCGCAACAATGCCTTGTTCAAAAATAATGGTGACCGAAGCTTTACCAAGATCATTACAGGGCCCATCATCAATGATGCAGATGCTTCTCTGGGTAGCGGCTGGGCGGACTATGACAATGATGGCGACAAAGACCTCTTTGTTGCCAATCACAATCTCTCGAACAACTTCTTGTATGAAAACAATGGTGACAACACTTTCACGAAAATAACTCAGGGCAGCATTGTAACTGACGGAGGATATTCAGTAGGGGCCAGTTGGGCTGACTATGACAACGATGGAGACCTGGATTTGTTCGTTGCAAATCAGGAGGATCAGATCAACTATTTGTATAGAAATACAGGCAATGCGAACAATTGGATAAATATGAAGCTCATCGGCACAATTTCCAACACTGCGGCAATTGGAGCCAAAGTATGGGTTCAAGCCACTCTCTCTGGGGACAACATCACGCAGGTGGTCGAAATCTCGGGTGGTGGCACTGGTTATCGCAGTCAAAATAGCCTGAACGCTGAATTCGGCCTTGGCGATGCCGTCAATATTGCTGGCATTACCATCGAATGGCCTAGCGGCATTGTCTGGGATACAACCAACGTTGCAGTCAATCAGTTCCTAACAATCATCGAGAGAGAACCCAACCAGCCACCCAACTGCAGCGGCGCAGCCATTGCCGACCAGAGCGCCGACGCCAACTGCCAGGCAAGCATCACGGAGGCTGACGTCACCGGCGTCACAGACCCGGATGGCGACCCGCTGACCATCACCGTGAACCCGACGACATTGGTGCTGGGTGCGAACAGCGTCTCCGTGACCGCAGACGACGGCAACGGTGGTACTTGCAGCACGGACATTACGGTGAATGTAGTAGATAACACCGCTCCGGTGCCTGACCTTGCTACTCTACCGGATGCCACTGGCGAATGCAGTGTTATGTTGAGTGCACCGATGGCTACAGACAATTGTGCGGGCAGTATTGCAGCAACGACATCCGACCCGATGACTTACACTGCGCAAGGCACGTTCGTGGTAACCTGGACTTACGACGATGGTAACGGTAACAGCAGTCAGCAAGTGCAAAGTGTTATTGTGGATGACGTGACCGCGCCGGTGATTAGCTTGAACGGCGTCAATCCCCTGACGCTTATTCGTTTTAGTGGCCCTTATGTCGAACCGGGGGCAGTGGTTACCGATAACTGCAACGCGAATACCCCGCTCGTCATATCCGGCACAGTTGATACCAATTTACCCGGCTCTTATCCGGTGACCTATAACGCCGATGATGGCAATGGCCACAGCGCGCAAGTCATACGGACGGTCAACGTAATCGATGACCCGAATGTTCTGACGCACACTTATCTCTATTTAGCAGATACTAAAATCATGCTGGACAAAATGGGTCAGTCAGATGGAGACCTGCATTCCAACGATAAAATTGACATAAAGAAAGGTCCGGCAACCTATTCAGGGAATGTTACCGCGGTTGACAAAATCGACATTGACAAAGATGTGACCATTGATGGAAATGTAACCGCAGGAGGCGAGCTCAAACTCAAAAACAACGTCACCATCACAGGGACTGCCATTGAATTCGCCAGTGTGTCTGCGATGGCCCTGCCGATACTTTCCTACAGTGCAGGCGGCAACGATGTGAAAGTGATGAAGAACCAGACTCAGGCACTGACGCCTGGAAGCTACGGCAAGATTAAGGTGGAGGAGAAAGGGACGTTGCAGCTCTCTTCCGGCGATTATTTTTTCGAGAAACTGATATTGAAGAAAGATGTGATTTTAGAAATCAGCCTTGACACCGGTCAGGTAACGATGAATGTTGTCGAGAAAGTGGACATCGACAAAGATGCAAGGATGTCTCTTTCGCCGCTGGGTGATGTTGACAGCCGCTACGTCACCATCAATTCGATGGAAGACATACAATTCGGGGAAGGAAGTATTCTTCGCGGTACGTTCAACGCCCCGAGTAACAAAGTGCACCTGAAGAAAGAAAGTGATTTGCTTGGGTCGATTTGTGCCAAGGAGATTGACGTGGACAAAGACGCGGTTGCAGTGCATCATGATGCGCAGTCAATGCCGGCGACAGCGCATGCTGATATCGGCGGCGAGGTCAAAAATCTAAACGGCGACAAGCTTCGCGTAACACAAGCCACTGGTGACAGTGAGTTAGGTAAAATTACAGCAGATGCTTCGGGTTCGGGAGCCGTCACTGCAATGCCAGATAGGTTTGCTCTGGGGCAGAACTACCCGAACCCGTTCAACCCGAGCACGACGATTACTTTTGATGTGCCGGAAGCGAGCGAAGTCACGCTGGCTATTTACAATCTGCGCAGCCAATTGATTCAGACGCTGCACTCGGGTGTTATTGCAGCTGGTCAGCACAGCATAGTCTGGAACGGCAGAGATTTCCGCGGCGCGAAAGTGGCAAGTGGTATTTATCTGTACCAGTTAAAAGCCAACGGTTTTGTAGCGACCAGGAAGTTAATCTTGACGAAATAGTATCAAATGACCACAGGCGACTCATTGTGAAAAATACGCTCGTCGGGGACTCACTATGTCAAGCGAAAAGAATCGTTGTTGCCTTTTTTTTGATTCAGCTGATTGAGCGTTTTGTGTCACAGTTCATTGCAGTCGCTTTCAGTTTTTGTCTTGCTTTCTGGGCCATGAAGATATTCTCATCATAGCGAGGTTCTGTTTTTCGTGCACCCTGAGATTCCTCCCAGAGGCAATTAGAAAGGGCTTAGCAGCGCCCGGACAAGTTAGGTAGGGTGGAGTCCCACTCCACCAAAATACAGTTGCGGACAACAACCATTTTCACTTGAAGGTTGGTGGGAAAAAATGAGTGATTACATTCGGGCTAAATTTGCAGGAGGGTTGTATTTTTCTACGTTGGTAACATTCAACCGTCAGCCATTTTTGACTTCGCCATTGGCTCGTAAAATATTAAGAGTTGCGTGGAAAGATGTGCAAAATCGGTATCCTTTTGAGGTTGATGCTATCTGTTTACTTTCAGACCATTTTCATTGTATTTGGCGTTTGCCGGAAGGCGACGCCAATTTTTCCAAAAGATGGATGAGCATCAAAGCAATATTCAGCAAGAAATACAAAGCGATGGGTGGCCAGGAGACGCAATTGAAGATAGGCAGGATTTTGGAGAATAGAAAAATGGTGGAGTGGGACTCCACCCTACAGAACTCGTTGATAACAGTGGCATTTATTTCACTA
>JAJDAG010000144.1 GCA_029262005.1 Candidatus Zhuqueibacterota bacterium | reverse complement strand
CAGAACTACATCAATAATAACAGAAGTACGGTAAATGAAAAAAATACTCACAAACAAAATCTCGCTTGTCAATTGTTAACGTCATGACTACCTTATTTCATAATGCTCTTTTGTCCAATTCACGCTGAACCAAAACAGTTTGGCGTCGATTCTCATCTATCCGCACAGATTTCTCACACACGACAAAAAGACGTCGTAGTTCGAAATGACAAGTCCTTTTTTATGTTCACAACAGGTATCCCGTAACATCGAACTCACGCTATTTAATAATGGTGAACTTTTTTGTTTGGGTCAAAGTTTTCCGGCCGGCTTCCGCCGCTTGCAGCCGGTAGAAATAAACCCCGCTCGGCAATTCAATTGCACTAAAAGTGATGCTGTGGCGTCCTGCCGGTTTCACCTCGTCCAAAAGGCCGGCAACTTCCCGGCCGGAAAGATCAAATACTTGCAGTCTGGCCCGGGCTTGCCTCGGCATAAAAAAAGTGATAGTCGTTGCTGGATTGAAGGGATTGGGGTAGTTTTGGCGCAGTGAAAAGCTTTCAACCAGTTCTACTCCCTGCGCTGTTTCAACTGACGTGACATTGACAGCCTCACTGAATTCGGACGTGTTACCATCTGCATCGGTTGCGGTAGCTGTGACATTTGGGCCGGTGGCCGTGCCCATCCAACTGAAGTTACCAGTGCCGTCGGCAAAGACTGTTCCTTCGTAAACCCGGCCTTCATCATCGTCATCAGAAAAGATTTCCACAATTGCATTTGCAGTAGCGGTACCGGTAACCTGACTGCTGGTGACTTCAATATTAGATGGTGCGGCCAGTTCTGTATTGCCGCCATTCGAGTTCCAGATTCCCTGACCACTATTGTTGCTTATGGAATTTCGGGTAATCGTATTGTGAATCGTGCTGTCCAGGTTCACAAAAACACCTGTTCCGTTGTAACTAATTACATTCGCCGGCCCTATCATATTATTGTTTGAGCCGCTGCTCAAGGAAATACCTGAAAAGAAGTTGCCTAATTTTTCACTGCCTGTCTTGCCGGTGCCAAGCATATTGCCGATAACGTCGTTGCTATCCGCGTCGCTAAATGAAATACCGATGCGTTTATTCCCGGCAATGATATTCCCTTCTCCGGGTTCTGAGCCACCAATGACGTTATGCGGGCCATACAATGCAATGCCATCCCATGTATTACCGATTGGGCTCGTCTCACTCAAATCCAACCCGATAATATTGCCGATAATCAGGTTGCTGATCCCGCCAACCCGAATTCCATCATTGCCATTGCCGGAAATCAGGTTACCTTCCCCCTCTTTGCTGCCGCCAATTTTGTTGTCATGACTACCTGAATAGATCGATATCCCCATCCATTCATTGCCCAAATTCAAGGAACCGCTTGCATCGGTACCGATGAGATTGCCTGCAACTATGTTGTTGTTGCTGGTCTCTCCGATGATACAAATACCGTCGGTCTTGTTAGAGGAAATCAGGTTTTGTAAAATTGAATTTTCAGAAGCGTCCTGGACATAAACGCCAACTCCATTCGGTTTTGCAGTTGTGCCGAGTGCATCTGTGCCGAGATAGCAAGCGGAAATCATGTTCCCAGTCGCACCATCGCCTTCAAGCCAGATTCCTGTAGAACCAAATCCGTTGATAACCAAATGATAAATTTGATTTTCCGCGCTAAAAATAAAAAGTCCCGCTGCATTTGTGCCCGCCTGGTCACCGGCGAGGATTATTTCTGGGCCGTCCGGGTTGGTGTCGGAACCGATAAACCCGGCCTGGCTACCGCCATCAATTATCAGGCCATTATCCGATATAGTCGGTAATTCACTTTGCAGTCTGATTGTCCAGGTGCCGGTGCCGGCATCGTATCCCGGATCGGACTCCGGAATCGCAAAACGAATGGTATCTGCACCCGCGTTATTTTCGGCTTCTGCAATGGCCGCGCGTAAAGAATTCGCCCCGGCACCGCTGGTATTTGTTACCAAAATCCCACCGGATTGTATTGCCGTTTCAGCGGACAGGGACACGCTCGTAAAAACGCCGTTTCCAAACGTTCCATTTCCCTGGGCGTAAGTTGGTGTGGCGATGAATTCAGCGTCGCTGCTTTGTTGCCACACCCGGAAGGACATGACATCGCCGGGCTGATAACCATCAACTTCGGTGGTCTGAGAATCATCAATCCAACCAATGAGCGCCAACGGTGTGTTACCCGTCCAGACTGAAGCGCCCACACAGAGACCTGCCGGCGTAAAAACACCAATTTCATCTCCTGCCGCCAACTCGGCCGCATCCAGGGTTGCTGCATTGACGACAATGCTGTAGCTGTCACCGGTATTTTCCGTGAACAAAAAATGCTGAACTTGTGCATTAAGAAATGAGGTAAAAAATAAAACAAATATTATTGCAAGAGCGTGTGCTTTCATGGTTTCTTCTCCATTTGAAAAATCACTTGGTTTTATTTTACAAATGCTGCCTTTTGAATAGCGGAGTAAGTCCCGGCAGTTAATTTGTAGAGGTAAATTCCGCTCGGAACCAGATTCCCGTAATTATCCTGCCCCTGCCATTGGGCCTGAAACAATCCTGCTGCCTGATTTTCATCAATGAGTGTCGCGACTTCCTGCCCCAGAACATTGTAAATTTTGAGCATCACTTTTCCAGCTACCGGAATTTGATAGGAAATAACCGTCCCGGCGTTAAAGGGATTGGGATAATTTTGTGCTAAAGAAAAGATGCCCGGGACTTGCGATTTTTCCAGAGTCACTACAGCATACGGCCCGTCACCAAAGGTTCCGCTACCCTGGTGAAAATCAGGCGTTAACACAAATTCCTGATTAAGATTGCTATCCCAGTATTTGAACGTGATGCTTTGGTTTTCTCCGAAACCATCGGCTTCTTCAGTCTGAACGTTGTCCGCCCAGGCTGAAAGCGCCAAGATATTGCCATCCCAAATACCTGCTCCAACGCAAAGATCTTGTTCGGTGAACACAGCAATCTCATCTTTTTGATTTGGTGAGCTGCCATTTATTTCCAGCGATTGCACGACGATGGCATAACTTTCACCTGTCCCATTTTTGAAGCGAAAATGTTGCGGTAATGCGCTTTGAGAAGATGGCGTAGATTCCGACCTTTTAGCCAGGGAACCACCTTGAGAATAGAGCAGCGTTGCGGCCGAATTGAGGAAAAGTTTATATCCTTCACCCGGGTTCATATTTCCAAGAGAGTTAATGACATTGGGAATGAAGAAATTACCGGCGTCATTTTTGATAATCGCCAATTGAGACAAAATCGAAGCGACGGCTGTTTCAGCAGACTGAGAGGCTGCCGGCAAGTAGCTGACGAATTCCCAGCCTGCGTTTAGATTAATTGGCGTGGTCGGCAGAACCGGCGGCCCGCTCATTCCAACCTCGTTATAAGCGCTGACGTAGATTTTATACCCCTCTGTCATTTTCCAGTCACCAATGCTGTTGATGACATTCGGGATGTAAAAATTGCCCGCGCCATCAACAACGATTACCAGATTTGTCATATCAGCCATCACCTTCTCCATGCTCAGAAACTCGGACCGGACATTAAAGGAAATCCAGCTCCAACCTTGCTCAAGTCCCAGGGTCTGGGTCGCATAACTCACGGCTTCCAATGATGAAATTCGTGCAAATGCACCATCTGCGAAATTACCGTTACCGGCGGAATAGGTGGTGGTAGCAAGAAAATCGGTGTCTGAGTCATCGTTTTCATCCCAAATTCTGAAACTCATTTTTTCCCCGGGGATATAACCGTCAACATTCGGAGTTTGGCTGTCATCAGCCCAGGCGGTTAACGCCAGGGGTGTTGTACCATCCCAAACTACGGCGCCGACGCAAAGCTCTGCCGGTGTAAATACGCCGATTTCATCACCGTTCTCCAGTGCCGTTTCATTCAACAGAGCCTGGTCGATGACAATGCTGTAGCTGTCGCCGGTTTCATAACTAAAAGTGAAATGTGAAGGCCCCAACATCAGGGCGAAGTCAGTTAAATGATTCACCCTGCCGCAGATGATATTGGCTGTAACATCAACTGAAAACGTGATATCCACCCAATTCCCCGGGGGTACTTCGAAGACATAGAGTTTGAGTTTAGATTCTTCCACCAGAGTCAAATTCGTGTCGTCGTACTCGATACAGATTTCGATGTTGCCGGTGAACGAAGCGGTCGTATTGATGGAATAATAGATTGGCGCCCCAGTCGGAAAAACAAAAAAACCGTTCGGAGGGGGCTGGCCCTGCGATGATGTGTTCAGCGTCGTATTTCCTGCACCAGTCACGTCATCAAATTTCATTTCAATTCCGGTGCCGGGCGTGACGGTGATATTTTTGCCGGTGGGTGTATTGCCAAGCGAGCCTATCGTAAACGTAGAGCTGCTAACATCACCAACATTTACTCCTCCAATCTGCAATGAAATGCGGATTCGGCATTGTGTTGATGGCGAGTTCGGGACAGTCCAGGGATACGACTCGGATGGCTGATTATTTGTATGAACACCGATGGGCGTGTAAGTCAATCCATTGTTTGTGGACAGCTCAATCGTTACATCATTATCGGGGATATTCTGGCTGGTCCATGTGACCTGTTGCTGAGAGCCCACCTGCCAGACTTCTCCACCGTCCGGCGCGGTGATATTCAAACCGGCCTTCAGGATGCTGAATCTGGCATCGCTGACATCAGAGGGTGTGCCATCCGCAGCGTCGGAAACGCGCACCAGGCAGTTGCTGGACGGTTCATTCGGAATCGTCCACGGAAATGTTTTGTCGGTTGTGCTGGCAGACAGCAACTTCCAGGTCGAACCGTTATCGGTGGAATATTCGATTTTTGCCGGGTCGTTGAAATTCTGACTCCCCCACCAGACCTCTTGCTGAGAACCGACGTACCACTTTTCGCCACCATTGGGCTCAATCAACGTCAGTGATTCAACAACCGGTGCGGCCATAGTAGCCCCGTAAAGATCAACTTTGGTCGTGGTGTTATTTCGCCAATCCTCCCAGGCGACAAAAGCGCCACCGGTTTTAGAATTAGCTGCAATTGCCGGGAATTGTGGATTTTCATCGCCATTGGTGCGTGAAAGGACAACATTAAATGTTTGCGGAGGAAGATTGTTCGCGTCAATTGAATTTGCCCGAATATGATTGACCTGGGTATCATTCTGCGGGTCACTCCCCGGTGTTTCTCGCCACGTTATCATAAACTTCTTTGTTGCGGAATTGTAGTCGGCTTTGGGCTTCCATTCCTTTACGGTAACCGGTGTAGCCAAATGGGAATTGATGAAGGAGATCGGAAATGTAGTATTTGCGACACCTTGCGTTGTCAGATAGTTGATATTTTTTGCATCGACGAGTCCTCCCCAAACACCGGTCCAGGTTTGGCCTTGATGTGTTTGCTGCCGGTCACTCCAGACCACCAGGAAGGTCGGTTCATCATTCCAGTACCCGAAAGCGACGTCAACATCGTGGGTTATCCCGAGTTTACTGAGCTGAAAGGGAACGCTGTTGTAATAGATACTTGATTGTGGATTGTATAAAGTTGCCAGTGGCGCGCCATGGCTATCTAACATCATAAGATCACCTGGATAGTCGATAGCCAAAAGGTAGCGGCCGGTGGGTGTTGAAATTCCTCCCGGTGTTTGGCCGGAAGTGATGGGTGCATAATCAACGGCATAGATTGCACCATCAGCACAAATCCCGTGCGACTGAGTAACAATATTGTTGGTATTTCCAATTGCACTGCCAGACGACCTCACTCGCCGCGAAAAAATCTTGATGTCACAAAACCCGGACGAGGCCGGATTTTCCTCAAGGGCAGCGCCCAAAACAAGATACTCGTCAGATATGGCGTTGTAGAGAACACGGGGCTCCCCTGCATTTGCAACCATTGTTTGCAGCGCATCGATTAACTGGCCGGAGGAACTAACCCGTCTTGTCAGCACACCGAGGTTTGAGCAGGCAACCAAATATTCATTCCTCTGGGTGTTGTAAGCAATGGCCGGCTCAGCACCGACACTAAAAATAGTAAACGGTGTTCCAATCAAAGTACCGTCGCCGTCAATTCGTTGTCCAAGCACAGGTCCAAGAGTGAAAATGCTACCTGATGGTACCCATTCAGTCCAGACAGCGAGAAACTCATCGTCTGTTGAGTTATAAGCAATATCAACCGCGTCTTCGAGGTTTGCGCTGATTCGTACGGGTATTTCTGCAACCACCCTTTCTACGGGGAACAGGGACATCAGAATAATAATTGCAAACCATGCTTGAATCGAACTCTTATTTGATGTCGTCTTGGTGAGAATAGTCATTTGAGAACGCCTCCTTAAGTTTATTATTGAAAAAATTACTTAGTCAGAGGAAGGCCGGAAGTTCGCTATCTCTACAGCACACTTCCAGGATCCGTTTGCCTGTTTCTTCCAAATGTGGACGTAGTTGCCGTTTCTGTTGCTGGGTTTATCAGCGAGATCACCCACGGAAATTTGCACGGTACCCAACGTATAACCCAAGTCGCCGGCCTTAGATACTATGGCCTCGCCGGATTGAATTGTCGGCCGAAACCCCGGAATTTTACGATTCTTCTTTACCATCTCGCGTATAGCTGCTTTGCCAACCGCGGAAGGCTGACCTGGGAAATAGACGATGGCGTCCTCAGCCCAGAATGAGACAATTTTCTCAATGTTGCCTCCGGCGACCGCTTCAGACCATTTTTTGTCCGTAGATAGAAGAGCAAGGCGGTCAGAGTCTATATTGGATTTCCGGCAGCCTGCGCCAGCGAACACACACCAGATTAGCATTAAAAGAAAACATGTTTTCATAATTGCTTCTCTCTTTTAGCCCGATTATCATGAATTGATAAATTAAGGTTCGTGCTTTCCGTGCTTGCGTTCTCAGGCTGCTGTTAACCATCGTTCATCAATCACAAAGCACTGCAAAAGCCTTGCTTTTGCTGGTACAATATAGTAAAATACATTTATGAAAGTCTTGACAAAGCCATGACAAAACACTGATAAAACTCTGACAAAAACCGGACTTACCCTATGGCAGCAGGCGAAGTGCGCATTTATAGATTTGGTGATTTCACTTTAGAAATCCACAATCATTGTCTGAAAAAAGGTGGCCAACAGATCCACCTCCGGCCAAAGGCTTTCGAGACACTTAAGTACCTGGTCGAGCGCCAGGGCCGCCTGGTTAAGAAGGATGAATTGCTGGACGATCTTTGGCCGAATATCATTGTCACGGAAAACACACTGAGTCACTGTATTGATGCGCTGCGCAAAGCACTGCAGGATAGCGCACAAGAGCCAGCCTTCATCCAGACTATTCCGCGGTTGGGTTTCAAATTTATTGCAGAAGTGGAAGTGCTAACCTCTGAGGCTGAAAAACCGACGCGTGTTGAGCAAGTAAAAAATAATTCGGCTCAAAAAAAATCGCCATTTTTCTCCGCCTTCCCGGCACCACGATTGAGAATTACTCTGGTCGCTATTCTCCTGTTAGGCCTGCTCTTAACCATTGTTCTGGCGTTGATTAAGGAGAATGAAAAACCGTTTGATTCCCTTGCAATCCTTCCCTTTATCAATTTGAATGGGGACTCGGACCAGGATTATTTTGCCGATGGCATAACCGAAGCATTGATCGCCAATCTCGGCAAAATCAAGCCATTACGAGTGATTTCGCGTACGTCTGTAATGACATACAAAAATGCACCCAAGCCTCTGCCGGAGATTGCCCGGGAATTAGATGTGGCCGCTGTAGTTGAAGGCTCGGTGTTACGTGCCGGTGATCGTGTTCGAGTCACAGCCACGTTGATCAATGCCGCCACCGACCGACATCTGTGGGTTAAGAGCTATGAACGAAACATACAAGACATACTGACATTACAAGCGGAACTGGCACAAGCAATTGCTAATGAAATCCAGGTCGAACTGACACCGCAGGAGCGAGCAAGTGTTGTGGCCGCGAACCCTGTAAACCCAAAGGCCTATAACGCCTATCTCAAAGGACGCTACTTCTGGAACAAGAGGACAAGTGAAGGATTTGAAAAAGCCAAACAACAATTTCTGACCGCCATTGAACATGACTCTACCTGCGCGCAGGCATACGCCGGGCTGGCCGACACATACAACCTGCTTGCAAACTACGGCATCCTTCCAGCAGGCGAAGCCAGAGCAAAAGCGAAGAAATATGTCAATAGAGCCCTTGAGTTGGATGAAACCCTGGCTGAAGCGCATGTTTCGCTTGCGGTCAATTACGCCCAAGAGTGGGACTGGAGCAGCGCCGGCAAAGAATTTGAGCGAGCCATCAAGTTGAATCCTAACTATGAAACAGCCCACCATTGGTACGCAGTCCACCTGATAAGTACCGGATGGCCCGAGAGGGGAATCGCAGAGATGAAAAAGGCAAGAGAGCTGGCTCCTCTATCGCTGCGAATACAGGTAGATTTGGGACGCCAGTTTTATTTCGCCCGTCAGTATGACCAGGCGATAGAGCAGTATCGGGAAACCCTGGCACTAGAACCGAATTTTGCCTCGGCGCATAGCTTGTTAGGCCTGGTATACTTGCAAAATGGCCTGAATAAACAAGCCTTGCTGGAACTAAAAAAAGGAATGAGTCTTAGAAAAGGCGACCTGAGCGTGTGGCTGGGATACGCCTACGCTGTCGCAGGCGACACAGACGAAGCGTTGAAAATGCGCAACAAATGGCAGGAAAGATGGGACGAAAGGCATGATGGCGCCGCAAACATAGCGCTTATCTATGCAGGTCTCGGCGACAACGATGCCGCTTTCGAGTGGCTTGAAAAGGCCTACGACCAACGGGATTCCATGCTGACTTTGCTCAGAGTCTACCCATATTGGGACACCCTGCGGGCGGACCCGCGTTTTAATAATCTGTTGCATCGCCTAGGGCTGCCTGAAACAAAAATTTCAAGTACTAATAAACACACAAAAATAGCCTTCCCACCACAACCTTTACAAAGCCATGAAAAATAGAGATGTTCGACTGATTATTAAACGATGAGCGCATGCGGTTTCACTGTTGAGGGGAAATAACTGTAATCTCTGATTGCAAATGGCTGCGACCTCACATCTTGCGCCCACGTAATTTTTAACTCACTGAGGAATTTTTTCTTTTCAAACGCTGCCTGCAAGTAAGCATCCATATTTTCAACCCGACGAAAATGGCCTTTTGTATCCGGCGGAAACATCTCCCAATCTTCGATTTGCAGAATCTCGCTTTCCGGGATTTGCTTTATGGCCGGACAACTTTCGTGAATCGCATTGACCGTTAAGGTGTGACACCGCGCCATCTCCAGGGAACAAATCGGCGCCGTGTCTTCATTTATGGCTTGGACGAGATTCTTAAAGCCGTCATATCGCCACTGCGGATGGGTAAGATTGTCAAATGCCTCCTGTTTGCCATCGTTATAATTGATCACGGTTTTGCCAATATCTTCCGCCCATTTCACGTCACCCTTTGCGCAGCGAATCTGCATTACCGGCCCAAGCTCGCTTGCATTGCAGTGACTGAAAACAGCATGCCCTCTCCCACCTTCTTCTGCCTTAAAATCCACTTGAACCGTGTCAGGACTATCGATTTGGTTCGCGCGATACAACTCTGCGTGAACCGCCATTGGTGTAGCGGCTTTTGATGGTTCAGCTCCGCACAAGTACAACATATTTAATAAATAGTGGGCGTGAGCGTTGTTCGCCGGACTGTCCAGTATCCAGTTACCGTCTTTGCGCATCCGGCCGGCCCAATCGTTACGAGTGTAATATTGCTGGCTGCGGGGCCAGCCACACATCAGCGAAATCTCCTGCACCCGCCCCAATCGCCCGTCACAAATCCGAGCCTTCAATTCCTGCATCGAAAAGCTGTAGATATGCTGAAACCCCACTGCGATCTTGCGACCCGTTTGGTTGCGAACAGCGATGAGTTCGTCAACTTCCTGCACTGTCGCGGCGAGCGGTTTTTCACAGTATACATGCAGCCCGGCTCTCAGAGCGGCTTTGCCGACCGGCACGTGCATGTGAGTGCCGATCGGCAGGGTCAGGACATCCGCATTCCGGGCGCCGGTAGCGAAGAACTCATCAACATTTGAGTAAATTGTGACGCCTTTACGCGTGAGGGACTGAATCAGTTCAGCATATTTCTGTTGGTCTTCTTTCAAAGCAACAAGACCAACTAAATTGGCCTGACCTTGCTCATGCAGCCAATTAATCGCTTCCAAATGAACCAAAGCATAACCGCCAACGCCGACTACAACAAATCGCAAAGTGTCCATTTAGATAATATCGCCTGTTATTTTTATTCTCAGTAAAAATGAAATCTGCGAAGTGAGAAAAAGATACGTTGGTGTTTGACCGAAAATCTGTTTTTTGCACCTAAAAACAAAGACCGTCACGCCCATCACTCTGCTAATAATCTTTTGGACATACAAGATCTTATCACTTTCCCGACAAGACTCCTCTTGAACTAAATGACGCTTGCAGAGCCAATTTTCGGTCCGGCACTGATTAAATCTTCCCACTCTCTTCTCAGCTAATGTCAGCTATAACCAAAATGGTTAAGTAAGCGCACAGCTTCCGGATCCTTCAGAAAATTCCGGATCAAATCTGCAAATTCCGGTTTTTGCCAACGCCCGATTGAGCTGGTGCTGATTTTCCTGGGGCCTTCAGACCATGCCATGTGCTGATTAACCGTCGATGATTCCGGATAATGCAAAAACTCGTCAACAAACTCCTCGTCGATAAAGTCACAAATGGATTTTAGACTCTTTGCGAAACCATTCAACAAATCTTCATAGCGAACCGTCAATACCTGAGGATGTTGCTCAAGTGCGAGTCCCGCATTTACATCTTGAACCCAGCGAGCAGGTGGTGTCCAGAAATGCTCAGCATCTATTGGGTGGTGTGACGTGATAACATCCCGGCCATCGCGCACAATATGGATGAGGCGGACATGTTCGCCAAAATGCTGCAGAATCCGGTCGAAATACAAGACATTGCGTGGAGTTTTCTCACACCAGCGTGTTGCTTTCATATGGATTTGTGTATCGATAAGATAGCGATATATTTTCCAGATTTCCAATGGTACATCCAGATCAGGATTCTTGTTGTAGAGTCCGTCATCGCCATAACCGTCGGGGCATAATGCAACGGTCTCCGGAGTAATCCCCAGTATCGCCGGGTGGCAGGAGAGTATTGAAAGTAGCAGCGTCGTGCCCGACCGACCACAACCGCCAATGATTATCGGCTTTTTACTGAGATTTAAAATTCGAACGGCTTTTTTGACCGAAGTATTTTTAAATAAATATAATTTTGAACCGAGATTTTCTTTCAAAGATTGAATGGCATTCTACCTAAAGATGATTTTATATTCAGGCAATTCATCCGTGTCAAAAATCTCACAAGTCGCTGACTTATTGCCATTCTGAATTTCAATAATATAGCTATCACCTTCTCGTCGCTGAATTTCTGATGTTGCCTGAGCGCTATTTTTAGGTTCAGGAAGCAACACCGATATCAAGAATGATTCCGTTTGCGCCTTTTGGGTACTGACTTCTGCGAACGGATACATGTTCGCTTTCTCCTCAGGAATCGGGAGCTTATTTGCAGTAACGGTAAGCTCGCTGTTTCCGACACAATATGCATGCATTTGTGCTGCAGGACGATTGATCCTGAATTCCGAGCCCCCGGCTGTTATTTGACCATTGCCATCATTATTATATCCAAAAAACCGTGCCTGGATGCGTGAGGGATGATCTATTTTTTGCACTTTATCCAGCAGGACAACAGCCGGAATATCATAAAGTACCACTACCGTCCGCGTGACCGATTTCACGTCGGGAATGACAAGTTTATATGCCTGTGTTGCATCACTTGCCCAAAACGAGTAACCCTTGCGGTGCCCTGAGCGGACGATGTTGGCTACGGCTTGTGATGCGTTCGTACCTTCGGAACCATCAACATATTGATGGCCTGCGCCATCGATCAAAATCGCGCTATGTCCGGCAGTAGTACGCATCATCCAGGACGGATCAGTAAAAGAGTATGGCGGGCGGTGCGGATCGGTTACAAGTTGTTCACCAAAACATTTTACGATGATACTGTTCCGATCGGCATGCTCGTGATTATGCGGACCGCCGCTGCGCATGGCAACAACCAAATCATTGATCCCGTAACCATCCCTGCCTATAATCCAGTCCAGGTCAGACTTCCATAATTTCGGTTTATTAGCGACAGGCTCTGCAGTAATAGCCGGATTATACCAAAGCACCGACCACTCATCGTGTTCTTTTGCCAATGTCTTACCATACCACTGCACTTGTGAATCGAACGTCTGACTTGCTACCCAAAAAGGCACAGCCGATGTTGCGCCGCCACCGGCATCGCTAAAATTGATTATCTCCACAGGATTGGCATGAGTGGGCATTGTCATTTCCCGCAAATACGTGGCATACCCAGACCAATTTAGAAGATCTGAAAGGTCGAGACCGGTGAGTTTTTTCAGCCCACTAATAGCTTGTACCAAATGAAGCGTGGTGTAATTCGCGTAGGATACGCCTTCAGAATAGGAGCCGTCATGTTCAAAAATGTCCCGGAATGTGCTAATGCTGAAAACTGCCTGTTCCAACCACTTGCGCGTATTATCATCTTCACCCAAATATTTTTGGTATGTGAGTGCACCGATTGCCAATGCACCTGCAGGCACAGCTTTTAGATTAATCGTGTTCAAGATAATTGGCCAACGCGACAAATCCAAGCCACGATCTCCCGGACGATGCTCCAGGTATGTACTCGTGGGATCGAGACTCCACCCTTTAACTTTATCCGGATAACGCATACCGTAAATTGATTTATAAGAAGGTTCTACGCCACGTTCGCCCATGGTCAGCAGCCATGCACGGCGTTCCTCATCACTTACGAGATCTCCTAAAATTTCAACACAAACAGAAACCGCAACCGTCGCTCCAGGTGCGCGCTGGAGTCCAATGATTATCTCGCCGCCATCGAGAAAATAATCCCAGTTAGGAAAGCGCATCAATGTTCTCACGCATTCAATCGCCAGATTTGCTGCATCTTTGTCGCCGGAGAAGAGATGAAGAAAAGCCATCTTCTGGGCGATACGGCTCACCCGCGCGATGTCATAGAGATGGCCGTTATAGCGTACTTCCTTTTTCAGAAATTTTCTCTCTGCCTTTCGGTCAATGCCTTCCAACTCTGCCTTAAGTGAAGCGAACATTGGATCAGACTGGAACCGCCGGCGGAATGCAGGGATGTCTTCCTCATCAAAAAACACACCGCCATTTTTTATCGCAATCGTACCTGACTGTTCCTTTTCAAACCCCAGTGATTGTGCGATTTGAATGAACAACAGGCACAGTAACGAAATGAATATTATTCTCTTCATCGGATAAGCTCCATTTTCAAAATTTCATTAATCGTCATGAAGGCTGGACAATGAGGCGTGCAGCAATGCACTCCAATTTCAGTTTTACCCTCACAGTTAATCACTAGCCATGCGCATAGTCGGGCTATTCCAAATAACGCGTTTTAAACGTTGGTTGGTCCCCTGCCAGCTTCAGAAAAATATCCAGGGGTACTACTTCAAATTCAGGTCCCAGTTGATCGAGTATACGTTTTACACGCTTAATATCACTCCACTGGCGCACATGCACGAGTAAATAATACGGCCGTTTTGAATTCATTTGTGCCAACTCAAGCAAGTCCGACACGGCTTCACCCTCATCTCTTTTCTCGCCAAGGTAATAATCATAGGAAATAAACGGTTTCCCATCTTTGACCATAAAAGTATGTCCCGGTCTATACCCATTTGCAAACCCGACCACGTCCGGCATCCCTTCGTAATATGCATCCAGAACATTTTTTGTAAGGTCGTCATCAATGCCATCGGAGCGCCAATAGTTGGAATGATCCATTATTTCAAAAACATTCAAATCAAGTGTTTGCATCAACTCATACGCCTTGTCAACCACCTGGGGTAAATACTTTTCCGGAATCGCTTTAGGGTACATATATCCGGGGCCCGACAACGCGCCAATGAAGTAATCGTTTGGACTTGCTTCATCATAAAAAAATTGCAGCATTGCCGGTGCCAACCAGGACCAGTTCATGGTAACTTCCCATGCATAGGGAATCTCTCCCCTGCCGGACTCAGTCCAGGCACCAATACCCAAACAGTCTGTCTGAATGCAGGCAATATAGACTTTTTCTTTTGGGACGTACTTTTCGCCTGATTTGACATTATGGTTGTTTTTAAAACGAAAGCCCGGAGACACCGGTATCTGATGATTGAAACTCATATTCGGCAGAGTATGCAGGCCCTCAACGCGTAAAGCATGGTTGGAGGCCAAAGTAACGTGCTGCGCCTCAGAGTCTTTTTTGTAGGAATGCCATCCCATAACAAACGACATGGGCTTCATTTGGCTAAACAACTTCTTTGCAAACTGGTACTCCAGGGAATCTGCCGGGTCCGTAGAGGCATCTGTAAAAAATGACTTTTTGAGAACTCCGAAGTCGGCCACGCCGGGTTTCATGACTTTGCCCCACTCTCCACCCAAATAGATCAAGTATTCTTTGTCGCACGCTTCCCAATATTGGTCATAGGCCCATTGATAAATCTCATAATCACTCATGCCCGTGAATCGCCCTCGGAAATCCTCTTTCTGCTTTAGACCATACTTTTCCACAACCGGTATCAGCTCTTCAGAAACGATGACTGACTGAGACAAACCCGCAAAAGTAAAAGCAACGATCAGTGATGTTCTAACCGATTTGTCCCAAACAACATATCCTTTGGCATGCTTCCCCAGGACTTCCAGAGCTTTATCGGCAGAGTCAATTTCTTCAAAGGCCATTTTTCTGGTAGACTTATAGTAATCGTATAAAGGCTCGGTAAACTTAAAATCCCAGTTCTGTGGATAAATAAAGTAGAGACTTGGTGCTTCCAGGTTTGCAATCCCTTGCAGACTGATCAGCAGGGCTTGAGTCGGCAAATCCCCTTCTATCTCCCAATTCTCTGAAAGACGCATCACATATTTCTGTTCCGATTGTTGTGCTGAAGCTTGCGAGACGAACAGAAGCGTCAGCAGACTGAACCAACATGCATTTCTCAGCATTTTCGATTTCCTCAATATTTTGATGATTACTTTTTAATCTGCCTTTCGAATATCATTGTAATAGGGGTTGGGCGTGTTGCACGTTTTTCATTAACGGTTATTCTATCGCCATCCGTCTCCAAACGATATTCGCGAACGGTTTTCAATACAGTTTCTCCCTGTGAGGTCTGCAGAACTTCCTCTGTTTCTACCTGCAACACCCGATGTTCATCCTTCCACTCGCCGGATATTTTTTTCTTACTGCCCACCTGAGACAGGATTCCCATGTACCAGTTTCCCGCCCAGGTCGCTGTTTTCTGCACCATGTAGGCTGGATCTTTTCCAGGGCTAAAAGTCATTGAATCTACAAACGCGGTTTGTTTACGACGGCTCCAATTATGAAGCAAAGTAACTTCTCCATTATTGTTTTCAATGATGAGCTCCAGTTGCCGGTATCGCCATGTCACCAGATCAGTGCTCTGCTCCGGCACAAGTTTCCAGTGTCCATAAATTGTTTTTTCCGAACCGGAAATGGATAAAACTAAAATAACAAGGAGAAATAATGTTGCATAAGCGGCTTTTTTTAGCATCTCAAAATCCTTCACTTTGTTTTCATTTTAGTGACTATTAGGCATACCTTCTCGATAAAAACCAAAAAAAGATGCAAAAAACAATCGCACCTGTCCCAGTTAAAAAATTGATTAGGAAGTCGTGAAAGTTCCCCGACAATGTAGATAAAATGATGAGTAAAAGTCCGATTAAGCCTGACAAAAGCGCCACAATTTTATAGGCTTGAATGCTTTTTTTGTCTACCGGCGAATTGTCGCCATAGGCCGGCGTCTGCAAATCTTTTTCGAAAGCGGCGAGCCTGGCAATATCTTTCTTTTCTTTGTTAGGCCATCTGGAGGTTATAAAAAATACAGAAGCGCTAACAGTTACTCCACAAAAAATATTCATTTCAAACTTACCGAATTCTAAACCATACAACGAAAGTTGTACATCTTTGAAGATATCCGCGAATCCCTCCAAAGGCAGACCGCCGGCGATTGTTGCAACACCGTTCATAATTAATGTGAATATAATTCCGATTGAAGCTGAAGCCATGGCCGACCACCAGGGCGTCTTACGGTAAACCAGGCCAAACATCACAGGGACAAACATGGCGGGCGTTGTCATGGAGTAGATTTTCATATAAATATCAAATGAGCTGCCAATCTTCTGGAACAGCAATGAAATGGCAATCGACAAAGTGCCAATAACCAATACTGTCATTTTCCCGACAATGAGTTGATTACGCTCAGAAGGTTCTGTGCCATGTTGCAGTTTTTTTGTAATTGGCACATAGACATCTTTCGTCACAACCGCAGCCAGCCAATTAAAAGTGGAATCCGCCGAACTCATACTGGCCGCAAGTATGGCAGAGACAACAACACCGAGAAAACCGTTCGGAAGAATCAACAAACAAAGGCTGACAAATGAAGCTTCTGACGGTGCGGTCAATTCCGGCCAAACTGAGCCTATGTCGGGAAAAATAATGCGTGAAACCATGACCGGCACAATCCACATGATCGGGCCAACAAAACCTAATACAGCACACAGTGCCGCCATCTTTTTGGTGTCTCTTTCATCTGCAATGCTATAATAACGCTGCCCGATGTGCCAGTTTACATTGTAGCCGAAACTATTCATAATCCAAAAAGACGCAATAAAAAGAAAGGAAACCTGTCCAAACGAAAAATCCAGGTACCCGGCCGGCGCTTGTGTAACCAAATTTTCGATACCGGTCAAAAAGTTGCCATTTCCCAAGTATATAAATGCGAATGGAAAAACCACCAGCGTCATCAGAAAAAGAATGATAAACTGTAAAGTATCGGTGACGGCCACAGCCCATAATCCGCCAAGAACCGTGTATGTTAAAAGCACAGCGCCAATGCCGATTAGAGTGAGCTCGAAGCCAGTCAATGTAACAAGGCCCAAATCTACTTCCAGGGCACCAAACCCCAGAGCGCTGGAAACAAAGATACAAAGCGTATAAATCAGCGTTCCCATCAAAAAGATATTGGGCACGACCGCGATGATGCTATAAAAATAAGTCGTGGATTGTGAAAATCTGCGGGTTAGCAACTCCATGGGAGAATCAACTCTCGTTCGACGCCACAACTTGCCGTAAACAAAATAACCAAGCCAATAGGCGCCAAATGAGGATGTAAACATGTAAATCGCCGAAGCGCCATTACGGTATGTGAAACCTGAGGCAGAAACAAACATAAATGCTGAAAAACCGGAAACGAAAAGGGACAGGCTGGACATTATCCAGGGGAGTTTTCCACCCGCCTTGAAGTAGTCCTTTGTATCGCGGTTATAGCGCGATATAAAGACACCGACCCCGGCTACCATGATTAGAAAACAGACAACGACAACATAATCGGTCGAGTTTAAATGCTTCAATTCAGGCATTGAAAAATATCATAAATGGTTCATAAATATAGTGGCATGCGACCAGCCACTCTGGAGATCCCACCTAGTATAAAAAATTGCTCAAAGGCCGGATTACGACTAAACACAGTTTTTGAAAAGTTGCAATTTCGAAAATAATTCTTATATTCGCTCCTGAAAGTTGTGAGATTCAGCCGCTGCTATTTGCACTGTATTCCTTGTTTGCTGCAATTGCTTTAAAGATACCTGTAAAAGTTTATCGATGTCGCATTAGTAAATCTAACGAGGTTTTGGAACTTAGTTCTTAATAAAGTAAAACGATACTAAAATGGAAGTTGGTAAAAAAAGGGCCCCTTTCGGGTGGGCAAAATTTTGAAAGTTCGATGCAAAAAAACAAATTCCAGCCCAACTGTGTCAAGGTAATATGCGGAAAATAATTATTCTTTGTTTATTAGGCATTTCAACTGTATGTTTTTTGCCTTCCGCTCATGCAAAAACTGCCGAAGATGTCTGGTTGCCAAAATTTATAAGTCGCCTGGACTCTGCGAGTCAGCCTGCGAAATTACTTGCTAATATTCAGCCATCAGCACCCGGCCATGAAAAAATTCAACTCCTTGCAAAATATTTTCGCGCCAAATCTTTCTTGAAGCCGAACTGGGTAATCGAGGTCCCTGATTTGAAGGATGCAACCCATGATACCCAATTGGCTGATAATGCAGCAAAAAATTTAATCTATAGCATGTACGGAGTGGAGCAATTTGGTGAGAGCTTGCCGTGGTTTGGTAAGGATAAAAAAGTTAGGACACTGGCGCGCTTTCCTCATTTTGACTACTTAGCGCCGGCTTATTTCCACACGGGCAACGAAACGTATGCCCGGACAATGGTTCGGCACATGGAAGATTTCATCAACAATGCACCGATTGAGTTGGCGGCAAATGTAAATGTGCAAACCAATTATACAACCAATCCATGGAATTGGGTGCTACAGCATTGGCGCATTATGCGATGGGTCGATGCTTTAGCATTCTTGAAGAAATCTCCTTCATTGCCTGATTCCACTTATCTTAGAATCCTGTTGCATCTTTGGGAAGAAGTTGACTGGTTGGTGCCGCGAATGAACCTGGGATTACACAACGGCACCCTCGGAAACCTCAGGGGAATTTTATATACCGGCCTGAATTTTCCTGAAGCAGCCAATGGACTTTACTGGCAAAACGAAGCCCTCAGCCTATTTAAATCATTCCTCAGTACTTATTTTTATCCTGGGGAAGTTTCGGTTGAGCTGACTTTAGGCTATTCCTCGGCAGTCCTGGCGCAATGTTTGAACATTTACCAGGCATTGCCCCCTTCAAAACAAAAACAAGCCATTGGAAAAGTGCTGGAAGATCTGGTGAATGGGCACCTTGGACTCATGAAACCAGACCGAAGCCTGCCCAGGTATGGGGATCATGGTAATTTTGATTTGCGAGTGAGTTTGCTCGAAAAAGCAGGCAAGCTGTTTGCTCGCCCAGATCTTCTTTGGCTCACATCGGAAGACTCGAATGCCATGCCGCCACCTTTTCTTTCTTTCCCCGCTCAGTCACAGCCTTATTACCTCAGCGGCTATTATGCCATGCGGGACGGCTGGGGCAAAGAGGCACAATACCTTAGCATGGATGCTGGTCCTTTTGGTACCAATCATCAGCATGCCGATAAATTAAGTATCACGGTTTCTGCCGACGGTGCCAATTTTATTGTTGATCCCGGAACTTCCATTTACAACTCAACCGAACCCGGCCCGCGCTACGATTTACGATTCGGATTTCTGCACAATTCCATTACAGTAGATGGCATCGACCAAAACGCCGGATGGGAGCAACATTATCAATTTGATGTGCTGGACAACCGATGGGTTACAAATGCCGCTTATGATTTTATCGAAGGTAGTTATGACTATAGGTCAAGTGGATTGGATGTTATCCATGCACGCACAATCCTGTACAAGCGCGGTGAATATTGGCTTTTGTTAGATGCACTCAAAGGTACAGGTACGCATAATGTCCAGAGTAATTTGCAATTCATGTTTGATATTGATTTGAGCATAAATTCGGACGGAATTGCCGCCCATGCAGCCAATGGTGCTGAGCTGCAAATTATTTCCACTGCTGACGATCTTACTCCGGCAATTGTAAAAGGCGATACAGCACGCTCCCGAACGCGATTTCCCGTTCGCTATCCCAACATCGATCACATTCCTGGTGGACGAGGCTGGGTCGGTGTTTTTGGCAATAATGGTCCCTACAATCCCAATCATAGTTATCCGTCTCCCGCCCTTGTATTTTCAGGTGATGTCGCCTTGCCGCATTATTCCCTTCGTGTACTGGCGCCATCCAAAAACAAAAAAATCAAGCCATTCAGCATATCCTGGCTGGAACGACAGGCGAATCACATAAGGGCAAAGCTCGAACACCTGGGCTCAAATCCACCAACAATTGATATTCTCGACATGACATCAGAGCCGAAAATCAGTGACAGAAAGCCACCCAGAGACGAAAGCGGTTTTTTGCTGCGTTTGGTGGACGGCTCCCCAACAGAAATCATATTTATGAATGACGATGAAATTGAGTACAAGTCAAATACATCGCACGTCAAGTTGAGGTTCTCCGAACACGCGGAAGGCTTTCTCACGCGCAACGGTAATGACTGGCGCCTCTTTATTGACACCTGCATCAGCCGGCCTTTAAAAATACTGGAATTTAAAAACACTGAATATGATAAAATGGCTGAGATATATCTGAAGTCTGGAGAATCAAATCTTCGGCTAATAGACGAAACAGGTAAACCGGTTTTAGATTTATGGCCAGGCAGGACCTATATTTTGACTGCCAACTAATTCTGAATGCACTTGACCGGCGCAAGCCATTCCGAGGGAGAATTTATGAAGCTAACTTTGTATCGACATTTGTGGGGCGTTGAAGAAGCATGGGAAACGGTATTTCCGAAAATCAAAGAGCTTGGTTATGTTGGAATTGAAACCCATCTTGCACTAACCCAGAATGAGCAGCAACGTTTGAGCTCTCTACTCAAGGAACACAACTTCAGCTTTATTGCCATGATTTTCACGGAAGGCAAAACCGTTGACGAACATATCGCGTCGTTTGAAAAACAGCTTGTCGGTGCCCGCCACTTTGACCCTGTAAAAATTAACTGTCACAGCGGCATTGATGCCTGGTCGGAAGAAGAAAGCAATCAGTTCTTTTCCGAGGCTCTAAAAATTGAAAGCAAATATAAAATCCCCGTTGCGCACGAAACCCATCGTGGCAGAATTCTTTACAATCCGTGGACGACTTTCCGGCTGCTGAATCAATTTCCCGAGCTACGGCTCTGCAGCGACTTCAGTCACTGGGTGTGTGTCTGCGAACGACTCATCGACGATCAAATAGAGATTATCGAAAAATGTGCTGAACGAACGATTCATGTTCATGCCCGGGTTGGCTACGCAGAAGGTCCGCAGGTCCCGGATCCACGCGCGCCGGAATACAAGACAGAGTTGCAAGCGCACGAATGCTGGTGGGACATGATCTGGAAAGAACAAAACAGGCGGGGTACGACCGAGTCAACACTGACGCCCGAATTTGGGCCACCGCCATATCTGCAAACGCTGATTTACACACAGGCACCTGTTGCAAATCTTTGGGATATCTCGAATTGGCAGGCCCAGCGGCAGGCAAAGAGATTTGTATCACAATACTCATAAACGCAGCACAAAAGGATGCAAACAAATTTAGTATTTGCAAGTCGTACTTAAAACGACTTTAACGCTGAGGTCGCCGGGTCCGCAGAGAAAAAATAAACTCTCATAAAACTCAGCGTAACTGCTCAGCTCTTGGCTATTCGCAGTTGGCCTTTAATTTTTGAGGATTTAAGCTGCAAGTTTTGTTTCGCTGTAATGTGATTAACAGAGGCTTCAATCTTGTTGACGTCAATCTGTTGAGGTGTTTCCAGATTTCTTCGACTCGGTCGAAATGACCAGGACGAGCATTTTCGGTTCAGCATTAACAAACGAATTGATTCTTTTGCCAATCGCCAATAGCTTCTGAGCAACTCATATACAGTTACGCCGCAATTGAGACTGCCAAAGCAGTTGCAGGGCTGAATGGTTACAACTGAGCACCCTTTGCGAACTTTACGTTAAGCTTTTTAAAGGTTCAAAGAATTTGATTTAATATTTTGTTGAAAACACAATGTTTTCAGGATAATAGAATAAACGCAGAGGCCATGCGACCATAGGGGCGTATAAACGATAATGCAAAAAAAAATACTCTTTACAATATTGCCTGCCATGACCGCATTTTTTCTCATGGCGCAATTTAGCCAACAGATTCAAAAAGGACAATCGCAAATGAATCAAGTCGAACAAGCCGCATCCTTACCTGAGTATATCTGTAAGAAAATCACCAGAAGAATAGAATTAACGGGCAAATTAGATGATTCCGCCTGGCTGGAGGCAAATGTAATAAAACTCGTTGATGCCGTTTCAGGCAATAACGGACGCTTTGCTACAGAAGTTCGTGCTTTGTACGACGACGAGTTTCTTTATGTCGGATTTCACTGTGAGGACAGCTATGTTTGGGGGACGGTCACAGAGAGAGACGGTCCGATTTGGAGTGAAGAATGTGTGGAAGTATTTGTGAATCCCGCGAATGTTGCGCATCAATATTATGAAATCAATGTGAGTCCCAAAAACACCATTTTCGACTCCGTGATCCTAAACCGGCGCACAGCCGGGAAGCCAAATGAATCCTTCATCGGACTTCCGGAATGGAACCCGGAGGGGCTTCTTACCGCCACACATATTTCAGGCAAAGCCGACCAACCGGGACAGACAACTGGTTGGCGTGCGGAACTGGCAATCCCGTTGACAGAACTTATCGGTGCTGTAAATATTCCCCCGCAGCCGGGAGATGTTTGGCGGATAAATTTCTATCGAATTGATTCCCCGGAAAAAGGCGTTCGGGAGCACTACGCCTGGAGCCGGACAGGAAGAGAGGCTTTTCACCTACCCTGGAAGTTTGGCTATTTACGATTCGAATAATGTTGTCTCTTTTCTCCAAGAACAATGAATAGAGGAATACACTGAAAAATCTGACCGTAGAATACCCCTAAAAGGGCGATCTGAGGAAACCGCACAATACGGCGCTCTCTAAACCTGAACAAAAAAATCTTCTGCGGTGAATTATTCGACTCCTCCCCGCAGAGTCTATTTTTTAGACCACACCAACGGATTCTGCTCCTCGTCATTAAGAACATCGCCAACCTTTAATTTTCCAACGTACTCATCTGACAATATATTTTGTTGCCCATTGAATTTTTCATTATCCGGCATATAAGCACAGGTCATTGCCCGTCTTGGGTAGGGCGTCATATTCGGGCCGGCGCCATGTGCCGTGAGGCCGTTATGCACGCCTGCCATACCTGCTTTCATATCGGCAACCACCGGTTCGATGGTTCTGAACTCGGGGTAAACTTTGAATAAATCGCCGATATCCTGGCCAATTTCAACATTGTCATACCTGGATATCTTGTGCGAACCCGGCAAATAATACAGACATCCGTTCTGAAGCGTTGCGTCGTCAAGCGCGATCCAGATAGAAATTGCATTGGGTGAGTGGAACGACCAGTAGGGATTATCCAGATGCCAGGCAGTCGGATTGGACCAGGGTTGTTTCTGCAGTGTTTGATCGTGCCATATACGAATACCGTCTACGCCGGTCAATTTACAAAGCATCTCTCCCAATTCCGGCTTCAGAAAATACTTCTTTATCACGTCATTGATTTTCCAAAGATTAAGTCGCTGCAGAAAAACGCGATCATAGTAGGAGCCTTCTTCTACAAGCGCTTTATTGCCATCACCCGCGACTTTCTGCTTGCCTATTTTTGCAACGCCATCGGAAACAGCAGCCCGCATTTCATTTAATTCATCTTCGGTAAGAAACTCCTCGAAAACAAGGAGACCATCGCGTTGATATGAATCAATTTGATCCTGAGTTACATTCGTATTCATTCTCGTTACTCCCTCTGTTCTGTATTGATGAAATTGACAAATCAAACAAGCCAAAATACTCAGTTTTCCCAAGGTGAGCAAGCAGATTTATTTTTCGACTGTATATTTTCAACAGAATTTCCTTATTGTAGCATTTTTATATCCTAAAACGCAGAAGTTCAAATGGTGGCGCATCGTGTTGCATCTATTTTGAAAAACGACCGGTGGCCCGGCTGAGCCATCATGTGCCATGTGCTTTTAGTCCGGGCGTTCATTGCATTAGAATTGGGAAGTCTGCTCCATCTGGAATAACATCCTCCCAAGTGTTTTGCACGAAGACAATTCGACAGGAACCTGTTTCGTTCATTTACATGAAAAGTTGGGTTCGAGAAGATGAAACCAACGTGCGAAACTGAGTCAAAACAATCAAAACGCAAAACAAATAAATGGGCCATCCCAGGGTTGACATAGTGCAGGAGAATGAATTTACAGAAATAAAAAAGGGTTTAAAAATTAAATCTAAACCCTTTTTTATCAACACTTAACATGAGCGAGTCTCGAAGCTGGGATAAATTGGCTTATTGAGACTGGCGTAACTTCATTTTGAATGATTTAGCCTGAATAATTCACAACATCTTTGTCATTCAGGAGGAATCCTTTTGATTCACAGCAGTTTACTTTATTACAAAGACGCCTCCTGAGTAACAACCCGATTCATAATTTGTGATTGTAAATTGTCGATTTGTGAATTAATCAAGTTAGCGAATGCGAGTTCACTGAATTCTCGCTTTATTGTTTCACTTTCAATGGTATTGACGGACTGGAATAAACCTCATTTTTCCCATTTTCAATGAGAAGCTGGAAAGCTGTGTCGCCTGATTTTTTCCCATGGATATGAAATTCCCATTCGCTTAGATCCTCATGCTGTTCAAATATTGCGTATTCTGCATCGCCCCGCCAAGCCAATTTATACGCTTGGTAATCATTGTTGATCACGTCTCCGTTCTCATCATAGAACTCAACTTCGAAAACATCTGAATTTTGAGCCATTTGTGCATTAACAGTCCCATATATATTTTCATTATCTACATCTACCAGTACAATTACTTTGCCATTATGAAGCAACTCCAGTCCACTAATAACCCTGTGTGGTTCGTCCTGTGGCTCAACAAGCCCATCACCCTCACTGCAAGCAGCAAAAATGATCATTGTGGCGATTGCACAAATTGAAAAAGGCACTACGTTTCTGAACGTTTTCATGATCCTGACCTCCCTGATTAATGAATCGTTTCGAGTTTTCTTGGAATCGCAGGCGTTGCGATGACATCTATCCTTTTATAACACAAGAAGGATGCCAACAATAAAACAGCTCCTTTTGTTTTCACCTAAAGAGCTGTTTTTCTACAATTAACGAAATATTGATTAATGAGAATTAGAAAAGATGTGCGGACAAATTCGTGGTGTCCTCCACCAACTTGTTGGCAAAACATACCACAATTTGGTTCTTAAGTCTGGCTCCTCCAAAAAGGAGTTGCCAAAATTTTATACTGAATAAAAATATAACTTGGATTACGCGGTTTATGGATTATTCAGGTTCACCACTGAAGGCATCGAAGATTGTCACGGAGCGTAGCAAGTATCTCGCAATTTGCAATACAAACAGTTCTCTATTTTCACCTAGAATCCTGGCTATCCATGGTGTTTTCAGTACTATTCGGCGGTTAGATGTCAGTAAATTATTGCAGCTAATTCTGAGAGGAAACTTAGATCTTAAAGGCGGCTGAATTGATCTCATGCTTTTTCATAATCTTGTGAAAATTACTCGCGTCAATACCAGCCATTTTTGCTGCTTTGCGGATACGGCCATTGGTAGCCCTTAAACAGTCGGTGACGAACAAGCGCTCAGCCTGTTCAGCCGCCCTGCGCTTGGCCTCGGTTAAGGTAGAAAGCATAGTAATCTTATCAGTGATTGGACGACTTTGGCAAATAGTTGCAGGCAAAAACTCAGGTTTGATAATATTATCAGCAGCCAGGGTTACAGCCCGCTGCATGGCATTTTCCAGCTCACGAATATTGCCGGGAAAGTCATATATCAACAAACATGCTTCAGCATCACGCGAAAGATGCAATTCATCTTTTTTGTACTTTTCACAAAATATGTTGATAAAATGTTTTGCTAAGATCGGAATGTCGCATTTCCGATTTCGTAAAGGAGGTAGTTCGATTTCGATGACATTAAGTCTGTAATACAAATCCTTGCGAAATTTGCCATCATCAATTAGTTCTTGTAAATTTTGATTTGTTGCGCTGACCACTCGTACATCAACCTGTCGAATTTCTCTGCTACCGACACGGGAGTATTCTCCAGTCTGTAAAACCCGAAGGAACTTAACCTGAAGTGCCGGCGTCATTTCGCTCACTTCGTCGAGAAAAATCGTGCCACCATTGGCTGCTTCAAACCATCCGGCTTTATCGGTGTTTGCACCGGTAAAAGCACCTTTGACATGCCCAAAGAGCTCCGATTCCAACAAATTCTCGGGCAGTGCCCCACAATTTATTGGTATTAAAGAATTGTTCCTTCGGCTACTATTATAATGAATCGCGCGCGCGACAAGCTCCTTACCAGTGCCACTCTCCCCTTTTATTAAAACTGTTGCCTCAGTGTTTGCAACCTGAGAAACGATTTTTAAAATTTCCATCATTTGGGGGGAGTGGCTAATAATTGCATCGAATTGATATCTACTGCGAAGATCTGCTTGCAATGAAGCAATGTGTTGCTCCCGCTGCGTCTTCTCCAAAGCATGATATGCAGATAATGAAATGAAATCTGCGAACGAGCCGACCAATTCAAATATTTGTGGTGTAAATATACCACGCACCAGACGATTCTCTAAATAAATCACGCCAAAAGTCTCGCTGTCATGCAACAACGGCAGACAGACAACTGAAAGGATTTTTAGGCGCTTGGTGCTAATGCTCGTTTGCAATGACGGATCATCAAATGCGTTGGCCAGGCATATTGCTTCCCTGCCGGTTTTAACTTTATCGATGATCGTGCGACTTACTTCGAACTCGGGATTATCAATATCTTCTTTTCTCAAATTCCGTGCTGTCTCGAACAATACCCGACCTGTCTGGTCAAATAAAACAACCATCCCTTTCTCTGCACCTGAAAGCTGGATGAGTTGATCCATTGCATTATCGAGAACGCCATGCACCTCCGTTTCGGCCAGAATCTTTTTGGCAAGTTCGAGTATTTGTTTTTTCATAGATGTATAGACTTTTTGTTTATAACCCGAGAAATGTTATGAAAATTCAATTAAACTTTTTTTACCTAAAATCCAAACTCAAGCCCCAGCCGTACGGTCATCGGTGGTTGAAACGTGATTGGTTTCAGGTAATTCGGGTTCTCGTTGATTTGCTCGCCCGTATTCTGATCCACTGCAAAAAAACGCCGCTGTTCAAAGTGAGCCGCCTTACCCTGACTGAAAAGATGAAAGATGTCCAAAATCAATTTTTGCTTAAAAGAGGTTCTGAATAAACGATTTAGATGATGGCTAAAACGTAGGTTCAAGTCCCAGATAGAGGGCGTGCGCCCAACTGTGCCTCTTTTGCTAACAAATGTGTAAGAGAAATTGGTGGCCGGATGCGCGCCTATTTCACTCAAAGGGGTCCCGCGCTGCCATAGAAAAGAGGTGCCCGCCAACAAACCAAAATCAAACCTGTAGGCCCCATTGAACTTAAACACGTGCGTGCGATCATTAGGAAGCAGGCCGGTACCGTTTACAAGTTGCAGGGCATTGTCAAACTGTACCGTCGAATTCGGCAGGTCTATCCCGGTGTCCGAATTGAAAACACCCGTAGCATTGCCATAACTGCGAGACAAAACGTAGGAGGTGAGGAAGTGCACTTTATCGCCGGCAGACTTTTCCAGGGTTATTTCCAGAGCAGTGTAATCGCGTTGTGGCCTGGGGGCAATGTGGCTCAGGAGACCGCGACCCGGATTTCCAAGAATTGTCTGGTCGTGAAAGGGTGTATTCGGATCATCGCCATTCTCGACGATTTCCCTTAGGGTACGGTGGACGACCCTTGCGCCCACTTTAAAGTCATTAGAAATCTGACGTTCATAGCCAAGTGTAAACTCGTCAAAATACTGGCCCTTCAAGCCTTCATCAAATATGTTGTCCCCCGGTTTTCTAAAAAGAGGTAGTACAACGCCACCGCTCGGATCTTCAAGTGGATTGTGGCCATAATCCACACCGCCCTGGGTTAGATTTCCAAAGGCAAAAGACACCACTTGGTTTGGGATTTGTTCATAGAACCGTCCGAATGAACCCGTTACTTTTTGTTTGCCTATTTCGCCAGGCTGAAAAACAAAGCCGACGCGAGGGTGGAATTGATCAGTGATACTGCCTCCCAAACCCGTGTCCAAACCCGTGAAATATTGGCCATCCCAGCGCAGTCCGGCATTCAGGCGCAGTCTGGGGTGAAGCGCTAATGAGCCCTGGGCAAAAAACGACACAACCCGATTTCTATCTCTTGACTGAAAATCAAGCGGCAACACTCGAAAATAATCCTCTGCGAGCTTAAGTATAATACCTGCACTATCAGGTCCCTGACTCAGCCAGCGCCAGTCTTCATCGAATATGTTGTCTTCGAACTGTACACCCGCTTTAACGGTATGTTCCCGGAAGAAATATGTCGCTGCCAGAGAAGCCGCGTTTCGGGTGTTCTGGCGGTCAAATTCTGCTCCATACCCACCGGACCAAATTCCGGTGGTGTTGTCGATGAGAAGCGGTTCTAGTCGGCCACGGTCAGTGCTCGCTTCCGCGACCCAATCGGCCGAGTAGCGTGAAGCAGCAATTTCAAGCTGCAAATTGTCTTTGACAATATGGCTGCCTTTAAGTGAAAGATTTACACCACCTCGCCGCCAGTCGCCCAGAAACGGATCCGGATTGGCGAGTGCCGAGGGATTAACCCCACCAACCCAGTTGTGCCCGACCCGTTCCCATTTACTCGGGTCGCCGAACATGGACAGGGTTAGATTAGTCCTTGCTGTTGCTTGCCATGTCAGCTTGCCTGCAAAGATGTTGACCACATTTTTGTCAATGCGCGTTCCAAGGCCCTCCAAATCCAGGTCTTCTTTCTCAATCTTGTTGTTGTAGGCCAAAAAATACCACAGTTTATCCCGGACAATCGGTCCCCCGAGGCTTAACCCGACATCGTAGCGTTGAAAGTCCCCTGTACCCAGGTCGACAAACCCGCGTCTACCGTCGTCTGCAAGGTTGTTGTTCGTGAAAAAACCAAAAGCTTTTGCTTCAAATTCATTGCCGCCTGAATAGGTGATCACATTGACGATACCACCCGTGGCGCGACCGAATTCCGCTTCATACCCGCCGGATTTGACTTCGACTTCCTTGACGAAATTGTAGGGCAGTTGCGTGCCACCGATAGCTCTCAGCGGATCAGTGGTATTCATGCCATCAATGAAATAAGCATTCTCTTGCCCCGTAGCGCCTGCGATATTGACGTCGTCGCCAAGGAAACTGACATTGGCTTGTGGCAGCAGAGTAGTAATGGAAAGATAATCGCGACCGGTCGGTAATGCTTCAAACTGTGCGGCGCTGATATTAGCGCTGACAGTCGTCGAATTCGGATCGATGACTGGCTTGCTCCTTGTCACAACTACGGCAGAAAGCTCGATTGTCTTGGGAGTCAATCGGACCTTTCCTAAGGTTGTCATTTTACCTAAACTGATAGCCACGTTTTCGTATTTGACTGTTTGATGGCCGATATGGCTAATATCTATGGTTACGTGCCCGACGGGCAATGCCAGGATACGAAAAAAACCATGTTCGTTTGTGGTTGCACCCCGCCTACCCTGAACATCATCGCCACTCACAGTAATATTTACAGCAGGTAATGGCTTTGCGTTGGCATCCACAACCTGCCCCTCAAGGTTTCCCCTGATATTCTGAGCGTGTGCCGTTGTAAACACAGAACACAATGTAATAATGCCAAGGTATATCGAAGGCCTAAACATACAAATCCTCCTTATAATCTATAATTAGACTTTATCTTATTTAGAAATTTGAATAAGCCTTTTCAAATAATGTGTTAAATAATCACACCGCTTCAATTTGGGTATAACAGAAACTTGCACAGAAGGAGTGAAAGATAATGAATGGCCTGGCTGCAGAATACGCGCAATTTTTTTGCGAGCAATTCTGAATTTCATGGTTCGTAGTTCAGCTTTCAGGCTGATTTATGTGCGTACAAAAAACAAGCTAAAGCTTGTACTACAAACCGAATATCATGAGTTTCAGTCATCCAGCCCTGCCCTTTCCAGTACATCCTTGAATCTTGGGTCAGACCGAATCGGATCGTACCAGGGCGCAACTTTGAAAAGGGCTACTGCATATTGATTCTCAAAATAGTGCTCAATGGCTGCGAAAGCTTTATCGTTCTCACCCAGATCAATGTAAATGTAACTCGCCTCGCCACCTTGTTCTTCAATTTCCTTCGCGACTGCAAGCGCGTCTTGCCGTTGACCTAAACGCGCATAAAGTTTGCCAAGCCAGTTTCTCAGGAAGAAACCAGCATCCTTTGGATCAAGCTCCAACGCTTTTTTTATATTTTCCAAAGCTTTATCATATTGCTGAAGCTCAGTCTGGGCTGCGGCCAGCCAATAATAAGCAAAAGAAAATTTAGGGTGTGTTACCAAAGCTCTATTTAAGACTTTTATTGCTTGTTCATTGTCACGGGAAAAATAGTACAATAAGCCTTCAAGCGAGCTAATCATTGGTGAGACCGGATCAAGACGCACTGCCTTTTTGATGGTCGCGATGGCCTCGTCATGTCTGGCTACCGCCGTTAGGTAGATTGCATACCGCTGTATTGCCAATGTGTTAGAAGGATTTAACTGAATCGCTTTTAACAGATGTTTTTCTGTAGCATCCCAATCATGATCGAGAAGTAACCCTGCATATCCTAATGCTTCGTAGGCCTCAGAGGATTCCGGATCAATATCCAGAGCTTGCAGGGCAGTTTCTTTCGCTTGTGCAAAACCCTCATTTGGAGAAAGAAAGCCTTGGGCGGCGCTGGTAACATAGGCATCGGCAAGACCAGCATATGCTGCCGCAAACTCAGGGGCTAACTTGATTGCGGTCCGAAACTCATCGAAACTTTTCAATATGGTTTGAGAACCAGTCCAACGAGACAGATATCTGCCCTTCAAATAGGCGGCATATGCTTCGGGGTCTATCTCCCGTTCCTGTTCAAACTGTTCTAGACGTTGTTTTTCTTGCGGTGTCAGTTTGATCTTAACCTGATTAGCTACTTCATATGCTATCTCACCTTGTAGCTTCAAAAGATTCTTAAACTCTCGCTGGAAATTTTCTGCCCAGAGATGCTCATTTTCTGAGGCATTAATCAACTTTGCAGATATTCTCACCTCTTCTCCAACTTTGAAGATTGAAGCGTCCAAAACGTAATCAACATTCAGTTCCAGAGCAATTTGAGGGATAGGTTTGGGATTGTCTTTATATTGCATTACAGAGGATTGTGATATAACCCGCAAACCACCAATTTTAGCCAATTCAGTCGTTAAGGCATCGGTCATGCCCAGAGTAAACCATTCCTGGTCGGGAGCATTTGTAATGCTCTTAAGCGGTAAAACCGCAATGGAAAGCTGTGTCGCCTCCACTTCACCCCCCTGCCACAAGTAAATTCCAAAAGCAATAATCAGCACCATAATAACAACTAATGTCTGATATGAATGCCTGCGTTGCTTTCGGCTCAACCTAAAGCCGGTTCGTCTTTTCAGATGATCTTCCTTTGCTCCTTTGCCAAGGCTTTGTAACTCTCCGTGCATTTCTTTTTTGAGATCAATCAAAATGTCCGCACAAGTCACGTATCGATGTTCCTTATTCTTCTGCAAACATTTATTAGTGATCTGTTCGATTTCAAAAGGAACATCTTCACGTTTATCCGCAATTGATACAGGTTCATTATGAATAATGGCGTGTAGTATTACCGAATCATGCTCTCCCGGGAATGGCATCTGGCCTGTGAGCATTTCAAAAAGAACAACACCGAACGACCAGATGTCAGAGCGGTGATCAGTGTCTTCTCCAAGCGCTTGTTCAGGGGACATATAAGAGACCGTGCCCAGAGTCGAATGCTCCTTCGTAAGCTGCGTACCACCCCGTACTTTCGCCAGACCAAAATCCATGATCTTAATTTGACCTTTTTCCGTGATCATGATGTTTGCAGATTTGATGTCTCGGTGAATAACGCCCTTTTCATGCGCAGCTTGCAAACCCGCAGCGATTTGGGCGGCGTAATCTAACATTGTCTCGAGCGCCAGCGGCGACCGGCCACTCGCCCCTACGGTTTCTTTTAATTCCCGCCCTGCAATGTACTCCATCACTATGAACGATTCGCCATCTACTTCCTCAACCGTATGAATCGTGGTGATGTTGGGATGGTTAAGGGCTGCTGCCGCTTTCGCCTCTATTGCAAATCGTTTTCGGTCCTCCTCATTCGCTGCGATGTGCCCTGGCAAGAATTTGATTGCGACGATTCGGTCAAGTTTGGTATCCTCGGCTTTATAGACGACGCCCATGCCGCCACGGCCTAGTTCTTCCAAGATTCTGTAATGAAGGATTGTTTTACCAATCACGCCTTGCTTCCTTTGCCAGGTTGTGTCGGCCTGCGGGACAAGTAGCCGCCTTCGCCAAGTTTTTCGAGGATTTCGTAATGTAAAATTGTTTTACCGATCATTTTATTTGCCTTCAAATAAATTATTTTATTCTCATTCTATTTAAAATTTACTCATACTCCACATCCGCAATCCTATCGAAGCCAGTATAATACCCTTAATTGATTTCTTAATCGTACCTGCTACCACCTTCACCGGAATACGCATTGAAGTTTTTCTGGCCGATTATCCCTTTATTTCACTTAAAAAATATTTCTCAATCAATACATATCGAATTATTGGTTACCTATATTCCAATTGAGCTATCCAAATATCATTTATTCTATTTACACCGTGGCTTCTAATAAAGTATAGACTTTCATTGTCTCCCGCCAGTTGATGTAGGTAGACCAGCTGACTCTTTGGCCCTATAAAGTCGAGAATTTTTCTTGTTGTATCATCCTCAACTGTAACTTCCCAAATTTTTCTACTTCCAGTTTGTCGCTCAGGGCTATTTGCTACATAAATAGTTTTATTGTCGCGAGACCAAATAGGATTTAACATCTCATCAGACTTGATACTTGTCAATTTTCTTTTTTCGCCGGTAGCAATAGAGGTAATATAGATTTCAAAAGCACCACTGCGTTTTGAAACAAATGATATTAAACAATGAAAGTGATCCGGCAGCAGACAAACAGCAATTACCGTGAATGGATGTTTTACTTGAACTTGTTTCCATGCACTTCTCAAAAGGCTGCGAGAAACCTCCGATGTTAAGATAGGGCGGCGTCTAAAGGTCACAATTGTAAAAAAGAATGTCCCACCCACGACATAGCTTCTTCGATAATCAGGCATATGATATTTGATGCATATGAATGTGGTGTTTATTCTAATTCACCGTCGAATGTGCGCCAAAGGCGCACCCTACATGGCTTTTCTGTGTTCCATACGTGATATTTCTTAAGCCTCATTAATTGAAGTCGAGCGGATTCTATTTTTGTCCTGACTGCGTTTGTATCCAGGGCATCAATAATGAAAAACTTCTACCTCTATTACTCCTGCAGAAGTTTCCCCTTGAATATTTTTGTAGCATTTTCATCATCGCTTGGGGGGATAAGACAAGCTTTATATCCAATAGCAATACCTTTTCAATAAATGATAAAACTAATCAAAATCAACAAATTTCGCGTATCCAACCCCCTAAACCATGTCCGGGCGCCACAACAATATACATTTGTATTTTCCTGAATTCCGTAAGGTTGCATTTATTGAATCCGAGTTGTATTCTAACGCAACTTGCTGGGGCAGAAGCCCTTTCGAATTGCGCCCTGTGAGGAATCCCGGGGCGAGCGGTATTGCAGTCATTAATTGCCGTCTCATCATAATTTAATCTCCTCAACAATAAGGGTTAAGAGTTTCTCTTTGCCAATTCTTATCTGGCTAATATCATTTTTCGAACCGTTTGAAACCCGCCAACTTGAAGCCGGTACAGATAAACGCCACTCGCCAAACTTGATGCGTCAAAAGCAACCTTGTGTGTTCCCGCTGATTTTTTATCCTGAACCAGCGTAGCAACCTCACGACCGAGCATGTCAGACACTTTGAGCGTCACAAAACCGGCTTGCGGCAGTTCATAGCTTATGGTTGTTGTCGGATTAAATGGATTGGGGTAGTTTTGCCCCAGCGCGAATTCCTTCGGCAGGGTTTCGTTTTCGACAATACTTGTCGCGTTATCCAATGTGATTTCCAATATTTCACTGTCTTTGCTGAGCGTGAAAGACTCAGCCCCGGTCATTCCGTTGAAACTGGCGGTTATTTTGTAGTCACCCAGAAACCCTGGCGCTGTCGCTTCGCCTTGCGCATCCGTCTGGGCTTGCGCGTCAGTCCACCATTGGTTAAAAACCAGATCAATAAACGTTTCACCGGAGGGTTTCATGCTCCAATCATCACGAAAAACCGGCGCGTCATCTCTCCAGTGATTTCTATCCCAGTAGCCCCAAATCATGAAACTATTCACAGCCGAATGGCTAAAAGCGATTGTTAAAATATCGCGCATATAATCGCCCCCAATAACTTCTTCGACGCCCTTTGCATCATATTCCGAGATGCTGATTTCTTTGCCATTTCCAAGCGCAGCATATTCATCAATGATTTCATAGAGGAGTTCCGGTGGCGCCAGCGGGTAGCCGACATGCCCTTGCAGGCCAACGCCATCAATCCGTCCGCCATTGGCCTCAATAATTTGGATGATTTCTTTATAGCGCTCTTTAATGGTGATATTCATACCACCGGCGGATAAAACTTCGTATTCATTTATTAATAGCTTTGCGTTTGGATCAGCTTCTGCGGCAATTTTGAACCAATCGGCGTATTCTTCCACGCCGCCAAAGACGTCTTCCAAATCTGTCAAATGAGCCGGTTCGTTGATGACAGTCCAATCAACAACCCGTCCTTTAAGTCGGGGGTGCCCCACGATGGATCGAATGTGATCGGCGATGCGTTGGCGAATGTAAGCCGGGTCATTTTTATGCTCTTCGATATCCGGCGGCAGCCATTTAAAAGCAGGCCAGACCAGCATATGACCACGCACTTCAACCTTCCGTTCATGCAGCCAATCAAAAAAGTTCAGCGTGTGGCTTTGACCATCGCTCTGTTGCCAGGGTGGCCAATAGGGCTTTTCCCAGGTTGCCCACCGCAGCGCATCGCCGATTACTGCCCAGTTGAAGCTGTGGCCATTTCCGTTGAGATTTTCAAACGAGTTGTAATAGGGCTCGAGCTCCTCGCTCGAAAGATTGTGTTGATGCGCTGATTTTTCAGGCCCAATCATGGCTGTTCCGAAGCCGAACGCATGGCGCTGCAAATTCATCTTTACTTCAGCGCCTTGCACGGGCTGTCCGGCGTCGTCCAGCACGCGTATGCGCAAATCGGCTTTGCGGTGCGCTTCGATGCGTGCCTGAGCTTGCGCACGCCAGGCAGCGCCGAGGTCGCGCCCTTCGTAGTCCAGGTGAAATGTCGATTTCGGCAAATCCTCAACAGTGTATGCATCGCCGAAATTCAACACAGCGACGCCGCCAATTTCAACCACTATCGCCTGAAAGCCCAGATTAATTTTGTACCACGATGTTGGCAAATCGGCGGTGACCTGAATTGGAATCATCCATTGCTGCCAGTCTGCTGTGGGAGCTTGCCGTTGCGCAAGCATGCCCGTATAGGGGGACTGCCCAAGCTCGTAGGTGTGATTGATTAGGCCGCGTCCTCGCTCCCCGGAAACGCCGCGCACCGAGACAATGACCAAAAGAACATCACCGTTGGCAATGGCATTTTGCGCGCTAAACTGGATAGAGTAATCCCAAAAGTTCGCAGGACGCGTTGAGGTGGTGAGGCGGAATGCCTTGGTAAAAGGCTGATCGTTAACTGCAATTTCTTCTTTTTTAACATCAGCCGGGGCCCAGGCCTTATTCAATGTGGCTGTTTCTGTATCACTGATAACCCAGTCGCCGCCGGTTACGCTATATTCACTTTGGAGATGATTGCGTAGCCAGGTGTGATAAGCATCTTCCTGTGCATGTGTGTTTCTCACGGGGAAATACCATACTGTCAAAAACCAAACAAGCGAAAGCAGAACAAATTTAGGTTGATTTTTTTTCATAATTTCTTCTCTCCATTTTAGTGAAATAGTCGTCGCTGAAAAATAATTTAAGTTTATAATAAATAATTGTGTAGAGTGGAGTCCAACTCCACCATTATTCCGTGGCTTTATCAGGCTATGTTTTTTCGTGGAGTACGAGTACGACTCCGCCCTACCAGGCTGCCGAGTAGTTTTGTACGAACATAATTCGACATGAATCGCTTTAGTTCATTTAAATGAAAAGATGGGTTCGAGAAAATGAACCCAACCTACAAACTAATGCTATTCATGACAAAGCCCAAAAACGTTACTGCTAAGATATACTTTCCGTATTTTCGCTTCTCGACGTTCTGCTTAATCTCATATTGGGTTCGATATTCAAGATAAAGACCAACAAAGGTAAGCAGGATAAGAAGGATTAACACAACCATTGTTCTAATACTTTATGACCAAATCTAACGACTGATATTTAGTTCAGTACGCTGGGTTCATCTTCTCGAACCCAGCATTCACTCCCATAAGGATTTTTTTAAGTGAGGAAACTTAAATACCATGGGAAGCAGACGTAACATACCACCACCACTGCCCAAGCCGCCGAGTCCTGAGACACGCGTGCTACGTCGGTCTTCAACATTGCTGCTTTTACGATTCCCACGCCAACGCATAGTTATTCTCCTTATGTGTTTAACTTTCTACAAACAGAAATAAGTCTCTGAAGGCAATTCCTTCCTCCATTAGAAACAGCTTCTCCCTGACCCGGTTTTAACTTACCAGTCAAGCAGGTTAGGTTCATCTTCCCGAACCCAACATTCATTCCCCAAATGTATTTTCATTGGCAAAATAATCATCGTTGCAACCCCACTCTGCGGGATAATGACACAATCTGAGGTAACGGCGGTCGCTTTTGTTAAGCACCACCTAAAGACGCGTGGCACCCAACTCTCATATTTATGCCACGGGCACCCGCGCAGCCATGTGTTGGCAGGTGCATCCGTTGATTCTGCAATCTACTTCACCATCTTCTGGACCCAGTCCGGCGATGCCGCGGTAGGGCTCTGGATTAAAACACGAAGGCCGTCGGGATCCATGAGTACAATGGCACGTTTGCCGAGATGAATGTCACCAGGCCCTCCGAACTTTATTCCTTTCGCACGAAGCTCCTCGGCAAGCTTGTCAACGTCGTCTACGATGAAAGAAATGTGAACGCGATCTGGATAGCCCGAACAGGCTCCGATTTCGACTCCGGGCCACCCACCATCAAAAACGGATAAGCCATCTTCCTCATGATGAAGATCGAGCCCAAGGGTGTCGTGGTAGAACTTTTGGCTCGCTTTGGGATCCTTAGCCAACAGTCCAATCTCGTGAAGTTTCATTCTATTTCCTTTCAGTAGCCTAACCTAGTTTAGACATCCAAATGGTGCCATAGTTGTGTTTCTTATATCAGTTCTGTAGAATGCGGCTTGGGCGCACATTTTATTCCCCAAAAATCTCGTTGTCCAAAACAGGCACATCGTCAATAGAGCCCCAAGCCAAGTCATAATGACCATCACTAACATAACGATGAAAACTTGACTATGGCCAATCTTTTACATTGTACACAAGTTACGTGGGGTGGAGTCCCGCTTCACCATTTTGCTGACGGTTGAAGATTACCAGAGTAATTAAAGTACAATCTCCAGACAAACTTAGCCCTGATGTAATTGCTCACCTTTTACTCAAAGTTGCGCCGGTAAATTTCTCCTGGGATTAAAATAAAGAAACCGTAATAAAAAGTAAAGCCGCTGTTTTGAGTAAACCTACTGGCTGTTGCCTTACCCTGTTATGTATTTTGGTGGAGTGAGACGCCACCCTGCCAAACTCTAGTTAGCGGCGTTTTTCACACCAAGACGTTCAATCGGACCAGGGGTGCTCTCTTCACCGATTTCCGCTACGATTTTACCCGCGCTATCGAAACGGTAAAGCGTGATACCTCCCCAACTCTGTTCTTGGTTTAGAGGTGGTTGACCGGGCTGACTGGTACCTGAACCAACGAAACGAGCACTGAAGCTCCAGAGTAGTACAACGTTATCTCCCTCTGCAATTGCGTCATGGAAGGTGAATTGAGCATTGGTCCATCGACTACAGAAGCCTGTGGCAAAATCTTTAACGGCTTCGCGCCCACGAAAAGCATCGATATTATATAGTTGTTTGAAAATCGGATAGCTGACAACGACACTATCGGCGGCCAGATCGTCAACTACGGATGGCTCGCACCCATAAATGCCCCTAAAGAAGCGTTCCGCCAGAGCTTTGCGCTCAGCTTTCATTCCACCGTTCGTGTCACCACAAGCGTT
Source organism: Candidatus Zhuqueibacterota bacterium (assembly GCA_029262005.1). Taxonomy (GTDB): domain Bacteria; phylum Zhuqueibacterota; class Zhuqueibacteria; order Oceanimicrobiales; family Oceanimicrobiaceae; genus JAJDAG01. The sequence continues at coordinate 1,138 of JAJDAG010000144.1, read as the reverse complement.
CAGTAGAAGTAGAAATGGTGCGACGAATAACCATTTTTGCATTGATATCTCCCATTAGTTTAAATGCTTAACATTTTAAATCAGTTGCGTAGGGTGGAGTCCAACTCCACCATTATTCCGTGGCTTTATTATGCTATGTTTTTTTGGTGGAGTGCGACTCCACCCTTGTATATTAATATTAGTGACATTGATCAGTCAAAACACTATCTTTAAAAATAGTCCGTCGAGATCGTTCCACCCTAGGGCTTGTGAGCCCGCCAGTAGCCGGATCCGGCAGACTGTTTTGTTCTCTGAAGTCCGAACAGTCGCTTGGGACATTACTACTTTCAATGAACCCGTATTGCAAGGAAGGATAGCATGAGAAATTGTATTGGTATCGACATTTCAAAACGGTCTTTTGATCTTTTTATTTTAGATAAAAACAAAGCCTTTGAAATGAAAAACAACTCTGAAGGAATCAGTCACTGTGTTAAACTCTGTCACGACCTTCACCCGGAGCTGATTGTGATGGAAGCAACCGGAGGTTACGAAGTTCCCCTGGCGAGCCATCTTCAAGCAGAGGGCTTTGCAGTGGCAGTCGTAAACCCAAGACGCATCCGGGATTTTGCTCGTGCTTTAGGCAAAATGGCTAAGACCGATAAAATCGATGCTCAAGTTATCGCCAAATTCGCGGCGACTTTAGAACCAATGCCAAATAAAATCATCGATAGTAACTCCAGAAAATTAAAAGCCTTAGTCGCGCGCAGAAAACAACTCCTGGACATGCACACAGCTGAAGTTAATCGCATAGAACATATCTTCGATGACGAAATCAAACAGAGTATTGAGGCCATCGTTAGTGCCATTAAAGAACAGCTTCAAAACGTTGACAAGGAGATGGATAACTCAATTAAACAGGAGCCGGAACTAAAACAAAAAGCCGAACTTATACAATCCATTCCCGGCTTTGGTAAAATCACAGCACAGATGCTTGTCACGGAATTGCCCGAATTAGGTACTCTAAATCGCAGGCAAATCGCTGCTCTCGTCGGCGTTGCGCCAATCAATCGTGATAGTGGCATCTTCCGTGGAAAACGCATGACCGGCGGCGGAAGAAAACATGTTAGAGCCCGATTATTTCTCCCGACATTGGTTGCCA